>NZ_JACHMZ010000001.1:4345576-4663269 GCF_014205165.1 Micromonospora carbonacea | reverse complement strand
GCTGCGGCACCTGAGCCAGGCCAGGCACGTGGGCAAGGTGGTGCTGACCGTGCCGGTGCCCGCCGATGGTGAGGGCACGACGCTGGTGACGGGCGCGTCGGGCACCCTGGCCGGGGTGGTGGCGCGGCATCTGGTGGCGTCGGGTCAGGCTCGTCGGTTGGTGTTGGCGTCGCGTCGGTTGCCGGTGGAGGGTTCCGACTATGCGGCGTTGGTGGCGGAGCTGACGGATGCCGGTGCGCAGGTCACGGCCGTGTCGGTGGACATGGCCGATGCGGGGCAGGTGGCGGCCCTGGTCGCCGGGATCGATCCGGCGCATCCGTTGACGGCGGTGGTGCACACGGCGGGGGTGATCGCCGACGCGACGATCGGCTCTCTCACCGCCGACGGCGTGGCCACGGTGCTGCGGCCGAAGGTCGACGGTGCGTGGGCGTTGCACGAGGCGACCGCGCACCTGGATCTGTCGGCGTTCGTGGTGTTCTCGTCGATCGCGGCGACGTTGGGTTCGCCGGGTCAGGGCAACTACGCGGCGGCCAACGCGTTCCTCGACGCCCTCGCCCAGCACCGCCGCGCCATCGGGCTGCCGGCGACCAGCATCGGCTGGGGCATGTGGGCCACGGGCGGGATGACCGCCCAGCTCGGCGCCGACGACCGGCAGCGCCTGGGCCGACTCGGCATGACGGGCCTCACCGCCGACGAGGGTGCCGCCCTCCTCGACGCCGCCACCGCCGGGCCCCGGGCGGCGGTGGTCGCCGCCCGGCTGCGGATCACCGGCGACGCCGGCCAGGTCCCGCCGATCGTCCGGCTGCTGGCCCGGACCGGGCCGCGCCGCCAGGCACGCACCGGGCAGGCCGGGGCCGGCACGGGGTGGTCCGAGCGGCTGGTCGGGCTTTCGCAGGACGAGGCGCGTCGGTTGTTGGTGGATCTGGTGTGTGGTCAGGCGGCGGCGGTGTTGGGGCATGCGTCGGCGCAGGCGGTTGCGGGTGGTCGGGCGTTCAAGGAGCTCGGGTTCGACTCGTTGACGTCGGTGGAGTTGCGTAACCGGTTGGCGTCGGCGACGGGGTTGCGGTTGACGGCGACGTTGGTGTTCGACTATCCGACGCCGGAACGCCTCGCCGAGCACCTGCACGAGCAGCTCGGCCACTCCGCCGCCCCGACCGCCACCACCCGTGCCGTCGCCCGGGACGACGACGACCCGATCGCGATCATCGGCATGTCGTGTCGGTTCCCGGGTGGGGTGTCGAGTCCGGAGCAGTTGTGGGACCTGGTGGCGTCGGGTGGGGATGCGATCGGTGGGTTCCCGGGGGACCGGGGTTGGGACCTGGATGCGTTGTATGACCCGGATGCGGATCGGGCGGGGACGTCGACGACGCGGCAGGGTGGTTTCCTGTACGAGGCGGCGGAGTTCGACCCGGGGTTCTTCGGGATCTCGCCGCGTGAGGCCCTGGCGATGGATCCGCAGCAGCGGTTGCTGCTGGAGACGTCGTGGGAGGCGTTCGAGCACGCCGGCATCGACCCGCGCCACACGAAGGCCACCACCGGCGTCTTCGCCGGCCTGATCCACCACGACTACGCGGGCCGCCTGGAAGCCTCGGCGGAACTGGAGGGGTACCTCGTCAACGGCACCGCCGGCAGCGTCGCCTCCGGCCGGGTCGCGTACGTCTTCGGCCTGGAGGGGCCGGCGGTCACCGTCGACACGGCGTGCTCGTCGTCCCTGGTCGCGCTGCATCTGGCGGCGCAGGCGCTGCGTTCCGGCGAGTGCGACCTGGCCCTGGCCGGCGGCGTCACCGTCATGGCCACGCCGAGCGCGTTCGTCGGCTTCTCCCGGCAGCGCGGCCTGTCCCCTGACGGGCGGTGCAAGTCGTTCGCGGCCGCTGCCGACGGGACGGGTTGGTCGGAGGGTGTGGGCATGCTGCTCGTCGAGCGGTTGTCGGACGCCCGCCGCAACGGGCACCGGGTTCTCGCCGTGGTGCGGGGGACGGCCGTCAACCAGGACGGTGCGTCGAACGGCCTTACCGCCCCGAACGGGCCGTCGCAGCAGCGGGTGATCCGGCAGGCCCTCGCCAACGCCCGGCTGTCCACTGCCGACGTGGACGCCGTCGAGGCGCACGGCACCGGCACGACCCTCGGTGATCCGATCGAGGCGCAGGCGCTGCTGGCGACCTACGGGCAGGACCGGCCCGCCGACCGGCCGCTGCTGCTCGGGTCGATCAAGTCGAACATGGGTCACACGCAGGCGGCGGCCGGTGTCGCCGGGATCATCAAGATGGTGCTGGCGATGCGGCACGGGGTGGTGCCGCCCACCCTGCACGTGGACGAGCCGTCCCCGCATGTCGACTGGGCTGCGGGTGCGGTTGCGCTGGCGACCGAGGCGACGCCGTGGCCTGCCGTGGGTCGGCCGCGTCGGGCGGCGGTGTCGTCGTTCGGGATCTCCGGGACGAACGCGCATGTGATCATCGAGCAGCCTCCGGTGGAGGTTGTCGAGGGTGTGGTGGTGGAGCGGGTGACGCCGCCGGTGGTGCCGGTGCTGCTGTCCGCCCGCACGGATGCGGCGTTGGCTGGTCAGGCGGGCCGGTGGGCCCGCTGGTTGGCCGGTGACGAGTCGCTTGCCGCCGTCGATGTGGCCTGGTCGTCGGTGACGACGCGCCCGGCGTTGGAGCAGCGGGCGGTGGTGACGGCCGCCGGGCGCGCCGAACTGCTGGCCGCGTTGCGGGCCCTGGCGGCGGGAGAGCCGTCCGGGGCCGTGGTGGTCGGTACCCCGGATCAGCGCGGTCAGCTCGCGGTCCTCTTCTCGGGTCAGGGCGCGCAGCGTGCCGGGATGGGTCGGGAGTTGTCCGAGGCGTTCCCGGTGTTCGCGTCGGCGTTGGACGAGGTGTGCGCCGAGCTGGATCCGTTGCTGCCGCAGCCGCTGAAGCCGGTGCTGTTCGCGGAGGCGGGCACGCCCGAGGCGGCGTTGCTGGATCAGACGGTCTTCACGCAGGCGGGCCTGTTCGCGGTCGAGGTGGCGTTGTTCCGGCTTGTCGAGTCGTTCGGGGTGGTGCCGGACTTCGTGGGCGGGCACTCGGTCGGTGAGATCACCGCAGCGCACGTGGCGGGGGTGTTGTCGCTGGCGGACGCGTGTGCGCTGGTGGCCGCCCGGGGTCGGTTGATGCAGGCGTTGCCGACCGGGGGCGGGATGCTGGCGGTCAACGACGCCGAGGAGTCGGTGGCGGAGTCCATCGCCGGTCGGGTCGACGTCGGGATCGCGGCCGTGAACGGCCCGTCGGCCGTGGTCGTCTCCGGTGCGGTCGAGGCCCTCGACGAGGTCGAGCAGCTCTGGCAGGACCGGGGTGCGCGCACCCGCCGGCTCACGGTGAGTCACGCGTTCCACAGCCCGTTGATGGAGCCGATGCTGGCCGAGTTCCGGGCGACCCTGGAGACGCTCGCCTTCGCCGCGCCGTTGCTGCCGGTGGTGTCGAACCTGACCGGGGCCCTGGCCGACGCCGACGAGATCCGCACCCCGGACTACTGGGTGCGGCACGTCCGCGAGGCCGTGCGGTTCGCCGACGGGGTGACCGTGCTGCGGAAGGCCGGCGTGGACACGTTCCTGGAGATCGGCCCGCAGAGTGTGCTGACCGCCCTGGCCGCCGACGTGCTGCCGGGTGACGAGGGTGTGCTGACGGTCGCCGCCCAGCGCCGGGACCGGCCCGAGGCGACCGCCCTGCTGGCTGCCCTGGCGGAGCTGCACGTCAACGGGGTGCCGGTGTCGTGGCGGCAGTGGTTCGCCGGCACGGGCGCGTCCCGCATCGACCTGCCGACGTATGCGTTCCAGCACCAGCGGTTCTGGCCGGAGGCTCTGCCCCGCCCCCGCAAGGACGCCGACGGTGGTGGGGACGCGGAGTTCTGGGCGGCGGTCGAACGCGGCGACCTGACCGCCCTCGCCACCCAACTCGGCGACGACACCGCCCTCGACGCCCTCGCCCCGGCCCTGCCCGCCCTCACCACCTGGCGACGGGCCCGCACCCGGGACGCGGCGGTGAACGGTTGGTCGTACCAGGTCGGGTGGCGGCGGATCGACCCGGGCGACCCGCCGGTGGCGGCCGGCGGCTGGCTGCTCGTCGGGCCCGACGGCGACACCGCCGACGACGTCGCCGCCGCGCTCGCCTCGGCCGGCGCGGACGTGCGGCGGCTGCCCGCCGACCCGGCCACCGCCACCCGGGGCGGCCTGGCCCGGCGGCTCACCGCCGCGCTCGCCGACGGGCCCGTCACCGGCGTCGTCTCCCTGCTCGGCCTGGCCGACGACCCGCACCCGCAGCACCCGGCCGTGCCCGTCGGCACGGCGGCCACGCTGGCGCTGGCGCAGGCCCTGCACGACACCGGGGCGACCACGGCCCTGTGGTGCGTGACGCGGGGCGCAGTCGGCACCGGCGACGGCGACGCCGTCCGCAGCGCCGCCCAGGGCGGACTGTGGGGCCTCGGCCGCGTCGCCGGCCTGGAGCTGCCGCAGCTCCGGGTCGGCCTGCTCGACCTGCCCGCCGCCGAAGCCGACCCCGCTGCCCGCGTCGACCCCGCCGGCAGCGCCGCCCGCGTCGACCCCGCCCGGATCGCGGCGGCCCTCACCGCCGCCGGCGACGAGGACCAGCTCGCCGTGCGGCCCACCGGCGTGTACGCGCGCCGGCTGACCCGGGCCACCCCCGCCGACGCGGCGGCGGCCGACCGGTGGCGGCCCTCCGGCACCGTGCTCGTCACCGGCGGCACCGGCGCGCTCGGCGCGCACGTGGCCCGCTGGGCCGCCGGCAACGGGGCCGAACACCTGGTGCTGACCAGCCGGCGCGGCGAGGACGCGCCGGGCGCGGCGGAGCTGCGCGACGAGCTGACCGCCCTCGGCGTACGGGTCACCGTCGCCGCCTGCGACGTGGCCGACCGGGACGCGGTCGCCGCGCTGCTCGCCCGCGTCGACGCCGACCCGTCCCCGCTGACCGCCGTGGTGCACGCCGCCGGCCTCAACGACGTGGCCCCGCTCGTCGACACCGACCTCGGCCGGCTCGCCGGGGTGCTGACCGGCAAGGCCGCCGGGGCGGCGCACCTCGACGAGCTGCTCGGCGACCGGCCGCTCGACGCGTTCGTGCTGTTCGCGTCCATCGCCGGGATCTGGGGCAGCGGCGGGCAGGCCGGCTACGCGGCCGGCAACGCCTGGCTCGACGCGCTCGCCGAGCGCCGCCGCGCCCGGGGGCTCGCCGCCACCTCCGTGGCGTGGGGGCCGTGGGCCGACGGCGGGATGGCCACCGACGACGCCCAGCGGGAACTGGCCCGGCGCGGGCTGCGGGCGATGTCCCCGGCCGACGCCGTGCACGCCCTGCGGGTCGCCGTCGGGCGCGGGCGGGCCTGCCTCACCGTCGCCGACGTCGACTGGGCGACGTTCGCCCCGGCGTACGCGTCGGCGCGGCCCCGGCCGCTGCTGGCCGACCTGCCCGAGGCGCGGCCCGCCGAACGCCCCGACGACGATGCCGCGCCGGCCGACGGCGGGCAGGCCCTGCGGGACCGGCTGCGCGCCCTGCCCCGCGACGAGCAGGACCGGCACCTCACCGACCTGGTCCGCGCGGAGGCCGCCGCCGTCCTCGGCCATCCCGGCCCGGAGCGGGTCAAGCCGCGGCGGGCGTTCAAGGAGCTCGGCTTCGACTCGCTGACCGCCGTGGAGCTGCGCAACCGGCTCACCCGGGCCACCGGCCTGCCCCTGCCCACCACGCTCGTCTTCGACCACCCCGACCCGGCCGCCGTGGCCGACCACCTGCTCACCGCGCTGGTCCCCGAGGCACACCGGGAGGAGGCGGCCGACCCGGCCGAGACGGCGGTGCGTCAGGCCCTGGCCACCATCCCGCTGGCCCGCATCCGCGAGGCCGGTCTCCTCGACCTGCTGCTCAAGCTCACCGACGGCGACGACACCGAGCCCGCCCCCGGCGGCGGGGACGTCGACATCGACGAGATGGACGCCGACACCCTCATCAGGCTGGCGCTCGACGGCTCCGAGTCCTGACCTTGGCCCACGTACGGAGTAACTGATGTCCACGTCTGCAGATAAGGTCGTCGAGGCGCTTCGGGCTTCCCTCAAGGAGACCAGCCGGCTCAAGCAGCTCAACCAGCAGCTCACGGCGGCGGCCCGGGAGCCGATCGCCATCGTGGCGATGTCCTGCCGCTACCCGGGCGGGGTGTCGTCGCCCGACGAGCTGTGGGACCTGGTGGCCGCGGGCGGCGACGCCATCGGCGGCTTCCCCGCCGACCGGGGCTGGGACCTGGACAACCTGTACGACCCGGAGGCCGGCCGGGTCGGCCGCTCCACCACCCAGCAGGGCGGCTTCCTCTACGAGGCGGCCGAGTTCGACGCCGAGTTCTTCGGCATCAGCCCCCGCGAGGCCCTCGCCATGGACCCGCAGCAGCGGCTGCTGCTGGAGACGTCGTGGGAGGCGTTCGAGTCCGCCGGCATCGCCCCGTCGTCGGTGCGCGGGCAGAAGGTCGGCGTGTTCGTCGGCACCGCCGCCAACGGCTACGGCGTCGGCCAGGACGGCGGCGCGGACGGCGCCGACGAGGGCTACCTGCTCACCGGCACCGCGACCAGCGTCGTCTCCGGTCGCATCGCGTACGCGCTGGGCCTGGAGGGGCCGGCCGTCACCGTCGACACCGCCTGCTCGTCGTCGCTGGTCGCCCTGCACCTGGCCTGCCAGGCGCTGCGCTCCGGCGAGTTCGACCTGGCCCTCGCCGGCGGCGTGACCGTCATGGCCACCCCCAGCGCGTTCGTCGGGTTCTCCCGGCAGCGCGGCCTCGCCTCCGACGGGCGGTGCAAGTCGTTCGCCGCCGCCGCCGACGGCACCGGCTGGGCCGAGGGCGTCGGCCTGCTCCTCGTCGAACGGCTCTCCGACGCCCAGCGCAACGGCCACCGCGTCCTCGCCGTGGTGCGCGGCTCCGCGATCAACCAGGACGGGGCGTCCAACGGGCTCACCGCCCCCAACGGGCCGGCGCAGCAGCGGGTCATCCGGCAGGCGCTGAGCAACGCCCGGCTCGCCCCCGCCGACGTGGACGCCGTCGAGGCGCACGGCACCGGCACCACCCTCGGCGACCCGATCGAGGCGCAGGCGCTGCTGGCCACCTACGGGCGGGACCGCGACGGGCGCGACCCGCTGTGGCTCGGCTCGATCAAGTCGAACATCGGGCACAGCCAGTCCGCCGCCGGCATCGCCGGGATCATCAAGATGGTCATGGCGATGCGGCACGGCCTGCTGCCGGCCACCCTGCACGTCGACACCCCGTCGCCGCACATCGACTGGTCGGCCGGGGCCGTGTCGCTGCTCACCGAGCCCCGCCCCTGGCCCGAGGTGGACCGCCCGCGCCGGGCGGCCGTCTCGTCGTTCGGCATCTCCGGCACCAACGCCCACGTCATCCTCGAACAGGCCGACGCCGCGCCCGCCGCCAGCGCACCCGAGGACCGGCCCGGCCTCATCGCCGCGCCCGCCGCCACCACCGTGTGGGCGCTGTCCGCCCGGTCCACGGCGGCCCTGCGCGCCCAGGCCGCCCGCCTCGCCCGCTACGCCCGCGCCCGCGCCGGCCTCGACCCGGCCCGGCTCGCCTGGTCCCTCGCCGCCACCCGCTCCGAGTTCGAGCACCGGGCCGCCGTCGTCGCCGCCGACCCGGCGCAGCTCCTCGCCGGCCTCGACGCCCTCGCCGCCGGCACCCCCGCCGGGACCGTCGTCACCGGCGTGGCCGGCGAACCCGGCGAGGGACCCGTCTGGGTCTTCCCCGGCCAGGGCGCCCAGTACGTCTCGATGGCCGCCGGCCTGATCGGCGTCTGCCCCGTCTTCGACGAGGCCGTCGCCGAGTGCCAGGCCGAGTTCGACCGCTGGCTCGACGTCGACCTGGTCGCCGTCCTCACCGGCGCCGACGACTCGTGGCTGACCCGCACCGAGGTCGTCCAGCCGGCCCTGTTCGCCGTCGGCGTCGGCCTGGCCCGGGTGTGGCGGCACGCCGGCCTGACGCCCCGCGCCGTCGTCGGCCACTCCCAGGGCGAGATCGTCGCCGCGCACGTCGCCGGGGCGCTGACCCTCGCCGCCGCCGTCAAGATCCTCGCCCTGCGGGCCCGCGCCCTCGCCGGCATCGCCGGCACCGGCGGAATGGTCGCGGTCGACCTGCCCGCCGCCGAGGTCGCCGGCCGGCTCCCCGACGGGCTGAGCGTCTCCGTCGTCAACGGGCCCCACGCCACCGTCGTCTCCGGCCCGCCGCAGGCCGTCGCCGACCTCGCCGCCGCGTACGCCGCGCAGGGCGTGCGCGCCCGGCTCATCGACATCGACTACGCCTCCCACTCGCCGGCCGTGCAGCCCGTCGCCGACCGGATGCGCGCCGACCTGGCCGGCGTCGTGCCCCGCGACGCCGACGTGCGGATCCTGTCCACCGTCACCGGCACCTGGATCGACGGCGCGGCCCTCGACGCCGACTACTGGGCGGAGAACCTGCGCCGGCCGGTGCTGTTCGACACCGCCGTGCGCACCGCCGTCGAGGCCGGGCACACCGACTTCGTCGAGGTCTCCCCGCACCCGGTGCTGAGCATGTCGCTCACCGCGGTCCTCGACGACACCGGCACCGCCGGCCGGGCCCTGGCCACCCTCCGCCGCGGCGAGGACGCCGCCGCGCGGCTGCTCACCAGCCTCGCCGCCGCCCACGCCCACGGCCTCGCCGTCGACCTGCGCCGCGTCCTCGCCCCCGCCGACGTCCTGGTCGACCTGCCCACGTACGCGTTCCAGCGGCAGCGCTACTGGCCCGAGCGGACGGCCGCCGCCACCGCCGCCGGACCGGTCAGCCCCGACGTCGTCGACGTCGAGTTCTGGTCGGCCGTCGAACGCTCCGACGTGGCCGCCCTCGCCGCCCAGCTCGACGGCGCGCCCGCCGACCTGGAGGTGCTCGCCCCGGCGCTGCCCGTGCTGTCGTCCTGGCGTCGGGCCCGGTTGCAGCGGGCCGTGCTCGACGGCTGGTCGTACCGGATCGTCTGGAAGCCGGCCGGGCCGCCCGCCGGCCCGACGGTGACCGGCGACCTGCTCGTGGTCCTGCCGGGCGGCGACGCCACCGTGGCCGGCTGGGTGGACGCCCTCGAAGCCGCCGCCGACGGCCGGCGGGTGCGGCGCGTCGCCGTCGACCCCGCCGGGGCCACCCGCGAGGACCTGGCCGCCGCGCTCGCCGACCACCGGGACGCGCCCCCGGCCGGCGTGGTGTCGCTGCTCGGCCTCGCCGACGACAGGTACCCGGGCCACCCCGCCGTCCCCACCGGCCTGGTCGCCACCACCCGCCTGGTGCAGGCGCTGCGGGACGCCGACGTGGCCGCCCCGCTGTGGTGCCTCACCGTCGGCGGCGTCGGCACCGACCCGGCCGAGCCGGTGGCCAGCGCCGCCCAGCACGCCCTGTGGGGCCTCGCCCGGGTCGTCGGCCTGGAACACCCCGGCCAGTGGGGCGGCCTCGTCGACCTGCCCGCCGCGCCCGACGCCGGCTGCTGGGCCGAGGTCGCCCGCATCCTGGCCGGCGGCGGCGACGAGGACCAGTTCGCGGTCCGCCCCTATGGCACGTTCGTGCGCCGCCTCGCCCGCGCCGCCACCCGCACCACCGGCCCGGTCACGTCGTGGCAGCCGCGCGGCACCGTCCTCGTCACCGGCGGCACCGGCGCGATCGGCGCGCAGGCCGCCCGCTGGCTCGCCGCCAACGGCGCCGAGCACCTGGTGCTCACCAGCCGCCGGGGACTCGCCGCCGACGGCGCGGCCGCGCTGGCCGACGAGCTGACCGCCACCGGTGTACGGGTCACCGTCGCCGCCTGCGACATGGCCGACCGTGAGCAGGTCGCCGCCCTCGTCGCCGGCCTCGACGACGTCGCCCCGCTCACCGCCGTGCTGCACGCCGCCGGCATCACCCAGCTCACCGCCCTCGTCGACACCGACCTCGACGTCCTCGAACACGTCCTGGCCGGCAAGGTCGCCGGTGCGGCGCACCTCGACGAGCTGCTCGGCGACCGGCAGCTCGACGCGTTCGTCACGTTCGCCTCCATCTCCGGCGTGTGGGGCAGCGGCGGCCAGGGCGCGTACGCGGCCGCGAACGCGTACCTCGACGCGCTCGCCGAGCAGCGCCGCGCCCGGGGACTCGCCGCCACCTCCGTCTCCTGGGGCGCCTGGGCCGAGGGCGGCATGGCCACCACCGAGGAGGCGCAGCGGCTGCTCAGCCGGCGCGGCCTCAACCCGATGCAGCCGGCCGCCGCGCTGCTCGCCCTGCGCCGCGCCGTCGAGCACGGCGAGACCTGCCTCGTCGTCGCCGACGTCGCCTGGGAGCACTTCGCCCCCGCGTACGCGTCCGCCCGGCCCCGCCCGCTGCTCGACGACATCGCCGAGGCCCGCGACGCCCTCGCCGCCCGCCCCGCCGACGGCGGCACCGACCACGCCGCCGCCCTGCGCCGCGACCTGGCCGCCGTGACCCGCGCCGAACGCGACCGGCAGCTCACCGACCTGGTACGCGGCCACGCCGCCGCCGTCCTCGGCCACAGCGGCACCGACGCGGTCAAGCCGAAGCGGGCGTTCAAGGAGCTGGGCTTCGACTCGCTGACCGCCGTGGAGCTGCGCAACCAGCTCACCGCCGCGACCGGGCTGGCCCTGCCCACCACCCTCATCTTCGACTACCCCAACCCGGCCGCCCTCGCCGGGCACCTGGCCGCCCTGCTGCGGCTCGACGACGACGCGCCCGCCGCCGACGACCCCGCCGGCGGCACCGGCCCGGCCACCGCCGACGAGCCCATCGCCATCGTCGGCATGAGCTGCCGCTACCCGGGCGGCGTCAGCGACCCCGACGGGCTGTGGGACCTCGTCGCCACCGGCCGCGACGGCATCACCGAGTTCGCCCCCGACCGGCACTGGGACCTCGACCGGCTCCTCGCCGCCGACCCCGACGCGCC
The DNA here is from genome assembly GCF_014205165.1 of Micromonospora carbonacea. NCBI lineage: Bacteria > Bacillati > Actinomycetota > Actinomycetes > Micromonosporales > Micromonosporaceae > Micromonospora > Micromonospora carbonacea. Next base: position 4,652,327 of record NZ_JACHMZ010000001.1, on the reverse strand, counting down.
CGGCCGCTCCTACACCCGGCACGGCGGGTTCCTCGACGGGGCCACCGACTTCGACCCCGTCTTCTTCGGCATCTCCCCGCGCGAGGCCCTCGCGATGGACCCGCAGCAGCGGCTGCTGCTGGAGGCCACCTGGGAGGCGTTCGAGCAGGCCGGCGTCACCCCCGACAGCCTGCACGGCACCCCCACCGGCGTGTTCGTCGGCGCGTCCCCGTCCGGCTACGGCACCGGCGACGAGACCCCCGACCTGGACGGCTACCGGCTCACCGGCGGCGCGCACAGCGTCATCTCCGGCCGCGTCTCCTACACGTTCGGCCTGGAGGGCCCGGCCGTCACCGTCGACACGGCCTGCTCGTCGTCGCTGGTGGCGCTGCACCTGGCCGTGCAGTCGCTGCGGCAGGGCGAGTGCGACCTCGCCGTGGCCGGCGGCGTGACCGTCATGGTCACCCCCGGCGCGTTCGTCGAGTTCACCCGGCAGGGCGGCCTCGCCGCCGACGGGCGGTGCCGCTCCTTCGCCGCCGCCGCCGACGGCACCGGCTGGGGCGAGGGCGTCGGCGTGCTCCTCGTCGAACGCCTCAGCGACGCCCAGCGGCGCGGCCACCGGATCCTCGCCGTCGTGCGCGGCTCCGCCGTCAACCAGGACGGCGCGTCCAACGGGCTCACCGCCCCGAACGGGCCGTCGCAGCAGCGCGTCATCCGGCAGGCCCTCGCCAACGCCCGCCTCACCCCGGCCGACGTGGACGCCGTCGAGGCGCACGGCACCGCCACCACCCTCGGCGACCCGATCGAGGCGCAGGCACTGCTGGCCACCTACGGGCAGGACCGGCCCGCCGACCGTCCCCTGTGGCTGGGCTCCATCAAGTCGAACATCGGCCACACCCAGGCCGCCGCCGGCGTCGCCGGGGTGATCAAGATGGTGCAGGCGCTGCGGCACGGCACCCTGCCGGCGACCCTGCACGTCGACGAGCCCACCCCGCACGTCGACTGGACGGCCGGCGCGGTCGAGCTGCTCACCGAGGCCCGGCCGTGGCCGCAGGTGGACCGGCCGCGCCGCGCCGCCGTGTCGTCGTTCGGGGTCAGCGGCACCAACGCCCACGTGATCATCGAGCAGCCGCCCGCGCCGGTGGCCGACGACGCGACCGCCGGGCAGCCGCCCGGCGAGCCCGCGCAGCGGCGGGACGGCGAGGCCGCCGACCGGCCGCACGGCGACGCCGCCGGGCCGCCCGCCCCGCCGCTGGTGCCGGTGCTGCTCTCCGCCCGGGGCGAGGGCGGCCTGACCCGCCAGGCCGCCCGCTGGGCCCGCCGCTGGGCCGACCGGGCCACCGGCGGCGACCTGCCCCGGCTGGCCGACGTCGGCTGGACGTCGCTCGTCGCCCGCACCGCCCTGGAGCACCGCGCGGTGCTCCTCGCCGCCGACCACGCCGAGCTGGCCGCCGCCCTGACCTCCCTCGCCGACGGCGAGCCCACCGACGCCGTCGTCACCGGCCGCGCCGCCGACCGGGGCCCCGTCGCCCTGCTCTTCTCCGGCCAGGGCGCGCAGCGTGCCGGGATGGGTCGGGAGCTGTGCGGAGCGTTCCCGGTGTTCGCCGCCGCGTTGGACGAGGTGTGTGGTCACCTGGATCCGCTGCTGCCGCAGCCGCTGAAGTCGGTGCTGTTCGCCGATGCGGGCACCGGCGACGCCGACCTGTTGGACCAGACGGTGTTCACGCAGGCCGGGTTGTTCGCGGTCGAGGTGGCCCTGTTCCGGCTGGTCGAGTCGTTCGGGGTGGTGCCGGACTTCGTGGGCGGCCACTCGGTCGGTGAGATCACCGCCGCGCACGTGGCGGGGGTGCTGTCCCTGGCCGACGCGTGTCAGCTCGTGGCGGCGCGGGGTCGCCTGATGCAGGCGTTGCCGGCCGGCGGCGGGATGCTCGCGGTCAACGCGGCCGAGGCCGACGTGGCGGAGTCGATCGCCGGTCGCGCCGACGTCGGGATCGCGGCGGTGAACGGTCCGTCGGCCGTGGTGGTCTCGGGTGCCGTCGCGGCCCTCGACGAGATCGAGCGGGCCTGGCGGGAGCGGGACGTCCGGACGCGCCGGCTCACGGTCAGTCACGCGTTCCACAGCCCGCTGATGGAGCCGATGCTCGCCGAGTTCCGGTCGGTCCTCGACGGGCTCGGCTTCGCCGCGCCGCTGGTGCCGGTCGTGTCGAACGTGACCGGGGCGCTCGCCGACGGCGACGACCTGCGTACCGCCGACTACTGGGTGCGGCACGTCCGCGAGGCCGTCCGGTTCGCCGACGGGGTCGCCGCGCTGCGCGCCGCCGGGGCGGACACGTTCGTCGAGATCGGCCCCGGCGCGGTGCTCACCGCCCTGGTCCGCGACGCCCTGACCGGCGACGACGACCTGCTCGCCGTGCCGGCCCAGCGCCGCGACCGCGCCGAGCCCCGCGCCCTGCTCGCCGCCCTCGCCGAGCTGCACGCCGCCGGAGCACGCGTCGACTGGGCCCCGCTGCTCGCCGACGCCGCCCCGACCCGGGTCGACCTGCCGACGTACGCGTTCGCGCGGGAACGCTTCTGGCTGCGGCCCGCCGGCCGCGCCTCCGACGTCTCCGGGGCGGGCCTCGGCGCGGCCGGGCACCCGCTGCTCGCCGCCGCCGTCCGGCTGGCCGGCGAGGACGCGGCCGTGCTCACCGGCAGGCTCTCCGTCGCCGCCCAGCCGTGGCTGGCCGACCACGTGGTCGCCGGCGCGGTCGTCGTCCCCGGCACCGCCCTCGTCGAGCTGGCGCTGCGCGCCGGCGACGAGTTCGGCCCCTGCCGGGTGGCGGAGCTGACCATCGCCGCCCCGCTTGTGCTCCCCGCCCAGGGCGCGGTGCGCGTCCAGGTCCGCGTCGGCCCCTGCGACGGCGTCGGCGGGCGGGCCGTCACCGTGCACAGCCAGCCCGACCACGACCCCGACGGCGACTGGGTGCGGCACGCCGAGGGCCTGCTCACCGCCGTCGAGCCCACCGCCGACGCCGGCCTCGGCGCGTGGCCGCCCGCCGCCGCCGTCGAAGCCGACCTCGCCGGCTGGTACGACGCCCTCGCCGGCCACGGCATGACCTACGGGCCGGTGTTCCAGGGCCTGCGCCGCGCCTGGACGGCCGGTGACGACACCGTCTACGCCGAGGTGACCCTGCCCGCCGCGACCACCGACGGCAGCGCCGGCTTCGGCGTGCACCCCGCCCTGCTCGACGCGGCCCTGCACCCCACCGCCCTGCTGCCCGGCGACGGCACCACCGGCCCCAAGGCCCCGTTCGCGTTCGCGGGCGTCCAGGTGCACGCCGTCGGCGCGGACACCCTCCGCGTCCGGCTCACCCGCACCGGCACCGCCGTGCGGCTGCTCGCCGTCGACGACACCGACCGGCCCGTGGTCACCGTCGACTCCCTCGTCCTGCGCGAGATGACCGGCGGCGACCCGTCGGCGGCCACCCTCGCCGCCCGGTCGCTGTTCCGCGTCGACTGGCGGCCCGAGCCGCTCGCCCCCGCCGACGCGCCCCGCGCCGCCCTGCTCGGCCCCGCCACGCCCGCGCTGCCCGGCGTCCCCGCCCACCCGGGCGTCGCCGAGCTGGCCGCCACCGGCGACGTGCCCCCGCTGGTCCTGCTGCCCGTGCCCGCCACGCCCGCCGGCCTGCCCGCCGACGCGCTGCCCGCCGCCGTGCGGGCCGGCACCGCCGACGTGCTCGCCGCCGTCCAGGCGTGGCTCGCCGCCGACGCCCTCGCCGACACCCGCCTCGCGGTGGTCACCCGGGGCGCGGTGCGGGCCACCGACGCCGACCCCGCCGACGAGCTGACCGGCGCGGCCGTGTGGGGCCTGCTGCGCGCCGCCCAGTCCGAGCACCCCGGCCGGATCGTCCTGGCCGACATCGACCGGGACCTCGACGCGCCCGCCGTCGCGCTGCTCGCGGCCGCCGCCGACGACCCGGCCGCCGCGCAGCTCGCCGTCCGCGCCGACACGATCCTCACCCCCCGTCTGGTACGCGCCGACACCCCGCCCGCGCCCGCCCGACGTCCCCTCGGCGGCACCGTCCTCGTCACCGGCGGCACCGGCGCCCTCGGCGCGCTCCTCGCCCGTCACCTCGTCACCGACCGGGGCGTGGACTCCCTCGCGTTGGTCAGCCGGCGCGGCCCCGCCGCCGACGGGACGGCCGACCTCGCCGCCGAGCTGACCGCCCTCGGCGCGCGGGTCGACGTGCTCGCCTGCGACGTCACCGACCCCGACGCGGTGCGCGCCCTGGTCGGGCGGCTCACCGCCGACGGTGGTCGGCTGGCCGGGGTGGTGCACACGGCCGGGGTGCTCGACGACGCGGTGGTCACCGGCATCGACGCCGATCGGCTGGCCCGGGTCCTCGCGCCGAAGGTCGACGCGGCGTGGCATCTGCACGAGGCCACCGCCGGCCTCGACCTGGACCTGTTCGTGCTGTTCTCCTCCATCGCCGGGGTCCTCGGCTCCCCGGGGCAGGGCGCGTACGCCGCCGCCAACCACTTCCTCGACGCGCTCGCCGCCCACCGCCGCGCCCGGGGTCTGACCGCGCACTCCCTGGCCTGGGGCATGTGGGACACCGACGGGATGGCCGCCACCCTCAGCGCCGCCGACCGGTCCCGGGTCACCCGCTCCGGCCTCGGCCTGATCGACGGGCCCGTCGGCGTCGCCCTGTTCGACGCCGCCGTCGCCACCGACGCCGCCGCGCTCGTCCCCGCCGTCGTCGACGTGCCGGCGCTGCGCGCGGCGGCCACCGCCACCGGCGTACCGCCGATGCTGCGCGCCCTCGTCGGCACCGCGCCCGCCCGGCGGCAGGCCGGCGGCGGCGCGGCCGGCGGCTGGGCCCAGCGCCTCGCCGCGCTCGCCCCCGACGAGGCCCGCGCCCAGGTGGACGTGCTGGTGCGGGGCCTGGTCGCGCAGGTGTTGGGGCATGGTGGCGCGGAGGCGGTGCCGGCGGACCGGGCGTTCCGGGAGTTGGGTTTCGACTCGTTGACGGCGGTGGACCTGCGTAACCGGGTCAACGCGGCGACGGGGCTGCGGCTCGGCTCGACGCTGGTGTTCGACTACCCGACCCCGGCGGCCCTCGCCGCGCACATGCACGAGCAGCTCACCGGCGCGACCGCCGACCGGCCCGAGGCGGTCGCCGCCACCGGCGGCGGCGACGAGCCGATCGCGATCGTGGGCATGGCCTGCCGTTATCCGGGTGGGGTGGCCAGCCCAGACGACCTGTGGGCGCTGCTGGCCGACGGTGGGGACGGGATCTCCGAGTTCCCCGCCGACCGGGGCTGGGACCTGGAGTCCCTCTTCCACCCCGACCCCGACCACCCCGGCACCTCCTACGCCCGGCACGGTGGTTTCCTCGCCGGGGCGGCGGACTTCGACCCGGCCTTCTTCGGGATCTCGCCGCGGGAGGCCGTCGCGATGGATCCGCAGCAGCGGTTGCTGCTGGAGGCGTCGTGGGAGACGTTCGAGTCCGCCGGCCTCGACCCGGCGCGGGTACGCGGCAGCCGCACCGGCGTCTTCGCCGGCCTGATGTACCACGACTACGCCTCCCAGGTGCAGGAGCTGCCCGAGGGCCTGGAGGGCTACATCGGCACCGGCAACTCCGGCAGCGTCGTCTCCGGCCGCGTCGCCTACACGTTCGGCCTGGAGGGGCCCGCGGTCACCGTGGACACCGCGTGCTCGTCGTCGCTGGTCGCGCTGCACCTGGCCGTGCAGGCGCTGCGGTCGGGGGAGTGCGAACTGGCGCTGGCCGGTGGCGTGACGGTGATGGCCACCCCAGGGACGTTCGTGGAGTTCTCGCGGCAGCGGGGGTTGTCGGCCGACGGGCGGTGCAAGTCGTTCGCCGCGTCGGCGGACGGGACAGGTTGGTCGGAGGGTGTGGGCATGCTGCTGGTGCAGCGGCTCTCGGACGCCCGCCGCGACGGCCGGCGGATCCTCGCCGTGGTGCGGGGGACGGCGGTCAACCAGGACGGTGCGTCGAACGGCCTTACCGCGCCGAACGGGCCGTCGCAGCAGCGGGTGATCCGGCAGGCCCTCGCCAATGCCCGCCTGTCCACTGCCGACGTGGACGCGGTCGAGGCGCACGGCACGGGCACGACGCTGGGTGACCCGATCGAGGCGCAGGCGTTGTTGGCCACGTACGGGCAGGACCGGCCGGCCGGCCGGCCGCTGCTGCTCGGCTCGATCAAGTCGAACATCGGACACACCCAGGCCGCCGCCGGGGCCGCCGGCATCATCAAGATGATCATGGCGATGCGGCACGGCGTCGTCCCCCGCACCCTGCACGTCGACGAGCCGTCCCCGCACATCGACTGGACGGCCGGCGCCGTCGAACTGGCCACCGAGGCCCGGCCGTGGCCCGAGACGGGCCGCCCCCGCCGCGCCGCCATCTCCTCGTTCGGGGTCAGCGGCACCAACGCGCACGTCGTCATCGAGCAGCCCCCCGCCGACCCCCGGACCGCCGCCCGGCCCGGCGAGACGGCGGTGCGCTCCGGCGACGCGTCCGCCCACACCGGCGACGCCCACCCGGCGGTCGTGCTGCTGTCGGGCCGCACCCAGGCGGCCCTCGCCGCCCAGGCCGACCGCTGGGCCCGCTGGCTCGCCGCCGACCCGACCCCCCGCCCCGCCGATGTGGGCTGGTCGTCCGTCGTCACCCGGGCCACCCTGGAACACCGCGCCGTGCTCGCGGCGGCCGACCGCGACGAACTCCTCGCCGGGCTGCGCGCCCTCGCCACCGGCGAACCGTCCGGCACCGTCGTCACCGCCGCCGGCACCCCCACGGGCCAGCTCGCCGTCCTCTTCTCGGGTCAGGGCGCGCAGCGTGCCGGGATGGGTCGGGAGCTGTGCGGGGCGTTCCCGGTGTTCGCCGCCGCGTTGGACGAGGTGTGCGGTCACCTGGATCCGTTGCTGCCGCAGCCGCTGAAGTCGGTGTTGTTCGCGGAGGCGGGCACGCCCGAGGCGGCGTTGCTGGATCAGACGGTGTTCACGCAGGCGGGGTTGTTCGCGGTCGAGGTGGCGTTGTTCCGGCTGGTGGAGTCGTTCGGGGTGGTGCCGGACTTCGTCGGCGGGCATTCGGTCGGTGAGATCACCGCCGCGCACGTGGCCGGGGTGCTGTCCCTGGGCGATGCCTGTCAGCTCGTGGCGGCGCGGGGTCGGTTGATGCAGGCGTTGCCGGCCGGGGGCGGGATGCTCGCGGTCGCCGCCGCCGAGGCCGACGTGTTCGCCTCGATCGCCGGTCGCGTCGACGTCGGGATCGCGGCCGTCAACGGGCCGTCGGCCGTGGTCGTCTCCGGGGCCGTCGAGGCCCTCGACGAGATCGAGCAGCTCTGGCGGGAGCAGGGTGTGCGGACGCGCCGGTTGGCGGTGAGTCACGCGTTCCACAGTCCGTTGATGGAGCCGATGCTCGCCGAGTTCCGGGCCGTCCTCGACGGGCTGGCGTTCCGGACGCCGCTCGTGCCGGTCGTGTCCAACCTGACCGGGGCGCTGGCCGAGCCGCAGGAGCTGACCCGGGCCGACTACTGGGTGCGGCACGTGCGGGAGGCGGTGCGCTTCGGCGACGGGGTCACCGCGCTGCGCGCCGCCGGAGTGGGGACGTTCCTGGAGGTGGGCCCGCAGAGCGTCCTCACGGCCCTGGCCGCCGACGTGCTGGCCGGAGACGAAGGCGTGCTGACCGTCGCCGCCCAGCGCCGCGACCGGCCCGCCGCGCGGGCGCTGCTCGCCGCGCTGGGCGAGCTGCACGTCCACGGCGTGCCCGTCACCTGGACCCAGTGGTACGCGGGAACCGACCCGCAGCGCGTCGACCTGCCCACGTACGCCTTCCAGCACGAGCGGTACTGGCTCGGCATCGGCCGCGCCCGCGCGGGCGACGTCACCGGCGCCGGCCTCGGCGCGGCCGGGCACCCCCTGCTCGGCGCAGCCGTCACCGTCGCTGGCGAGGACATGGTCGTGCTCACCGGCCGCCTCTCCGTCGCCACCCACCCGTGGCTCGCCGAGCACACCGTCTCCGACACGGTCGTCGTCCCCGGCACCGCCCTCGTGGAGCTGGCCGTCCGGGCCGGCGACGAGGCGGGCGTCTCCCGCCTCCGGGAACTCACCATCGCCGCGCCGCTCGTGCTGCCCGCCACCGGCGGCGTACGGGTCCAGGTGCGCGTCGGCGCGCCCGACCCGACCGGTGCTCGGCCCGTCGCGGTGCACGCCGAGACCGACGGTGATGCCGGGTGGGTCCGGCACGCCGAGGGTGTGCTGGAGCCGGTGACGGCCGAGGAGCCGGTGCTGGGTGCGTGGCCGCCGGTGGGTGTGCCGGAGGTGGATCTGTCGGGTTGGTACGCGGGTCTGGCGGGCCTCGGCCTGATCTACGGGCCGGTGTTCCGCGGGCTGCGTCGGGTGTGGGCCGGCGACGGCGAGGTGTTCGCCGAGGTGGCCCTGCCCGATGAGGTCGATGGCGCGGCGGAGTTCGGGGTCCATCCGGCGTTGCTGGATGCGGCGTTGCACCCGATCGGGCTGTTGCTCGCCGACGAGGGGCCGGCAGCGGCACGGGTGCCGTTCGCGTTCTCGGGTGTGCAGGTGCACGCGTCGGGTGCGCGGGTGTTGCGGGTGCGGTTGACGCGGGCTGGCTCTGAGATCCGTCTGGTCGCGGTGGACGAGTCGGGTGCGCCGGTGGTGTCGGTGGACTCGATCGTGTTGCGGGAGCTGACCGGTGTCGGTGTCGGCGGTGCGGCGTCGCGGTCGTTGTTCGAGGTGGTGTGGCAGGCCGCCGAGGCCGCCCCGACCGGCGAGACGTCCGGCTGGGCGCTGCTCGGCGACGAGAACCTGTCGACGACGCTGCCCGGCCTGCCGGCGTACCCCGACGTACCCGCCCTGGCCGACGCCGTCGCCGCCGGCCGGGCCACCGCGCCCCGGCACCTGCTGCTGCCCGCCACCGCCGCCGACGCCGCCGTTCCCGAGGCGGCACGGGCGGTCACCAGCGGCGTCCTCGCGGCCACCCAGGCGTGGCTGGCGGCCGACGCGCTCGCCGACACGCGGCTCGTCGTCGTCACCCGGGGCGCGGTGGCCGCCGGGCCGGACGATCCGGTCGTGGACCTCGCCGGATCCGCCGTGTGGGGCCTGCTCCGCTCGGCGCAGACCGAGCACCCGGGCCGCATCGTCCTCGCCGACGTCGACGGCGACCTCGACGCGCACGCCCTGGGCCTGCTCGCCCGGGTCGCCGACGACGCGGGCGTGGGTGGTCAGGTGGCGGTGCGTTCGGGCGGGATGTGGGTGCCGCGCCTGGTGCGCGCGTCAACGTCGGACACTCCGGTCGCTCTGGGCGACGGTGTCGTGCTGGTGACCGGTGGTACGGGCGCGTTGGGCGCCCTCGTGGCGGAGCATCTGGTGTCGGTGCACGGGGTGCGGTCGTTGGTGTTGGTGTCGCGTCGGGGTGCCGCCGCTGTCGGCGCGGACGAGCTGGTGGGGCGGCTGTCGGGGCTGGGCGCGTCGGTGGAGGTGTCGGCGTGTGACGTGACGGATGCCGAGGCCGTGCGTGCCCTGGTCGGGCGGCTCACCGCCGACGGTGGTCGGCTGGCCGGGGTGGTGCACACGGCCGGGGTGCTCGACGACGCGGTGGTCACCGGCATCGACGCCGACCGGCTGGCCCGGGTCCTCGCGCCGAAGGTCGACGCGGCGTGGCACCTGCACGAGGCCACCGCCGGCCTCGACCTCGACCTGTTCGTGGTGTTCTCGTCGGTCGCGGGGGTGCTCGGTTCGCCGGGTCAGGGTGCGTATGCGGCGGGGAATGCGTTCCTGGACGGGCTGGCGGTGTTCCGGCGGGGGGCCGGTCTGCCGGCGGTGTCCCTGGCGTGGGGTATGTGGGACACCGACGGGATGGCGGCGTCGGTCGGGGAGGTGGATCGGGCGCGGTCGGCGCGGGCGGGTCTGACGCCGATGAGCGCGGCGACGGGTCTGGAGCTATTCGACGCGGCCCTCGCGGCCGGACGCCCCGCCCTGGTGCCGGCCGTGCTCGACGTGCCGGCCATGCGGGCCGCCCTCGGCGTGGGCGGCCCCGTGCCGACGATGCTGCGCGCCCTCGTCGGCACGACGACCACCCGCCGGCAGGCCGGCCAGGGCGGCGGCGGGGACTGGGCCGACCAACTCGCCGGCCTGGACCCCGACGAGGCCCGCGCCCAGGTGGACGTGCTGGTGCGGGGCCTGGTGGCGCAGGTGTTGGGGCATGGTGGCGCGGAGGCGGTGCCGGCGGATCGGGCGTTCCGGGAGTTGGGTTTCGACTCGTTGACGGCGGTGGACCTGCGTAACCGGGTCAACGCGGCGACGGGGCTGCGGTTGGCGTCGACGCTGGTCTTCGACTACCCGACCCCCGCCGTGCTCGCCGAGCACCTCTACGAGCAGGTCTCCGGCCAGCTCACCGACCGCCGGGCGGCGGCCCGCGCCGTCACCGGCGTCGACGAGCCGATCGCGATCGTCGGCATGGCCTGCCGTTATCCGGGTGGGGTGGCCAGCCCCGACGACCTGTGGGCGCTGCTCGCCGACGGTGGGGACGGGATCTCCGAGTTCCCCGCCGACCGGGGCTGGGACCTCGACACCCTGTTCGACCCCGACCCGGACCGCAGCGGCACCTCGTACACCCGGCACGGCGGTTTCCTCGCCGGGGCGGCGGACTTCGACCCGGCGTTCTTCGGGATCTCGCCGCGTGAGGCGATCGCGATGGATCCGCAGCAGCGGTTGCTGCTGGAGGCGTCGTGGGAGACGTTCGAGTCCGCCGGGGTCGACCCGGCGCGGGTGCGGGGCAGCCGCACCGGCGTGTTCGCCGGCGTCATGTACCACGACTACGCCTCCCGACTGGCCGACCTGCCGCCGGACACCGAGGGCTACGTGGGTACGGGCACGTCGGGCAGTGTGCTGTCGGGGCGGGTGGCGTACACGTTCGGCCTGGAGGGGCCGGCGGTGACCGTGGACACGGCGTGCTCGTCGTCGTTGGTCGCGCTGCATCTGGCGGCGCAGGCGTTGCGGTCCGGCGAGTGCGACCTGGCGCTCGCGGGCGGCGTGACGGTGATGGCCACCCCGGGCACGTTCGTGGAGTTCTCGCGGCAGCGCGGGCTGTCGCAGGACGGCCGGTGCAAGTCGTTCGCCGCGTCGGCGGACGGGACGGGCTGGTCGGAGGGCGTGGGCATGCTGCTGGTGCAGCGGCTCTCCGACGCGCGCCGCGACGGCCGGCGGATCTTCGCCGTGGTGCGGGGGACGGCAGTCAATCAGGACGGTGCGTCGAATGGTCTTACCGCGCCGAACGGGCCGTCGCAGCAGCGGGTGATCCGGCAGGCCCTCGCCAACGCGCGACTGTCCACTGCCGACGTGGACGCCGTCGAGGCGCACGGCACCGGCACCACCCTGGGTGATCCGATCGAGGCGCAGGCGCTGCTGGCGACCTACGGGCAAGACCGGCCCGCCGACCGGCCGCTGCTGCTCGGGTCGATCAAGTCGAACATCGGGCACACCCAGGCGGCGGCCGGTGTGGCGGGTGTGATCAAGATGGTCCTGGCGATGCGGCATGGCGTGGTGCCGTCGACACTGCACGTGGACGAGCCGTCCCCGCATGTCGACTGGGCTGCGGGTGCGGTTGCGCTGGCGACTGAGGCGACGCCGTGGCCTGCCGTGGGTCGGCCGCGTCGGGCTGCGGTGTCGTCGTTCGGGATCTCCGGGACGAACGCGCATGTGATCATCGAGCAGCCTCCGGCGGAGGTTGTCGAGGGTGTGGTGGTGGAGCGGGTGACGCCGCCGGTGGTGCCGGTGCTGCTGTCCGCCCGCACGGATGCGGCGTTGGCTGGTCAGGCGGGTCGCTGGGCCCGGTGGCTGGCCGGTGACGAGTCGCTTGCCGCGCTGGACGTGGCGTGGTCATCGGTGACGACGCGCCCGGCGTTGGAACAGCGCGCGGCGGTGGTCGCCGAGGGCCGGGACGATCTGCTGGCTGCCCTGCGGGCTCTGGCCACCGGTGAGTCGTCGGGTGCCGTGGTGGTCGGGGCCGCGGAGCAGCGGGGGCAGTTGGCCCTGCTGTTCTCGGGCCAGGGCGCGCAGCGTGCCGGGATGGGCCGGGAGCTGTACGGGACGTTCCCGGTGTTCGCCGCCGCGCTGGACGAGGTGTGTGGTCACCTGGATCCGCTGCTGCCGCAGCCGCTGAAGTCGGTGCTGTTCGCCGATGCGGGCACCGGCGACGCCGACCTGTTGGACCAGACGGTGTTCACGCAGGCCGGTCTGTTCGCCGTCGAGGTGGCGCTGTTCCGGCTCGTGGAGTCGTTCGGGATCGTGCCGGACTTCGTGGGTGGGCATTCGATCGGCGAGATCACGGCCGCGCACGTGGCCGGGGTGTTGTCGCTGACGGACGCGTGCACCCTCGTCGGGGCGCGGGGCCGGCTGATGCAGTCCCTGCCCGCTGGCGGCGGGATGCTGGCGGTGGCCGCGCCGGAGGCCGAGGTGCTCGCCTCGCTGGACGGGCTGGCCTCGCTCGGTGGACGGGGCGACCGGGTCGGGGTCGCGGCGGTGAACGGACCGTCGGCCGTGGTCGTGTCGGGTGCCGCCGACGTCCTCGACGACCTGGAGCGGGAGTGGCAGGGCAGGGGTGTGCGTACCCGCCGGCTGGCGGTGAGTCACGCGTTCCACAGCCCGTTGATGGAGCCGATGCTCGCCGAGTTCCGGTCGGTGCTGGAGACGCTGTCGTTCGCCGCGCCGCTGGTGCCGGTCGTGTCCAACGTGACCGGGGCGCTCGCCGACGGCGACGAGCTGTGTACCGCTGACTACTGGGTGCGGCACGTCCGTGAGGCCGTACGGTTCGCCGACGGGATCGCCGCGCTGCGGGCCGCCGGTGTCGACACGTTCCTGGAGGTGGGGCCGCAGAGCGTCCTCACGGCCCTGGCCGCCGACGTGCTGGCCGGCGACGAGGGCGCCCTCACCGTTGCCGCCCAGCGGCGCGACCGGCCCGCCGCGCATGCGCTGCTCGCCGCGCTGGCCGAGCTGCACGTCCACGGGCTTCCCGTGACGTGGCGGCAGTGGTTCGCCGGCAGCGGCCCGGCGCGGGTCGACCTGCCGACGTACGCGTTCCAGCGCCAGCGCTACTGGCCCGACTCCGGCCGGCCCCGGACCGGCGACGTGTCGGGGGCCGGGCTGGGCGAGGCCGGGCACCCGCTGCTCGGCGCGTCCGTGGACCTGGCCGGCAACGACGAGGTGGTGCTCACCGGCCGGCTGTCCCTCGCCGCGTACCCGTGGCTGGCGGATCACGCGGTCTCCGGCGCGGCGCTCGTGCCGGGCACCGCGCTCGTGGAGCTGGCCGTCCGGGCCGGCGACGAGACGGGGCTGCCCCGGCTCCGGGAGCTGACCATGGCCGCGCCGCTGGTCGTGCCCGACACCGGAAGCGTGCGCATCCAGGTACGCGTCGACGGCCCCGCCGACGCGCCGGAGCGGCCGGTGACCATCTACTCCCGACGCGACGGCGATGCCGGGTGGGTCCGGCACGCCGAGGGTGTGCTGGCGGGAGCCTCCGCCGAGGAGCCGGTGCTGGGTGCATGGCCGCCGGCGGGTGTGTCGGAGGTGGATCTGTCCGGCTGGTACGCGGGTCTGACAGGTCTTGGTCTGGTGTACGGGCCGGTGTTCCGTGGTCTGCGTCGGGTGTGGGCCGGTGACGGCGAGGTGTTCGCCGAGGTGGCCCTGCCCGATGAGGTGGGAAGCTCGGACGGGTTCGGGGTGCATCCGGCGTTGTTGGATGCGGCGTTGCATCCGATCGGGTTGTTGCTCGGTGAAGGGGCGTCGGGGGCGCGGGTGCCGTTCGCGTTCTCGGGTGTGCAGGTGCACGCGTCGGGTGCGCGGGCACTGCGGGTGCGGTTGACCCGGGTGGGTTCCGGGGTTCGTCTGGTTGCGGTGGACGAGTCGGGTGTGCCGGTGGTGTCGGTGGATTCGCTGGCGCTGCGGGAGTTGACCGGGGTTGGTGTCGCGGGTGCGGCGTCGCGGTCGTTGTTCGAGGTGGTGTGGCAGGCCGCCGAGGTCGCCCCGACCGGTGGCCCCGCTGGCTGGGCGCTGCTCGCCCCCGAGGACACCACCATGATCGGGTTCCTCGACGCGCCGGCGGGCGAGGGCCGCTTGGTGGCGTACCCCGACGTGGCGGCCCTGCTGGCGGCGGTGGCCGCAGGGGCCGACGCCCCGCGCGCCCTCGTGCTGCCGGTCGCCGCCGCCCACGCGGCCCCCGATGTGGTGCGGGCGGTCGCGTCGGAGGCGTTGCGCGTGGCGCAGGCGTGGCTGGCGGCCGACGCGCTCGCCGACACGCGGCTCGTCGTCGTCACCCGGGGCGCGGTCGCGGCGCGCGACGGTGACCGGGTGACCGACCTGGCCGGCGCGGCCGTGTGGGGCCTGCTCCGCTCGGCCCAGTCGGAGCACCCCGGCCGCATCGTCCTCGCGGACCTGGCCGCCGACGGCGACGGCGCAACCGAACTGCCGGCCGTGCTGGCCGGCACCCTCGACGATGCCGCCGTCGGTGGTCAGGTGGCGGTGCGTCCGGGCGGGCTGTGGGTGCCGCGTCTGGTGCGTGCGTCGGTGCCTGACGTGCCGGCGGTTGCCCCGCTGGGCGACGGTGCGGTGCTGGTGACCGGTGGTACGGGTGCGTTGGGCGCTCTGGTCGCGGAGCATCTGGTGTCGGTGCACGGGGTGCGGTCGTTGGTGTTGGTGTCGCGTCGGGGTGCCGCCGCTGCCGGCGCGGACGAGCTGGTGGGGCGGCTGTCGGGGCTGGGCGCGTCGGTGGAGGTGGCGGCGTGTGACGTGACCGATGCCGAGGCCGTGCGTGCCCTCGTCGGGCGGCTCACCGCCGACGGTGGTCGGCTGGCCGGGGTGGTGCACACGGCCGGGGTGCTCGACGACGGGCTCGTCGAGGGGCTCACCGGGGAACGGCTGGCGGCTGTCCTCGCGCCGAAGGTGGATGCGGCGTGGCATCTGCACGAGGCCACCGCCGGCCTCGACCTGGACCTGTTCGTGGTGTTCTCGTCGGTTGCGGGGGTGCTCGGTTCGCCGGGTCAGGGTGCGTATGCGGCGGGGAATGCGTTCCTGGACGGGCTGGCGGTGTTCCGGCGGGGGGCTGGTCTGCCGGCGGTGTCCCTGGCGTGGGGTATGTGGGATACCGACGGGATGGCGGCGTCGGTCGGGGAGGTGGATCGGGCGCGGTCGGCGCGGGCGGGTCTGACGCCGATGAGCGCGGCGACGGGTCTGGAGCTGTTCGACGCGGCCCTCGCGGCGGACCGTGCTGCCCTGGTGCCGGCGACCATCGACGTGCCCGCCCTGCGGGCCGCCGCCTCCGGCGGCGTGGTGCCGCCCATGCTGCGCACCCTCGTCGGCGCGAGCACCACCACCAGCCGCCGCCAGGCGGGGCAGGGCGGCGGGGGGTGGGCCGAGCGGCTCGCCGCCGTCACCGAGGACGAAGGCCGGGCGCAACTCGTGCTCCTGGTCCGTGGCCTCGTCGCGCAGGTGTTGGGGCACGGTGGCGCGGAGGCGGTGCCGGCGGACCGGGCGTTCCGGGAGTTGGGTTTCGACTCGCTGACGGCGGTGGACCTGCGTAACCGGGTCAACGCGGCCACGGGGTTGCGGCTCGGCTCGACGCTGGTCTTCGACTACCCGACCCCCGCCGTGCTCGCCGAGCACCTGTGGTCCGAGCTGGCCGGCGTACGCCAGTCGGCGACCGACCTGGTCGCCAGCGCGACGAAGGACACCGACGAGCCGATCGCGATCGTCGGCATGGCCTGCCGCTACCCGGGCGGAGTCGCCAGCCCCGACGACCTGTGGGCGCTGCTCGCCGACGGTGGGGACGGGATCTCCGAGTTCCCCGCCGACCGGGGCTGGGACCTCGACACCCTGTTCGACCCCGACCCGAACAACAGCGGCACCTCCTACACCCGCAACGGCGGCTTCCTCTACGGGGCGGCGGAGTTCGACCCCGGGTTCTTCGGCATCTCGCCCCGTGAGGCCCTGGCGATGGATCCGCAGCAGCGGTTGCTGCTGGAGGCGTCGTGGGAGACGTTCGAGTCCGCCGGGGTCGACCCGGTCCGGCTGCGGGGCAGCCGCACCGGGGTCTTCGCCGGCGTGATGTACCACGACTGGGCGACGCGCCTCATGGACCTGCCCGCCGAGGTGGAGGGCTACGTGGGTACGGGCACGTCGGGCAGTGTGCTGTCGGGGCGGGTGGCGTACACGTTCGGCCTGGAGGGGCCCGCCGTCACCGTCGACACGGCGTGCTCGTCGTCCCTGGTCGCGCTGCACCTGGCGGCCCAGGCGCTGCGTTCCGGCGAGTGCGACCTGGCCCTGGCCGGCGGCGTCACCGTCATGGCCACCCCCGGCACGTTCATCGAGTTCTCCCGGCAGCGGGGGCTTTCGCAGGACGGGCGGTGCAAGTCGTTCGCGGCCGCCGCCGACGGGACGGGCTGGTCGGAGGGTGTGGGCATGCTGCTCGTCGAGCGGCTGTCGGACGCCCGGCGTAACGGGCACCGGGTTCTCGCCGTGGTGCGGGGGACGGCCGTCAACCAGGACGGTGCGTCGAACGGGTTGACCGCGCCGAACGGGCCGTCGCAGCAGCGCGTGATCCGGCAGGCCCTCGCCAACGCCCGCCTGACCCCGGCTGACGTGGACGCCGTCGAGGCGCACGGCACCGGCACGACCCTCGGTGATCCGATCGAGGCGCAGGCGCTGCTGGCCACCTACGGCCAGGACCGTGAGACCCCCCTGTTGCTCGGGTCGATCAAGTCCAACATCGGGCACACCCAGGCGGCGGCCGGTGTCGCCGGGATCATCAAGATGGTGCTGGCGATGCGGCATGGCGTGGTGCCGTCGACCCTGCACGTGGACGAGCCGTCCCCGCACATCGACTGGACCGCCGGTGCGGTTGCGCTGGCTACCGAGGCGACGCCGTGGCCTGTGGTGGGTCGGCCGCGTCGGGCTGCGGTGTCGTCGTTCGGGATCTCCGGGACGAACGCGCATGTGATCATCGAGCAGCCTCCGGTGGAGGTTGTCGAGGGTGTGGTGGTGGAGCGGGTGACGCCGCCGGTGGTGCCGGTGCTGCTGTCCGCCCGCACCGAGGGTGCTCTTGCCGGGCAGGCGGGCCGGTGGGCCCGCTGGCTGGCCGGTGACGAGTCGCTTGCCGCGCTGGACGTGGCCTGGTCGTCGGTGACGACGCGCCCCGCCCTGGAGCAGCGGGCCGTCGCCCTGGCCGCCGACCGGGACGGGCTGCTCGCCGCGCTACGGGCACTCGACGGCGGCGAGCCCTCCGCAGCGATCGTCACCGGCACGGCCGCCGAGCGCGGTCAGCTCGCGGTCCTCTTCTCGGGTCAGGGCGCGCAGCGTGCCGGGATGGGTCGGGAGTTGGCGGAGGCGTTCCCGGTGTTCGCCGCCGCGTTGGACGAGGTGTGCGCCCGGCTGGATCCGCTGCTGCCGCAGCCGCTCAAGCCCGTGCTGTTCGCGGAGGCGGGCACGGCCGACGCAGAGCTGCTCGACCAGACCGTCTTCACGCAGGCGGGCCTGTTCGCGGTCGAGGTGGCGCTGTTCCGGCTCGTCGAGTCGTTCGGGATCGTGCCGGACTTCGTGGGCGGGCACTCGGTCGGTGAGATCACCGCCGCGCACGTGGCCGGGGTGTTGTCCCTCGCGGACGCGTGTCGGCTCGTGGCGGCGCGGGGTCGCCTGATGCAGGCGTTGCCGACCGGGGGCGGGATGCTCGCGGTCAACGCCGCCGAGGCCGAGGTGGCGGAGTCGATCGCCGGTCGCGTCGACGTGGGGATCGCGGCCGTGAACGGGCCCACGTCCGTGGTGGTCTCCGGTGCGGTCGAGGCCCTCGACGAGGTCGAGCAGCTCTGGCGGGAGCGGGGTGTGCGGACGCGCCGGTTGGCGGTGAGTCACGCGTTCCACAGCCCGTTGATGGAGCCGATGCTGGCCGAGTTCCGGTCGGTCCTCGACGGGCTCGGCTTCGCCGCGCCGTTGCTGCCGGTGGTGTCGAACCTGACCGGGGCGCTGGCCGACGCCGACGAGATCCGCACCCCGGACTATTGGGTGCGACACGTCCGCGAGGCCGTCCGCTTCGCCGACGGGATCGCCGCGCTGCGGGCCGCCGGTGTCGACACGTTCCTGGAGGTGGGACCGCAGAGCGTCCTCACGGCCCTGGCGGCCGACGTCCTGCCGGGTGACGAGGGTGTGCTGACGGTCGCCGTCCAGCGCCGGGACCGGCCCGAGGCGACCGCGCTGCTGGCTGCCCTGGCGGAGCTGCACGTCGGCGGGGTGCCGGTGTCGTGGCGGCAGTGGTTCGCTGGGGCAAACCCGCAGCGCGTCGACCTGCCGACGTACGCGTTCCAGCACCAGCGGTTCTGGCCGGAGGCGCTGCCGCGCCCCCGCAAGGACACCGACGGTGGTGGGGACGCCGAGTTCTGGGCCGCCGTCGAACGCGGCGACCTGACCGCCCTCGCCACCCAACTCGGCGACGACACCGCCCTCGACGCGCTCAGCTCGGCCCTGCCCGCGTTGTCGCAGTGGCGGCAGGCGCGCACCCGCGACACCGCGCTCGACGGCTGGTCGTACCGCATCGGGTGGGAGCCCGTGCGGTTCGCCCCGGCGGCCGGGCTGACCGGCCGGTGGCTCGTCGTCACCGTGGGCGGCGGCACCGACGCGGGCGTCGCGAAGACGCTCACCGAGGCCGGCGCGACCGTCGACACGCTGACCGCCCCGCCGTCCCCCGACCGGGCTGAGCTGGGCGAGCGGCTGCGCCGCACCGGAGTGGACGGCTGGGCGGGCGTGCTGTGCGTGCTGCCCCGGCAGGACGAGGCCCTCCCGGACGCGCCGGGCGTGCCGGCCGGCACGGCGACGCTGCTCGCGCTCGTCCAGGCGCTGACCGACACGGGCCTGCCCGGCCGGGTGTGGGCGCTCAGCCGCGCCGCCCTGCCGGTCACGGCCGGCGAGCGGGCCGCCGACACCTGGGCGGCGCTTGCCTGGGGCCTCGGCCGCGCCGTCGCCCTGGAGCAGCCCGACCGCTGGGGCGGGCTGGTCGACCTGCCCGCCCGCGCCGACCGCAGCACCCGCGCCGCGTTCGTCGCGGTGCTCGCCGACGGCGCCCTGGACCAGGTGGCGATCCGCCGCAACGGCGTCTTCGGCCGGCGGCTGGTGCCGGCCGCCGCGCCGGTCGGGTCGGGGTGGCGTCCGTCGGGGACGGTGCTGGTCACCGGTGGTACGGGTGCGTTGGGTCGGCACACCGCCCGGTGGCTGCTGGCCAACGGGGCGGCCGAGGTGGTCCTCGCGTCCCGGCGTGGCCCGGACGCCCCCGGTGCCGCCGAGCTGGTCGAGGAGCTGGCCGGGGCGGTGCGGGTCGTCGCCTGCGACGTCACCGACGCCGCTGCCGTCGAGGCCCTCGTCGCCGGCCTGCCCGCGCTCACCGCCGTCGTGCACACCGCAGGCGCGGCCGGCGGGACCGCCCCGGCGCACGAGGTGACCGCCGCCGACCTGTCGGCGACCCTCGCCGGGAAGGTGCTCGGGGCCCTGCACCTGGACGCCGCCTGCCGGGGCCGGGACCTCGACGCGTTCGTCGTGTTCTCGTCCGTCGCCGGTGTCTGGGGCGGCGGCGGCCAGGCCGGCTACGCCGCCGGCAACGCCCTGCTCGACGCCCTCGTGGCCGCCCGCCGGGCCGAGGGGCTGCCCGCCACCGCCCTCGCCTACGGGCCGTGGGCGGCCGACGGCATGGCCGCCGGGGAGACCGCCGAGGGCCTGCGCCGCCGGGGGTTCACCCCCCTCGACCCCGGGGCCGCCGTCGCGGCGCTGGGCCGCTGGGTCAACGCCCCCGAGCCCGCGCCGGTCGTCGCCGACGTGGACTGGTCCCGGTTCGTCGCCGCGTTCACCGCGGCGCGGCCGAGCCGCCTGTTCGACCGGGTCGCCCCGGCCCCCGCCGTCGAGGCGCAGCGGCCGGAGGCCGACGCCGCCACCAGCGGCCTGCGGGCGCGGCTCGCCGCGCTGCCGGCCACCGGCCAGGAGAACCTGCTGGTCGACCTGGTCCGCGCCGAGGCGGCGGCGGTGCTCGGGCACGACTCCACCGACCAGGTGCCCGCCGGCCGGGCGTTCCGGGAACTCGGCTTCGACAGCCTCGCCGCCGTGCAACTGCGGGACCGGCTGGGCCGGACCACCGGGCTGACCCTGCCGTCGACCGTCGTCTTCGACCATCCATCGGCGGCGGAACTGGCCCGGTTCCTGCGTACGGAACTCGTGGCCGGCGCGGCCGACGCCGACCCGGCGGTCGGTCTGGTCGCGGCCCGGCCGGCGGCCGACGAGCCCATCGCCATCGTCTCGATGGCCTGCCGCTTCCCCGGCGGGGTGTCGTCGCCGCAGGAGCTGTGGGAGCTGCTGCTCGACGGCGGGGACGCGATCGGGCCGATGCCCACCGACCGGGGCTGGGACCTCGCCGCCCTGTTCGACGCCGACCCGGACCGGGTGGGCACCAGCTATGCCCGCAGCGGCGGGTTCCTCGACGGCGTGGCCGACTTCGACGCCGCGTTCTTCGGCATCAACCCCCGCGAGGCCCTGGCGATGGACCCGCAGCAGCGGCTGTTGCTGCACACCACGTGGGAGACGTTCGAGCGGGCCGGCATCGACCCGCACCGGGTACGCGGCTCCGCCACCGGCGTCTTCATGGGCACCAACGGGCAGGACTACGCGACGCTGCTGCTGGGCGCCCGCTCCGAGGTGGAGGGCTACCAGGCCACCGGCAACGGCGCGTCCGTGGTGTCCGGCCGGCTGGCGTACTCGTTCGGGCTGCACGGGCCGGCGGTCACCGTCGACACGGCGTGCTCGTCGTCGCTGGTCGCGCTGCACCTGGCCGCGCAGGCGCTGCGGTCCGGCGAGTGCGACCTGGCCCTCGCGGGCGGCGTGACCGTCATGTCGACGCCGGGGGCGTTCCTGGAGTTCTCCCGGCAGCGCGGCCTCGCCGCCGACGGTCGGGTCAAGGCGTTCGGCGCGGACGCCGACGGCACCGGCTGGGGCGAGGGCGTCGGCGTCCTGCTCCTGCAACGCCTCTCCGACGCCCGCCGCGACGGCCGGCGCATCCTGGCCGTGGTACGCGGCTCCGCCGTCAACCAGGACGGCGCGTCCAACGGGCTCACCGCCCCCAACGGGCCGGCGCAGCAGCGGGTCATCCGGCAGGCCCTCGCCAACGCCGGGCTCACCCCGGCGGACGTCGACGCCATCGAGGCGCACGGCACCGGCACCACCCTCGGCGACCCGATCGAGGCGCAGGCGCTGACGGCCGCGTACGGGCCGGACCGGCCCGCCGACCGGCCCCTGTGGCTGGGCTCGGTGAAGTCGAACATCGGGCACACCCAGGCGGCGGCCGGCGCGGCCAGCCTGATGAAGATGGTGCTCGCCCTGCGGCACGGCACGCTGCCGGCGACCCTGCACGCCGACGAGCCGTCCCCGCACGTGGACTGGGCGGCGTCCCCGCTGGCGCTGCTCACCGAGGCCCGCCCGTGGGCCGCCGACGGCCGCCCCCGCCGGGCCGGCGTGTCGTCGTTCGGCATCTCCGGCACCAACGCCCACGTGATCCTCGAACAGGCACCGGCGGAGGAACCGGCCGACCCCGCCGCGTCCGTCGAGCCCGCTGGCCTTGCCGGGCAGTCGGCGGCGGGTGGCGCGGCGCTGCCCTGGCCGCTCTCCGCCGCCACGGCCGCCGGGCTGCGCGAACAGGCCGACCGGCTGGCCCGCCGGCTCGCCGCCCCGGCAACCCCGGCCGGCTCCGACCCGGCAACCCCGGGCGAGGGTACGGCCGACGTCGGCACGGCCGGTGCCGGTGCGGCCGAGGCCGGGGCGGTGGCCTGGGCGCTGGCCGAGGGCCGGGCGCACCTGGCCCACCGGGCGACGGTCGTCGCCACCGACCCGCAGACCCGGCTCGCGGCGCTGCGGGCCCTCGCCGCTGGCGGCACCCACCCCGCCCTCGTCGGGCCCGCCCCGACGGCGACGGGCGGCACCGCCGTCCTGTTCTCCGGCCAGGGCGCGCAGCGTGCCGGGATGGGTCGGGAGTTGGCGGAGGCGTTCCCGGTGTTCGCCGCCGTGCTGGACGAGGTGTGCGGTCACCTGGATCCGCTGCTGCCGCAGCCGCTGAAGTCGGTGCTGTTCGCGGAGGCGGGCACGACTGAGGCCGAGCTGCTCGACCAGACTGTCTTCACGCAGGCCGGTCTGTTCGCGGTCGAGGTGGCGCTGTTCCGGCTGGTGGAGTCGTTCGGGGTGGTGCCGGACTTCGTCGGCGGCCACTCGGTCGGTGAGATCACTGCCGCGCACGTGGCGGGGGTGTTGTCGCTGGCGGACGCGTGTGCGCTTGTCGCCGCGCGGGGTCGGTTGATGCAGGCGTTGCCGGCCGGGGGCGGGATGCTCGCGGTCAACGCCGCCGAGGCCGACGTGCTCGCCTCGATCGCCGGGCGCGTCGACGTCGGGATCGCCGCCGTCAACGGGCCCACGTCGGTGGTCGTCTCCGGGGCCGTCGGGGCCCTCGACGAGATCGAGCGGGCCTGGCGGGACCGGGGCGTCCGCACCCGCCGGCTCACGGTCAGCCACGCGTTCCACAGCCCGTTGATGGAGCCGATGCTCGCCGAGTTCCGCGCGACCCTGGAGACGCTGACCTTCGCCGCGCCGCTGGTGCCGGTCGTGTCCAACGTGACGGGGGCGCTCGCCGACGGCGACGACCTGCGTACCGCCGACTACTGGGTGCGGCACGTCCGCGAGGCCGTCCGCTACGCCGACGGGATCGCCGCGCTGCGCGGGGCGGGCGTCGACACGTACCTCGAAATCGGCCCCGCCGCCGTGCTCACCGCGATGAACGCGGAGCTGCTGCCCGACGACGCCACCGCCGTGGCCGCCCTGCGGGCCGGCGTGCCCGAGCCGGCGGCGCTGCTCGCCGCCCTCGCCACCCGCTACGCGACCGGCCGGGACCTCGACTGGGCGGCGTTGCTCGCCCCGCTCGCCGGCCCCCGGCCCGCCCCGCGTGACCTGCCGGAGCTGCCCACGTACGCGTTCCAGCCGCAGCGCTACTGGCCCACCCTCACGGCCTCGCCGGCCGGCGGGGTGGACCGGGCCGACGACGCGTTCTGGCGGGCGGTCACCGACGGCGACCTGGACCGGCTCGGCATCGACACCAGCCAGCCCCTGCGGGACCTCCTGCCGGAGCTGGAGTCGTGGCGACGCCGCCAGCACGAGGACGACACGATCGCCGGCTGGCGCTACCGGGTCACCTGGCGGCCCCAGCGGCTCACCGCCGCCGACCCGGGCACCTGGCTGCTCGTCGCGCCGCCCCGGGAGGCCGCCGACGCGGTCGCCGACGCGTTGCGCGCCGGTGGGGCGGCCGTGCACCTGCTCACCGTGGACCCGGCGGCCGTCGACCGGGACGGCCTCGCCGCCGACCTGGCGCTGGCCTGCGCCACGCACCAGCCGACCGGGCTGCTGTCCCTGCTCGCCCTCGACGAGGCCCCGCACCCCGGGCAGGACGCCCTGCCCGCCGGCCTCGCGGCGAACCTGCTGCTGTTGCAGGCGCACACCGGCCTGCCGGCCGAGGTGCCGCTGCCGCTGTGGCTGGCCACCGCAGGGGCGGTCGCCACCGACGACGCGCCGGCCGCCCGGCCGTGGCAGGCGACCACCTGGGGACTCGGCCTGGCCGCCGCCCTGGAGCACCCCCGGCACGTCGGCGGCCTCGTCGACCTGCCCGGCACGGTCACCGCCGACCTCGCCGCCGCGCTGGTCGCCGCGCTCACCAACAGCGAGGGGGAGGACCAGCTCGCCGTCCGCGCCTCGGGCGCGTACGCGCGGCGGCTGGTCCGGGCCACCGACCCGGCCGACGGTACGGGCGGCGGCTGGACGCCGCACGGCACCGTCCTCGTCGCCGGCGGGGCGGGCACCGTCGCCGGACACGCGACGGCCTGGCTGGGCCGGCAGGGCGCGGCCGTGGTGCCGCTGGACCAGCCGGCGGGCGGGAAGCTCACCGACCGGATGGCGCAGCTCGCCGCCGACGGGCGGCCGGTGACGGCGCTGCTGCACGTGCCCGCCGACACCGGCACCGCGCCGCTGGCGGAGCTGACCCTCGCCGGCCTCGCCGCCGACCTCGTCGCCACCGTCGGCGACATCCCCCGCTACGCCGACGAGCTGGAGGGCGCGGCACTCGGCGCGCTGGTGCTCTGCTCCTCCACCTCCGGGGTGTGGGGCTCCGGCGGACGGTCCGGTCAGGCGGCCGGCGACGCCCTGCTCCAGGTGCTCGCCGAGAACCGGCGGCGGGCCGGGCTGCCGGTGGCGTCGGTGGCGTTCGGCCCTTGGGCCGACGGGCTCGCCGACGCCGACCTCGATCAGCTCACCCGGCGGGGCCTGCCCGGCATGGCCCCCGACCTGGCCACCGCCGCGCTTCGGCAGGCCGTCGCCGACGGCGCGCAGGTCGTGGTGGCCGACGTACGGTGGGACGGGTTCGTGCCGGCCATCGCCGCCGTGCGGGCCCGCCCGCTGTTCGGGGAGGTCCCCGAGGCCCGGGAGGCGCTGCGCGGCCTGCACAGCGCCGAGCCGGCCGACGACGGGGCCGCCGACGCGCTGCGGGACCGGCTGCGCCCGCTCACCGACGCCGAACGCGACGCCGTGCTCGTCGACCTCGTGGCCGCCCAGGCGGCGGCGGTGCTCGGCCTGCCCGACGCCGGTGACCTCGGCCCGGGGCGGGCGTTCCGGGAGGTCGGCTTCGACTCGATGACCGCCGTGGAGCTGCGCAACCGGCTCCGGGCGGCCACCGGGGCGACCCTGCCGGCCAGCGTGGTCTTCGACTACCCGACGCCGCTGGCCCTGGCCCGCCACCTGCGTACGCTCGTGGTGGCCGACGGGGCCACGGCCACCGAGGGGCTGCTGTCCGAGCTGGAGAAGCTCGACGGGCTGTTCGCCGCCAGCGCGCCCGACCAGCTCACCCGGCAGAAGCTGCTGGTGCAGATGCAGGCGTTCCTGGCCCGCTGGGGCGACGACCGGCCGGCGTCGGTCGACGCGCCGGTGGCACCGACGCTCGACGCGGCCAGCGACGCCGAGCTGTTCGACTTCATCCACCGGGAGCTGGGCGGCCCCGACGGCACCATGGGTGGAGGCTTCTGAACCGATTCGGACCGCCTGATGGTGCCGAGATGACGCAGGACATCGACGGCACCTCGGCAATGCCGCTGGGGTCCAGACGGGCCGGCCCGCCGCATCGGCCATGAACTGTCCGACGGCGTGCCGGCCCTTCTCCATCAGGCCCCGAACGAAGTCACGCGCCCGACAGCGAGGCTCCGGCCCGAGTATCAGCCAGGCGGAGCCGGACACTCGAGGACCGCGATCGAGTTTCCGGCGTGCAGGCCCAGGTGCGGATGCCCGGAGAAGATCTCAACGGCCTCATCGTGCGAGCCCGCCTCCACGATGGCGTAGCCGATCATGGCGTCGGTGAAGTCCTCGACCCCCTGCGCCGTGACCAGCTTCTTCGCGTTCAACGGAGCGCCGGGGTCGACGAGAGCCTTCTCGTTGGCCTGCGCCCATGACGCCCAGGCGTCAATGAACTCGCTCTGCTGCTGTTCGCTGAGTTCGGCCTTGCCGACCTCATCAGCCGCACCGTTGAAGAGTGCCAGGAATCTACCCATCCCGGCATGATATCGACACCCTGCTCAAGCCGCCGTTCCTTGATCACGATCCCGGCTGGCCGGCGCAGCCCATCCTGATCCGCATGAGGCGACGCGCGGCAGGCGCGCCGTGACGCCGACGCTCGACGGGGCCAGCGACGTCGAGCTGTCCGGCTTCATCCACCGGGAGCTGGGCGGCCCCGACGGCAACCTGGGTGGAGCCCTTTGACCGGCTCGACGGCCTGGTGAGCCGCCGTTGGCGGCCGGAGTGGGAGAAGACGGGCAGACCCTGGGCCGCCCCTTGCCGGGTGGCCTGGGTTAGGGCTGCCTCCGGCGGGGGCAACGACTCCAGGATGGAGTTGCCGAACGGTGGCGGTCATGGGTGGTGGGGATGGCAGGAGCGGGGGCGCGGTGCGTTGAGCGCGGAGCGTCAGGGGTACTTTGCTTATCGGCAACCGGGCGGTACGGGCGGGGAGGATCTTGAGCGGGCAAGTGAATGAAATCGGCGTTGTTGATCTTTAGCGGCCCAGGTCAGGAAGTCTGTTCCCCGCGCACGCGGGGGTGATCCCGGGTCCGGGCCCGCCGGCTGCCGGCCGTCGATCTGTTCCCCGCGCACGCGGGGGTGATCCGTCACCGAAGCCCCGGCGGGTAGCAATGCGAGCCTGTTCCCCGCGCACCCGGGGGTGATCCTTCGAGGGCAACCAATGCGCTGACCGCGCGTCCCTGTTCCCCGCGCACGCGGGGGTGATCCCGCCTGGTACCCGTCACGCAAGACGCACCGGCCCTGTTCCCCGCGCACGCGGGGGTGATCCCGGCAAGGCCGACGTCGCCGGCCGCATCCGATTCTGTTCCCCGCGCACGCGGGGGTGATCCACTCCAGCCCCGGATCACTCGCGAGGGCTTTTGTCTGTTCCCCGCGCACGCGGGGGTGATCCGCGGGTCGCGATGGTGCCGACGTCGCCGGCGATCTGTTCCCCGCGCACGCGGGGGTGATCCCGACTGGACCGTGAGCCGGCCGGGCGGCTCGGGCTGTTCCCCGCGCACGCGGGGGTGATCCTCCGTACGGGGGCTTGCCACTCACATACCCGCCCTGTTCCCCGCGCACGCGGGGGTGATCCGTTGATGTTCGGGCGACCGGCGGCGCGGTCGCCCTGTTCCCCGCGCACGCGGGGGTGATCCGGTCGGCATCAAGCTCCCGCGGGTCGCCCGGGACTGTTCCCCGCGCACGCGGGGGTGATCCCAACGGTTATCACCTGAGACGCGCGCCTCACACCTGTTCCCCGCGCACGCGGGGGTGATCCCTGAAGCGCGAGAAGCTCGCCGACGGCGACAGCCTGTTCCCCGCGCACGCGGGGGTGATCCGGGGAAGGCGGACACTAAAACCGCTGAGGGTGCCTGTTCCCCGCGCACGCGGGGGTGATCCGGGGCGATCTAGCGATTCGGCTAAGGTAACCGGCTGTTCCCCGCGCACGCGGGGGTGATCCCTGGGCGTCGGCCCGGGCGTCGGCGTGCGGGAACTGTTCCCCGCGCACGCGGGGGTGATCCCCAGGACACGGCGTCCACGTCCGGCTGCGCCCGCTGTTCCCCGCGCACGCGGGGGTGATCCCTCCGCCTCCGTGAGCCCCTGGGCGCGGGCGAGCTGTTCCCCGCGCACGCGGGGGTGATCCCGGTGCCCGTCCCCCGGCACCCTTCCGGCCGCAGCTGTTCCCCGCGCACGCGGGGGTGATCCGGTGTGGCCGGGCCCCGCGTGCTGGGTGGGGTCCTGTTCCCCGCGCACGCGGGGGTGATCCCTGGGCGAGGTCGACCCAGTCGTAGAGGAGGGTCTGTTCCCCGCGCACGCGGGGGTGATCCCGGGGAGTCGCGCCGCGCCGCCCACCGGGACACCTGTTCCCCGCGCACGCGGGGGTGATCCCGTCGTCAGGCCGGCGGGTGTGCGTTGCTCGACCTGTTCCCCGCGCACGCGTGGGTGATCCGGGCCTCGCCCCGTGGTCGTCGGGGATGCTCGCCTGTTCCCCGCGCACGCGGGGTGATCCGTGTTTCGCGCGGCCACCGTCGACCAGCCGGTCCTGTTCCCCGCGCACGCGGGGGTGATCCCGTGCGGGCCTCCTTGAGGGTGGCGGTGCGCGCCTGTTCCCCGCGCACACGGGGGTGATCCGGGGAAGTGTGCCGTGTCCACGGTCCACGCGCCCTGTTCCCCGCGTCGGCGGGGGTGATCCCGGAGCGGCAGAGGAGCAGCCAGCACTGCGGGTCCTGTTCCCCGCTTGCGCGGGGATGTCCGAGCTGGGCGGTGCTGAACTCCATCCGTTCCGGCTGTTTCCGGCGCACGCGGGGAGAGTGACTCTTCATGGGCCGGCGATGGCGGCGGTGAACTGCGGGGTTTGCTCCCGAAGGGGGTGGTCCTTCATTTGAGCCTTGGCCCGTCCGGCTGCTGTTGTGACTACTTCGTCTCAGCCACGAAGACGCCCTTGCCCTGCTTGCCGTACACCAGGCCGCGATCGTGCAGCAGGCCGAAGGCCCGATTGATCGTCGCGAGCGAGACGTGGTTCTTGTCTGCGAGTTCGGCGGTGGAGGGCAGCTTGTCGTGTGCCTTCAGCTCTCCGGACTTGATCTGCCCGGCGATGCCGTCAGCGATGCGGCGGTACTCGGCCTGCTCGTATGGCACGAGGGGAAGTTTAGGTCGGCAAGGTCCTCACTCACCACAAGATCAGCAATATGTCAAGGTCTGACTTAAGTCAAGTCATGACGTATGTTGGTTTCGAGACGCGGCCGGCAAGGCACGATGTCAACAGCCAGGGACGGAGTCACATGGAGCCGAGTACCGACACGGTTGGAGACGGGCCCCCTAGCGATGTCGGCGGTACCCGCGAGTACCAACCCAAGCGAAACCTGCTGACCCCCGCCGACGTGCGGTGGCAGGAGTTTCCGTTGACCCGGTTCGGTCGGCGCGGCTTCGACCCGGAGGCGGTCCGCGGGTTCCTGCGCCGGTTGGAGGCCGACCTCGACGCCCTCTACCGGCAGCTCGTCGCCGCCCAGGACGAGGCCCGCCGCCACCGGGAGGCCGCGGCGGAACTCCGCGCGCAGCGCTGGCGGCCCGGCCCCTCGGCGCGGCGGCCCCGGAACGAGTACCGACGCCCGCCCCTGTGGCCGCCCTACTCGCCCCGCCGGCAGGGCTGCCACCGCCGGCCGGGGGAGGGGCCGGGCGATGACTGACTATCCGGCGCTGCACGGCCCGTCGCGGCCGGACTGGAACTGCCTGGTCTGCGGCGACCCGTGGCCGTGCCTGACCCGTAAGCGCCAGCTCAAGGAGCTGTGCCGGTGCAACGTGCGGACCCTCGTCCGCTACCTGACCTCGTACCTGCCGGACGCCCAGGCGGAGATCACCGGCTTGAGCAGCGCCGACATAGCCGACCGGATCGTCGGCTGGTGCGCCCGGCCGTTGGAGATGTGGACGGCCGAGGAGGGCACCCGAGCCGTACCCGACGGGCGGTGGCGTCGTGACCAACCGTGAGCTGCCGATCGGACGCCGGGTCGCCCGGCTGCGGACCCGGCGGCGAATGACGCAGCAGATGCTCGCCGACCGGCTCGGCAAGTCGAAGAGCTGGGTCGACAAGGTCGAGCGGGGGGTCCGCGCCCTCGACCGGTACACCGTCATCCAGGAACTCGCCGCCGCGCTGCGCGTCGACCCGGTGGCGCTGCTCGGCCGCGATGCCCTCCCGTCGCAGGCCGCCCGCGCCGCCGCGCACGGCATCGACGGGGTGCGCGCCGCCCTCGACCGCTACGACACCGCCCTGACCGGGCCGCAGGCGCAGCGGGCGGCACCGCCGGTCGGCGAGCTGGACCAGCGGGTACGGCACGCCTGGCTGACCTACCAGCACGCCGACTATCCCCAACTGCTGCGGATCCTGCCGGAGCTGCTCGGCGACACCCGACACGCCCACGCCGCCCAGGGCGACGGGGCTGCGGAACCGCTGGTGCAGGCGTACCGGGTCACGTCGGCGGTGCTGGTGAAGCTCGGCGTGGGCGACCTCGGCTGGCTGGCCGCCGACCGGGCCGTGTCCGTGGCCGCCGGCGACCCGCTGCTGGTCGCGGCGGCAGCCGTGCCGCTGGGGCAGGCGCTGCGCGCCCTCGGCCGCCCCCGCCCGGCCCTGGCCGTCACGGTCGCCGCCGCGCACCGCATCGCCCCCGAGGCGTGGCGCGGCGGCCCACCCCCGGACCTGGCGCTGCACGGAACGCTGCTGGTCCAGGCCGCCCTGGCCGCCGCCGGAGCCGGCGACGAACGCGGCGCAGCGGAACTGGTCGACCAGGCGGCCCGGGTCGCCGACGAGACAGGCGAGAGCGGCGAGACCGGCGGGGAGCGCGACCGGCACTGGACCGGGTTCGGCCCCACGGCGGTGCGGATGGCCCGGGTCGCCGCCGCCGTCGAGCTGGGCAACGGCGGCGAGGCGGTGCTCCTGCACGAGCGGGTCGTCGGCGCGGAGCACTGGCGGCGGCTGCCCGCCGAGCACCGGGCGGCCTACCTGCTCGACGCCGGCCGCGCGCACCTCGGGGCCGGCGACCCGCTCGCCGCCGGGCGCGCCCTGGTCGACGCGGACCGGACCGCGCCGGCCGAGGTCCGGTTACGGCCGGTGGCCCGTACGCTGCTCACCGACCTGACGTGCCACGAACCGCTCCCGGCGGACGTGGCCCGGCTCGCCACGGCCCTCGGGGTCGGGTGACGGGCCGGGCAGCCCGTGCCCGGAGCGTCGGGCGGAGTGCGAAGCGTGCCGGAGCGGGCCGCGAGCCGGCCCGGCGGCGGCCCGGCGGGTCACTCGTGCCCGACGACCGCGTGCGGGACGTACGGCTCCGCCAGCCTCCACAGGTCGTCGTCGGAGAGCGTCACGTCCAGGGAGGCCACCGTCTCGTCGAGGTGCTTGACGGAGGTGACCCCGATGACGGGGGCGGTCACCGCCGGCTGCCGCCGCAGCCACGCCAGGGCCACCTGCGCCCGGGTCACGCAGAGTTCGGCGGCGATCTCACCGACCCGCTCCACCACCCGGCGGTCGGCGCTCTCGGTGGCGGCGTAGAGGCTGCGGCCGAAGTCGTCGTGCCGGGCGCGGGTGGTCTCCACCGTCCACTCCCGCGCGAGCTTGCCCCGCGCCAGCGGGCTCCACGGCAGCACCCCGATGCCCTGGTCCGCGCAGAGCGGCAGCATCTCCCGCTCCTCCTCCCGGTACATGAGGTTGTAGTAGTTCTGCATGCTGACGAAGGGCGTCCAGCCGTGCAGCCGCGCGGTGTGCAGGGCCTTGCCGAACTGCCACGCGTACATGGACGACGCGCCGAGGTAGCGGACCTTCCCGGCCCTGACCACGTCGTGCAGGGCCTCCAGCGTCTCCTCGATCGGCGTGCGGTGGTCCCAGCGGTGGACCTGGTAGAGGTCGACGTGGTCCAGGCCCAACCGCCGCAGGCTGTTGTCGACCTCGGCGAGGATGGCCTTGCGGGACAGGCCGGAGCCGTTGGGCCCCGGCCGCATGGGCAGGAAGACCTTGGTCGCCACGACCACCTCGTCCCGGCGGGCGAACTGCCGCAGCAGCCGGCCCAGGATCTCCTCGCCGCTGCCGTCGGAGTAGGCGTTCGCCGTGTCGAAGAAGTTGATGCCGTGGTCCAGGGCGCGCCGGACGATGTCGCGGCTGCCGTCCTCGTCGAGGGTCCACGGGTCGCCGCCCCTGGCCGGGTCGCCGAAGCTCATGCCGCCGAGGCAGAGCGGCGACACGTCCAGGCCGGTCGCGCCCAGCTTGACGTACTCCATTCTCATTCCTTTCGGTCGGGGCCGGTGGCGGGGGACGGCCCGCCGCCTCCCGGCCGGTGCAGGCGGACCTGCGTGAGGTCGGGCACGACGAGCCCGGCGGGGAGCCGGTCGGCCGGGAAGGTCGTGGCCAGCGCGATGGTGCGCATGCCGGCCGCCTGCCCGGCCGCCAGGCCCACCGGCGTGTCCTCCACGACCACACAGTCCGCGGGGCGCACCCCCAGCCGGGCCGCGGCGGACAGGTAGCCGTGCGGCGACGGCTTGCCGTCCACCGGGTCGTCGGCGGTGACGGTCACCGCCGGCAGGGGCAGGCCGGCGCAGCCCATCCTGATCGCCATGAGGCGACGCCACGCCGAGGTGACCACCGCCCACGTCCCGGCCGGCAGCGCGTCGAGCAGCGCGGACGCCCCCGGCACCTCGACGATGCCCGTCGTGCAGCCCTCCTCCAGGCGGGTCAGGTGGTCGAGTTCCCGCTCGGTGTCCAGCTCCGGCGCGACGATGCGCACCGTCTCCGCCTGGGGGCGGCCGTGGGCGACCGCCAGCAGCGCGTCGGCGTCGATGCCGTGCCCGGCGCACCAGGTGCGCCACTTCCACTCGACGCAGGCGTGGGAGTCGACCAGCGTGCCGTCCATGTCGAACAGGACGGCGGCGCACCGCAGCCGCACCGGGTCGCCGCCGCCCACGTCGAGCACCAGGTCGGGGGTCCTCACCGGTCCGCGGTCACCACGCGCTGGCCCTTGCCGCGGGCGTCGACGAGTTCGGGGTACGCCCGCCAGGGCTGCGCGTACACGTTGCCGGCCCGGTCCTCGCCCCGGGCGAGGAAGATCTGGTGCTTGTGGCCGACCCCCTCGTGGTTGAAGCGCACGGCCGTGCTCATGTAGCGCATGGTGAAGCCGCAGCGGCGGATCGTGCTGCGGTTGACCGCGCTGCTGTGCAGCAGGCCGCCCGAGTGGATGCTGAACTGGTTGGGCCGCAGCGGGATCGGCACCGCCCGGTCCGTGTCGACCGGCATCTTCGACACGTCCAGCTCCCAGGTGAACACGCTCTCCTCGGAGCGCACCTCCCGGTACGGCCCGTCCGCCTGCTGCCGGTGGCTGCCCGGGATCACCACCATGTTGCCGTTCTCGGCGGTGGACGGGTCGATCGCCAGCCAGATGGTGACGGCCTGCTCCGGCGGGTGGATCGTCTCCCGCCAGAACCACGCGTCCGTGTGCCAGGGCACGCCTTTGCCGTCGCCGGCGGGCTTGCAGAAGAAGTGGGCCGAGAAGAGCGCGATGTCCGGCCCGAGGATGCTCTCGGCGACGTCCAGCACGTCGGGGTCGAGGAGCCAGCGGAACAGCTCCGGGTCGGTGAAGTGGGGGACGTCCATGTCCTCGGGGCGTTCGTCCGCCGGCAGGGCCGCGAACTTGCGTTCGAAGTGCTCGCGGAGGCCGGCGAAGGCGGCGGGCTTCAGCAGGTCGTCGCCGACGACGTAGCCGTTCGACCTGAAGAACTCCACCTGATCGGGGTCGAGCCGCCCGGTTCCGGTGTCTCGCACGGGGTCACCGCCTTTCACAGTTCGTCGATCATGGTCGCGGTCGAGAGGACCTCCCCGTCGGGAAGGAACTCGGCCCTTACCTTGTCGTGCGCCCGCTTGCCGAGGATCTGCGTGTCCACCTCCCGTCCGACCGCTCGGCGCAGGATCCGGCCGAAGGCCGCCAGGTCCGTCGGGTCGTCCACCAGCAGGCCGTCGAGCTGGTCGGTGATCTGCGTCCGGATGCCGCCGACGGCGCTCGCCACCACCACCCGTGACTTCCACATCGCCTCGGTGACCGTCAGGCCGAACCCCTCGGCGAGGCTCTTCTGCACCACCACGTCCGACGCGCGCTGGATCGCGTTGACCAGCAGGGCGTTCTCCGTGAGGTCCGCCATCGGCAGGCAGACCAGCGCCACCCGTGCGCGCTGGCGCGGCGGCAGCGCCCGCCACGCCTCGACGCAGCGGTCGTACCAGACCTGCTGTTCGATGTCGTCGGGGATGGCGGCGGTGTCCGGCCCGACGAGCGCGAGGTAGCCGTCGTCCACGTGGGAGGTGACGCCGTCCAGGACCCCGTGCATGTCCTTGAGGCGGTCCCACCGGGAGACCTGGGTGACGAGGGGCTGACCGGGGCGGGGCCGCTCCTGCGCGATCACCTGGGGCGGTCGCCGGATGCCGACCTCGCCGACCGGCGTGCGCAGCGTCGCCGGGCCGGGCGCCTCGTGCTCCGGATGCAGGCCGCACCGGGCCAGCAGGTGCTCGACGGTGGCGGCGTCGAGCTCGCAGTTCTTCGCGGTGAACGGCGACGTGAACAGCGGCCGGATCCGGACCGGGCGGGCCGCGAACCGGTCGGGCACGAGCGTGTCCGCGCAGAAGATCAGCTCGCGTACGCCGGTCAGCAGCGGCGTGAGGAAGTCCCAGGCCGCCTCGGACGCCTCGGTCGGCGCGTCGACGCCGACGTAGCAGCGCCAGTAGACCGCGCCGACCCGGTCCAGCAGCGGTTCGGCCAGGCCGGCCGCCTGGTGGTCGTGCAGGATCACGATGTCGCCGGGCCGGACCCGCGACAGCAGGTCGTCCCGGGCCGAGGCCAGCGTCCGCAGGTAGAGCCCCCGCTCGGCCGGCCCGAGGGGACCGCCGTCACCCGGGCTGCCGTAGAGGGCCACCCCGAGCCGCTTGGTGATCGTGAAGAAGTCGGCGTCGCCGTTGATCACCGCCCAGGTCGCCGAGACGCCGAGGTCCCGGTAGAGGGGAAGGGCCATCTGGAGGGTCTCGGCGACGCCCCCGCCGGCCCCGGTGGAGTTGACGTGCCAGAGGGTGCCGCCGGCCAGCCGGTCCCGGATCCGGGCGGCCGCCCGCCGCAGCGCGTCGGCGCGGTCCGGGCCGAGCAGCGCCTCCAGTCGGGGGAGCACCGGTCGGGGGTCTGGCTGTTGAATGCTGAGCACCTGCCGCCTCCGTTCTGCCGATCTTCGGGAATGTGCGGGTCATGGAGTGGTCAGCGCCTGCCCGGCCAACCAGGGGAAGAACATGGCGCCGAGGCTCGCCGCGCACAGGCAGACGCCGCTGACCATGCCGGTCATCTCCACCCGGCGGGCGAGCATCGCGAAGGCCGACGGGAAGATCGACGACATGCCGAGCCCGACGGTGACCACGCCGGCGGTCACGACCGCCACCGACGAGGCGTTGTTGACGATGAGGGCGACGGCCAGCGCGCAGAC
Organism: Micromonospora carbonacea; assembly: GCF_014205165.1. NCBI lineage: Bacteria > Bacillati > Actinomycetota > Actinomycetes > Micromonosporales > Micromonosporaceae > Micromonospora > Micromonospora carbonacea. Next base: position 4,617,697 of record NZ_JACHMZ010000001.1, on the reverse strand, counting down.
CGCCGCGCTCGACGCCACGATCACCGCGGGACGGAGCCGCTGGGCGAACGGCACCCACAGCAGACGTCCGACCGTGACCGCGACCCAGAACAGCGAGGTGAAGTACGCGGCGGTGGCGGCGTCGTCGGTCAGCCCCCGGAGCAGGACGAACGAGGGGAGCCAACCCGAGATGCTGATCTCCGCGCCGACGTAGAGGAACAGCAGGACCGCCACGCCGCCGATCATCAGGTAGTGCCGGCCGCCGCCCCTGCCCCGCTGCTCGGACTCCGGGCGGGGCGCGCGGGTCCGCAGGACCCACAGCGTCAACGCGACCGCGCACCCGCAGACCAGCCAGTAGGCGAGGCGGACGTCGCCGGTCCAGGTGATCGACAGGCCGATCATCAGCGGCATGACCAGCGACCCCGCGCCGAGGAAGAAGTCGGCCGCGTTGATGAACGGGCCCACCTTCGCCCGCCGCACCCACAGCAGGAGCGTGTTGACCGTGACGAAGACGAACGTCTTCGCCAGCCCCAGCGCCCAGAACAGGACCGCGAGCGCGACGGGCCACCGCAGCAGCGGGATCGCGGCGAGGACCACCGCGACCGCGACCAGCCCCACCGCCACCTGCACGTGCGTCCCGATCCGGTTGAGCAGCCGCCCGGCGATGAGGGAGCCGCACACCGAGCCGAAGGCGTCGGCGGTGAACAGGATGGCCAGTGTGCGCAGCGGGGACCCGGTCATGGCCAGGAAGGTCTGCATCGACGGGCCGAGGACCGCCGAGAGCAGGCCGACCAGGCCGTAGCCCAGGAAGTAGGTGACGGTCAGCCGGGTGCTGTCCCGGGCCTCCGCGGTCCGTGGCTGCGTAACGATCACCGGGGTCGCCTCCTCGTCGCTCGGCGTGCGCGCCTGTCGCTCACGGGCAGCCGGCTCAGGATGAGGCGACTCCGGAGGGGAGGCGGGCGAGGCGCTCCGCCACGCGTTGCTTCAACAGGCCGACCAGGATGTGATTGAGTGACAGCATAGCGTCCTCAAAGTGAAAGTTGTTGTTGTTGCTACCGGTCTGTCCCGGGAACCGCGACGACCCGGGCACGACGATGCAGACGTCGGCGAGGGCGCGGCAGCGGCCCCCGTCGCCCTTCGTCATGGCGAACGTCCTGGCGCCCGCCTGCCCGGCGACCTCCAGCGCGCGGACCACGTTCGGCGAGTTGCCGCTGCCGGAGTAGGCCATCACCAGGTCGTCGCGGGTCACCACCGGCTCCAGCGACGCCACGTACATCTCGTCCGGGCCCAGGTCGTTCACCAGGCCGGTCAGCTCCGCCGGCGAGCCGCACAGGTTCACGAACGACAGTCGTTTCACCGACCGCGGCAGCGGACGGGACTTGTCCTCCGAGACGAAGGGGTGGTGCTTGAAGTCGCAGTAGGCGTGGTCGAGGGTCCCCGAGTTGCCGCCGTTGGCCATGGCGTAGACGGTGCCGCCGGCCTCGTAGGTGTCGAACAGCATCTCCGCCAGCGCCGCCACCGACGCGACGGGGAACTGCTCGCAGATCGCGATCTTCTCGGCGAGGTAGAGCCCCACCAGGTCGGCGGCGCTCACCGGGCCCGCCCCAGGTGCTCCGCGTCGATCCGGCCGTTTCCCCGGTTGGTGTCGTCGGCCCACCTGATCACGTCGTCCAGCTCGGTGGTCGAGACCTCGACCGAGGTGTAGTCGGTGTCCGCGATGACCCGGTGCAGGACGTTGGCGTCCGACGTCCAACTCGAACCCGGTCCGTGCCCGGCCCGGGGGATGGCCGCGGCGTCGACGACCGCCCCTGGGTCCGCCGGCGCGGGCGTCCCGTTGAGCACGACCGCCTCGCCGGTGACGACGTAGTTCGTCTCCACCTTGCGCTGGTGCGACTGCAACGACGACTGGTGGCCCGCCGTCATGTGGATCTGCTTCAGCGCGTACGTCGCGCCGGGCAGGTTGTTGGTGTACCAGACCTCGTGGCCCCAGGGCTTCTCCACGAGGTAGTCGTCGATGTCCAGGCAGTCGGTGACCGCCGAGGCCCCGGTGGCCGCGTCCCCGTGGTCCGAGCCGGCCTCGACGACGATCGCCGGCACCGTGCCGACCTGCGTGAACCGGTACACCGCACCGGGCGGGGCGTGCCATCCCCGGAGCGCGCCGTACTCGCGCGGCGACCCGCTGCCGGAGCGCTGCTCGACCCGCACCCGGCCGGCGACCACCACGAAGCTGCGGTGGCCGTGGGGATGCGACCGGAAGTCCACCGTCTCGCCGGCCCCGAGGCGGTGCTCCACGAACACATACGGCCGGTCGGCCAGCCCGTCCACCAGGTCCCGGCTGTTGCGTACCTGCTGTTCCAAGACGTTCCTCCTCATCGCGGGGCCGTCGCCAGGTCGGCGTCGGCGAAGCTCGTCAGGTGGTGCACCACGCCGTCGCGGTCCAGCCGGTAGCGGGCGTAGAGGTCGCGGGGGTCGCCCGCCTGGCCGTAGTCGGGGACACCCCAGGCGCGGAACGCGACCCGGTGCCCGCGGTCGAGGACGATCCGGGCGACCTCGTCGGCCAGCCCACCCCGGACGTAGTGGTCCTCGATGACGAACACCCGTCGGTGCGCGTCGACGATGTCGCCCAGCGCCGCGGCGTCGACCGGCAACGAGGAGACGTTCACGACGGTCGGCGTGATGCCCCGCGCGGCCAGGGTGTCCAGCGCGTCCAGGACCACGCCCACCGTGCCGCCCATCGAGAAGACGACGACGTCGCGCCCCGCGTGCAGGACGTCCGGCGCGCCGGGCACGAACCGGTGCCGCGGGTCGTGCACCTCGCGCTGCGGCTGGCGGCAGAGCCGAAGGTAGGTGGGCCGGCGGTGGCCGACGACGTGGCGCATCATCTCCCGGGTCTCCACACCGTCGACGGGATGCAGGATCTCCACGTTGGGCAGGGTCCGCATCAGCGCGACGTCCCGCAGACCCATCTGGGTGGGCCCGTCCTTGCCGATGGCCAGGCCGGCGTGGGTGCCGACCAGCACGACGCCGGCGTCGTTGAGCCCCACCGACTGGAATATCTCCAGGTACTTCCCGGTCAGGAAGTGCCCGAAGCTCGCGACGAACGGCCGGAAGCCCTCCTGCGCCAGGCCGGCCGCGACGCCCACGGCGTTGGCCTCGGCGATGCCGACCTCGAAGAACCGGTGCGGGAACCGCGCCCGGAAGGCGGCCGTCTTGGTGGCCGAGGCCAGGTCGCAGTTCACCACCACGATGTCCTCGTGCTCGGCCGCGAGGTCGGCCAGGGACTCGCCGAACCAGTCACGGGTGGCTTTCATCGCGCCTCCCCTCCAGGTAGCGCATCGCCGACTCGTACTCCTCCGTGGTGAGGGTCGCGCTGTGTGATCCGTTGAGCGCGATCCTCCCGGGCCCGAGATGCCCCTTGCGGGTGCGCGCGATGACCACGGAGGGCTGCGCCTGGTTGTCGCGGGCGTTGGCCAGGGCGTCCATCAGCGACAGGTGGGAGTGGCCGTTGACGTCCTGGACGTGCCACTCGAAGGCGCGGAACCGCTCGGCCAGCCCGGCCAACGGCATGATCTCGGACAGCAGCCCGTCGTTCTGGCTGCCGTTGTGGTCGACGACCAGCACGACGTTGGCGAGTCGACGCGCGCCGGCCACGGTCACCGCCTCCCAGATCTGGCCTTCCTGCAACTCCCCGTCGCCGGCCAGGCAGTACACGAAGTCGCCCCGGCCCCGCAGCCGCTTGGCCTGGGCCCGCCCGACGGCCACGGAGAGCCCCTGGCCGAGCGCGCCGGTGCTGAGGTCCACGAGGTCCAGCCGGGTGCGGTCCGGGTGCCCCTGCAACCGGCTGTCGATCTGGCGCAGGGTGCCGACCTCCTCGGGTCCCAGGTCGCCGCCGACCATGAGGGAGGCGTACCAGGCCGGGGCCGCGTGGCCCTTGGAGAGGATGAACACGTCGCTTTCGCTGCGGGACCGCGTCGCGGACCAGTTCATCTGGTCGAATCGCAACACGCTGATGATGTCGACGCAGGACAGTGAGGAACCGACGTGTCCCGAGCCGGCGCGGTAGATCATTTCCAGCACCGCCGCGCGGCTGCGGTCGGCCAGTTGTCCCGTCCGGGCCAGCCGCGTCGGTAGGGGCGACTCCCGCCGGTGGGAGAGCCTGTCGTCCGGCGGTGGCTCAGGTGTGGCATAGCTGATGCTGGGCTGCATGCGTGCGCCTTCCTGTCAGGATCCGGCCCGATGGCTGCGGGCAGGTTGATACGCGTGGCGGAGTCGGCCGCCGAGGCGGGCCGACACGGTGACGTTCGGGCATCGCGGAGGAACGCGCCGAGCGGCGCGGGACGGATCACACACGGGATCGCGGGCGTCGGCGCGGTGGCGCGGTCGCCGGCGGTCGGGCAACTCAGGGTGGGCGGGTGGCTCAGGTGGGCAGGTGCGGGTCGTCGCCGGACGGGCCTTCGCGCGGGGCCCGGCGGTCGTGCCCGGCGGACCGCGGGGGCCGGCCGGCCGACGGTCGGGAGGGCCCCGAGCCGGTCCGCCCGCCGGCAGTGTGCCGACCGGTCGACATCGCCAACTTCTCCAATTCGGGGTAATGCTGTCGCCTCCAGTCACATTGCTGGGCTGCCGCGAATCCGTCAAGGGCGAATTCGTTTCGGCGAGCCGCGGTGGGATGTGCAGCGCTGACTGCGGAGTGCGTTGCCACCTCGGCTATCCGGGGTGGATCGAGCGGGCGGGGCGGGAGCGGATAACGCCTTTTCTCGCTTTAAACGTGATGTGGGTCACATTATTGTTTCATATTGTGCACTTCGTTCGGGTGCTCTTTCGGCCCGCATTCGCAATGCCTGACGGTGGGAATTGCGGGCCGGATCTGCTCGTGCCGCGTCCCGGCCCCGGCGGCGGCGTCCGCGACCCCGGCCCGCGCAATGCCCCACCCGACGTCGGCGTCGGCCCCGGGAAGCTCCGCCCGGTGGGGCGCGGGGCGCCGTGGCCCGCCGCAAACGAAAAATGACAATGGGTGGCCTGACGTTTCCTTGCCGGGGCCGGCTGCCGATTGTTCGACATCGGCGGAACGGCGCGATCGGGGGCGTGCCCGTCCGGCTGCCGCCCGGGCCGGGATCCGGGCGGCCGAAAGCCGACGGCGCTCCGTGGCCGCCCCCGTCGGGACCGCCCCCGCCCGCGCGCCCGGCGGCCCCCTCGGGGCGGCCCCGGCCCAGCCTGCGGCCGGTCCGAGCCTGGTTCTGGTAGGGGCGACCCTAGGGGCACCGTAGGGGTTGTGACCGCCGCCGGTCGACATTTACCTTCCTCCGGTAAGTAGGACCTGGTGGGCGCGGTCAACACTGTTGGTTAATGCAATTCGTGGTCGGGCTTGATGGGCCTTGGTGTCGCGGCTTGAGGCGTCTGTGGACGGTATTGGGTCGCCTGTTTGTTCCGGCCCGAAAAGGTGGCGCTAATGGCGACTGAGGACACTCTCCGGGAATACCTGAAATGGGTGACCGCGGATCTTCACCAGACGAAGAGGAAACTCGGGGAGCTGGAGGCGGCCCACCGGGAGCCCATCGCCATCGTCGGTATCGGCTGCCGGTTCCCGGGCGGCGTGCGGTCCCCCGAGGACCTGTGGCGGCTCGTCGCCGACGGCCGGGACGCCATCTCCGACTTCCCCGCCGACCGGGGCTGGGACGTCGACCGGCTCGTCCACCCCGACCCCGACCACCCCGGCACCTCGTACGTCGGGCAGGGCGGGTTCCTCGACTCGGCCACCGAGTTCGACGCCGGCTTCTTCGGCATCTCCCCGCGCGAGGCGCTGGGCATGGACCCGCAGCAGCGGCTGCTGCTGGAGACCTCCTGGGAGGCGTTCGAGCACGCGGGCATCGACCCGGCGACGCTGCGCGGCCACCAGGTCGGCGTCTTCGCCAGCACCACCGGCCAGGACTACGCGGCGCTGCTCCAGTCGCCCCCGCCCGGCGTCGAGGGGTACGTCCTCACCGGCACCGCCGCCAGCGTCGTCTCCGGCCGGATCTCGTACGTGCTCGGCGTGGAGGGCCCCGCCGTCTCCGTCGACACCGCCTGCTCGTCGTCGCTGGTGGCGCTGCACCTGGCCTGCCACGCCCTGCGGCAGGGGGAGTGCACCCTCGCGTTGGCCGGCGGCGCGACCGTCATGTCCACCCCGGCCGCGTTCATCGGCTTCTCCCGGCAGCGCGGCCTCGCCGTCGACGGCCGGGTCAAGGCGTTCGCCGGGGCCGCCGACGGCACCGCCTGGGGCGAGGGCGTCGGCGTGCTCCTCGTCGAGCGGCTGTCCGACGCCCGTCGCAACGGCCACCCCGTCCTCGCCGTGGTGCGGGGCTCCGCCGTCAACCAGGACGGCGCGTCCAACGGGCTGACGGCCCCCAACGGCCCCGCCCAGCAGCGGGTGGTGCTCCAGGCGCTGGCCGGCGCGCGGCTCACCCCCGCCGACGTGGACGCCGTCGAGGCCCACGGCACCGGCACCAGCCTCGGCGACCCGATCGAGGCCACCGCGCTGCTCGCCACGTACGGGCAGGGTCGCCCGGCGGACCGGCCGCTGCGGCTCGGCTCGGTCAAGTCGAACATCGGCCACACCCAGGCCGCCGCCGGCGTCGCCGGGGTCATCAAGATGGTGCTGGCGCTGCGCCACGGCCAGCTTCCCGCCACCCTGCACGTCGACGAGCCGACCCCGCACGTCGACTGGGCGGCCGGCGCGGTGTCCCTGCTCACCGAGGCGCAGCCCTGGCCGGCGGGGGAGCGGCCCCGCCGCGCGGGCGTCTCCTCCTTCGGGATGAGCGGCACCAACGCCCACGTGATCATCGAGGAGGCCCCGGCGGAGACGCCGGACGCCGCCCCGGCGGCCCCCGGCACCCCGCCCGCCGAGGCCGCCCCGGCGACCCGCCCGGCCGTCCCCGCCCCGGTGGCGACCGCCGGCCTGGTCCCGGTGCTGCTGTCCGCCCGGGACGCCGCCGCGCTGCCCGCCCAGGCCGCCCGCTGGGCCGACTGGCTCGACGCCGACGCCGCGGGCCCCGGCACCGAAGCCGCCGACCCTGGGACCGGTGCCGGGGCGCGGCTGACCGACCTCGGCTGGTCGTCGGTCACCACCCGGGGCGCGCTGGAGCACCGGGCCGTCGTCCTCGCCGCCGACCGCGCCGGCCTGCTGCGCGACCTGCGTACGCTCGCCGCCGGCGACACCGCCCCCGGCCTCGTCACCGGCGCGCCGCGCGGCGGGCAGCTCGCGTTCCTGTTCTCCGGGCAGGGCGCGCAGCGCGCCGGCATGGGCCGGGAGCTGGCCGCCGCGTTCCCGGCGTTCGCCGCCGCCCTCGACGAGGTCTGCGCGCATCTCGACCCCCGGCTGCCGAAGCCGCTGAAGACCGTCCTGTTCGCCGAGGCCGGCACGCCCGACGCCGCGCTGCTCGACCAGACGGTGTTCACCCAGGCCGGGCTGTTCGCCGTCGAGGTGGCCCTGCACCGGCTGCTGGAGTCCTGGGGCGTCACCCCCGACGTGCTGGTCGGCCACTCGATCGGCGAGATCACCGCCGCGCACGTCGCCGGGGTGTTCACCCTCGCCGACGCCTGCGCGCTCGTCGCGGCGCGGGGGCGGCTGATGCAGGCGTTGCCGCCCGGCGGGGCGATGCTGGCGGTCGCCGCCGACGAGGCGTCCGTCGTCGAGTCCCTCGCCGGGCTGACCGGCCCGGTCGGGATCGCCGCCGTCAACGGCCCGGCCGCCGTGGTCGTCGCCGGCGCCGAGGCCGCCATCGACGAACTCGCCGACCTGTGGACCGGGCGCGGTGTGCAGGCCAAGCGGCTGAAGGTCAGCCACGCGTTCCACAGCCCGCTGATGGAGCCGATGCTCGCCGGGTTCGCCGCCGTCGTCGCCGGGCTCGACCTGCGCGCGCCGACCCTGCCCATCGTGTCCAACGTGACCGGCGGCCTCGCCGACCCGGCGGCGATCCGTACCCCGGACTACTGGGTGCGGCACGTCCGCGAGGCCGTCCGCTTCGCCGACGGCGTACGCACCCTGCGCGCCCACGGCGTCGGCACGTACCTCGAGGTCGGCCCCAGCGGGGTGCTCACCGCGCTGACCCGGGAGACCCTCGGGCCCGACGCCGACCCCACCGCCGCCGTGGCGCTGCTGCGCCGCGACCGCCCCGAGTCGGCGTCCCTGCTCACCGCGCTCGCCGAGCTGCACGTCGCCGGGGTGCCCGTCGGCTGGCGGGAACTGTTCGCCGGCGCCGACCCCCGCCGCGTCCGGCTGCCCGGATACGCGTTCCACCGCGAGCGCTACTGGCCCGACCTGACGGCCCCGCCCGCCCCCGCCGGCACGGAGTCCACCGCCGACGCCGCGTTCTGGGCGGCCGTCGAACGGGCCGACGTCGACGCCCTGCGCGACCAGCTCGGCAGCGCCCCGGCCGGCGACGCCGACCCCGTGGACGCCCTGCTGCCCGCGCTGCCCGTCCTCGCCGCCTGGCGACGCGACCGGCACGACTCGGGCGTGGCGGACGGCTGGTCGTACCAGGTGGTGTGGAAGCCCGTGCCGGTCGCCGAGGGTGACCGGCCGGCGGGCCGCTGGCTGCTCGTGCTGCCCGCCGACGCCGCGCCCGCCTGGGCCGACGGCCTCGCCGGCCTGCTGCGGGCCGGCGGCGACGAACCGGCGACCCTGCGCGTGGGAGCCGACGACCTCGACCGGGCCGCGCTCGCCGACCGGCTGCGCGCCGCCGTCGGCGAAGCGCCCGTCGCCGGGGTGCTGCACCTCGTCGCCGGCCAGGACGCGCTGCTGCCCGCCCACCCCGGCACGAGCGTCGCCGCCGCCACCACCCTCGTGCTGCTCCAGGCCCTCACCGACCTCGACGTCGCCGCGCCCGTCTGGTGCGTCACCAGCGGGGCCGTCAAGGCCGGCCCCGCCGACCGGGTCGACCACCCCCTCCAGACCCTCGTGTGGGGCCTCGGCCGGGCCGCCGCCGTCGAGCAGCCGCACCGCTGGGGCGGCCTCGTCGACGTGCCGGCCCACCCCGACGAGAGCGTGCTGCGCCGGCTCGCCGCCGTCCTGGCCGGCGGCAGCGGCGAGGACCAGGTCGCCGTGCGCCCCGGCGGAGTCTGGGGCCGCCGGCTCGCCCCGGCCGCCGCCCCCGACCGGCCCGCCACCGACTGGTGGGCCGACGGCACCGTCCTGGTCACCGGTGGCACCGGCGCGCTCGGCGGCCACGTCACCCGCTGGCTGCTCGACAAGGGGGCCCGCCGGGTCGTCCTCGTCGGCCGGCGCGGCGTCGCCACCCCCGGGCTCCTCGACGGGTACGCCGACGACGGGCGGGTCACCGCCGCCGCCTGCGACGTCACCGACCGGGACGCCGTCGCCGCGCTGCTGGACACGCTGCCCGACCTGACCGCCGTCGTGCACGCCGCCGGCACCGACCAGCTCACCCCGCTCACCGGCACCACCCTCGACGAGTTCTCCCACGTCGTCGCCGGCAAGGTGCTCGGCGCGCTAAACCTGCACGACTGCCTCGCCGACCGACCGCTGACCGCGTTCCTGCTGTTCTCCTCCATCTCCGGCGTGTGGGGCAGCGCCGGCCAGTGCGCGTACGGGGCCGGCAACTCGCTGCTCGACGCGCTCGCCGTGCACCGCCGCGACCGGGGCCTCGCCGCCACCGCCGTGTCCTGGACCGCGTGGGGCGGGGCCGACGGCATGGCCGCCAAGAACACCGCCACCGAGGCGCTGCACCGGATGGGCCTGCCCACCATCGACCCGCAGCACGCCCTCGTCGCCCTCGACCGGGCGGTGCGCCGGCCCACCCCCTGCGTCACCGTCGCCGACGTCGACTGGGGCCGCTTCCACCCGGCGTTCACCCTCACCCGGCCCAGCCCGCTGCTGTCCGAGCTGCCCCAGGTGCGGGCCCTCGCCGAAGCCGACGCCGAGGCCGCCGCCGCGCCGGCCGGCGTCGCCGACGCCCTGCGCCACCTCGCCGACCTGCCCGAGGCCGAGCAGGAACGCGAACTGCTCGGCATCGTCAACGCGCAGACCGCCCGCGTCCTCGGCCACGCCACCGCCGACGACCTGCGCGGCCGGCCGTTCGCCGACCTCGGCTTCGACTCACTCACCGCCGTGGACCTGCGTACCCGGCTCACCGAGGTCACCGGGCTGCGCCTGCCGTCCACCCTCGTCTTCGACCACCCGACCCCCGCCGACCTGGCCCGGCACCTGCGCGAGACCGCGTTCGGCACCACCGCAGCCCCGACCGCCGAGGCCCGTGTCGCCGTGGGCACCGACGAACCCGTCGCCATCGTCGGCATGGCCTGCCGCTACCCCGGCGACGCCCGCAGCCCCGAGGAGCTGTGGCGGCTCGTCGCCGACGGCGTCGACGCCATCGGCGACTTTCCCACCGACCGGGGCTGGGCCACCACCACCCCGGACAGCGGATACGCCCCGGCCGGCGGCTTCCTCTACGACGTCCCCGCCTTCGACCCCGCGTTCTTCGGCATCTCGCCGCGCGAGGCCCTCGCCATGGACCCGCAGCAGCGGCTCACCCTGGAGGCGTCCTGGGAGGTTCTGGAACGCGCCGGGCTCGACCCCGGCAGCCTCAAGGGCAGCCGCACCGGCGTCTTCGTCGGCGCGTCCACCTCCGGCTACGGGACGGGGCTCACCGAGGTGCCCGAGGGCACCGAGGGCTACCTGATGACCGGCGCCGCGCACAGCATCATCTCCGGTCGCGTCGCGTACACGCTCGGCCTCGAAGGGCCCGCCGTCACCGTCGACACGGCCTGCTCGTCGTCGCTGGTCGCGCTGCACCTCGCCGGCGAGGCGCTGCGCCGGGGCGAATGCGACCTGGCCCTGGCCGGCGGCGTCACCGTGATGGCCACCCCCGGCACGTTCGCCGAGTTCTCCCGCCAGCAGGGCCTTGCCGCCGACGGCCGGTGCAAGTCGTTCGCGGCGTCGGCCGACGGGACGGGCTGGTCCGAGGGCGTCGGCATGCTCCTCGTCGAACGGCTCTCCGACGCCCGCCGCAACGGGCACCGGGTCCTCGCCGTGGTGCGCGGCAGCGCCGTGAACCAGGACGGTGCGTCGAACGGGTTGACTGCGCCGAACGGTCCGTCGCAGCAGCGGGTGATCCGGCAGGCCCTGGCGAACGCGCGGTTGTCCACGTCGGACGTGGACGTGGTGGAGGCGCACGGGACGGGCACGACGCTGGGTGATCCGATCGAGGCGCAGGCGTTGCTGGCGACGTATGGGCAGGACCGTCCCGGTGACCGGCCGCTGTTGTTGGGGTCGGTCAAGTCGAACATCGGTCATGCGCAGGCGGCGGCGGGTGTGGCGGGTGTGATCAAGGTGGTGCAGGCGATGCGGCACGGTGTGGTGCCGGCGTCGTTGCATGTGGACGAGCCGTCGCCGCACATCGACTGGTCTGCGGGTGCGGTGGACCTGGTGACGGAGGCGCGGCCGTGGCCGGTGGTGGACCGGCCCCGTCGGGCGGCGGTGTCGTCGTTCGGGATGTCCGGCACCAACGCCCACGTCATCGTCGAGCAGCCGGAGGAACCCGCCGACGCCCCGGTCGCGGACCCCGCGCCGGGGCTGGTCGACGCGGACGTCCTCGTCTGGCCGGTGTCGGCGCGGTCGGCGGCGGCGCTGCGCGACCAGGCCGCCCGGCTGGCCACTCACGTACGCGACCGCGACGCCCTGGACCCTGCCGCGCTGGCCTGGTCCCTCGCCACCACGCGCGCCACGTTCGATCAGCGGGCGTCGGTGGTCGGCTCGGGTGTGGAGGAGTTGCTGTCGGGGCTGGATGCTCTGGCGTCCGGTCTGCCGGCGGGCAATGTGGTGTCCGGTGTGGCGTCTGGTCACGGTGTGGGTCCGGTGTTCGTGTTCCCGGGGCAGGGTGCGCAGTCGGCGCGCATGGCGGCCGGTCTGGTGGGTCGTACTCCGGTGTTCGACGCGCGGTTGGCGGAGTGTCAGCGGGCCCTGGCTCCGTTCCTGGACGTCGACCTTGTCTCCGTGTTGACCGGGGATGACGAGTCGTGGTTGGAGCGGGTCGAGGTGGTGCAGCCGGTCCTGTGGGCCGTCGGCGTCGCCCTCGCGGCGGTGTGGGAACACGCGGGCGTGTCCCCGCAGGCGGTGGTCGGCCACTCGCAGGGCGAGATCGGTGCCGCCTGCGTCGCGGGGATCCTGTCCCTCGACGACGCGGCGAAGACCGTCGCTCTGCGGTCGCGGGCCCTGGCCGTGTTGCGGGGGACTGGTGCGATGGCGTCGGTTGACCTGTCCGCCGTCGCGGTGACCGCACGCCTCGCGCAGTTCCCGGGCGTGGGCGTCGCCGCCGTGAACGGTCCGGCGACGGTGGTGGTGTCGGGTCCGCCGCAGCCGGTCGCGGACCTGGTGCAGGCGTGCCAGGCCGAGGGGATCCGGGCGCGGTTGATTCCGGTGGACTACGCCTCGCACTCCCCGTCGGTGCAGGACGTCGCCGAACGCCTCCGCGCGGACCTGGCCGACGTGAGCCCGCAGCCGGGTCGGGTTCGGCTGGTGTCGACGTTGACGGGTGACTGGGTGGACCCGGGGAGCATGACGGCGGACTACTGGTATGACAACCTGCGGCAGACGGTGCAGTTCGACGCGGCCGTGCGGGTGGCCGTGGTGGCCGGGCACACGACGTTCGTGGAGATCAGCCCGCATCCGGTGTTGACGATGCCGGTGACGGCGATCCTCGACGACGCCGGGGTCACCGGCCACACGATCGGTAGCCTGCGCCGCGGTGACGACGACCCGACGCGGCTGCTGACCAACCTGGCCGCCGCGCACGCGATCGGCCTGCCCGTCGACCTGACGAAGGTCCTCGACGAGGCCGGCACCGTCGACCTGCCCACCTACCCGTTCGCGCGGGACCGCTACTGGTTGCAGGGCAGCGGCGCGAGCCGGGCCGGGCTGCCGGCGGTCGGCCTCGACGCCGCCGACCACCCGCTGCTCAGCGCGGTGGCCGACCTGCCGGGCGACGAGGGCCTGCTGCTCACCGGCCGGATCTCCCTGGCCACCCACCCGTGGCTCGCCGACCACGCCGTGCTCGGCACCGTCCTGCTGCCCGGCACCGCGCTGGTCGAGCTGGCCTCCTTCAGCGGCCGGCCACTCGACGCCGCCCACGTGACCGAGCTGGTCCTGGAGGCACCGCTCGCCGTGCCGGAGGAGGGGAGCGTCGACCTGCGGGTCCGCGTCGGTGCGGCCGGCGAGGACGGCCTGCGGCCCGTCTCCGTCCACTCGTGTGTCGGCGAGGCCCACCCGTCCGCCGCAGACGGCGGCGACCAGCCCGGGGCGGCCGGCCGGCAGTGGCAGCGGCACGCCCACGGCCTGCTCGCCCCCACCCGGCCGGTGACCGTCGCACCGGCCGCCGCGTGGCCCCCGCCCGGGGCGGAGCCGATCGCCCTCGACGCGTTGTATCCGCACCTCGCCGAACAGGGCTACCACTACGGCCCGGTGTTCCGGGCGCTGCGCGCCGCCTGGCGGCACGGCGACGACATCCTCGCCGAGGTCGCCCTCGACGCCGACGCGCCCGGCGACGCGGCCCCGTTCACCGTGCACCCGGCCCTGCTCGACGCCGCCCTGCACGCCATCGGCGCGAGCGCCCTTGCCGGCACCGGCAGCCAGCCCGACAGCGCCCACAGCGGGGCCGGGGCCGACGGCGACGGCAGCGAGGCCGACGGGGACAGCACCGGCAGCGGCGTGCAGCCGGGGCTGCCGTTCTCCTGGACCGGGGTGGCGATCGCGCCCACCCGGGCCCGGGAACTGCGCGTGCGCCTCACCGCCGCCGACGGGTCGGTGGCGGCCACCGTCACCGACACCGGCGGCGTGCCCGTCGCCTCCCTCGACGCCCTCGTGCTGCGGCCGATCACCGCCGACCAGCTCAGCGCCGCCCGCCGCACCGCCAACCGGTCCCTGTACCGCCTCGACTGGGTCACCCCGGAACCGGCCGCCGCCCGGCCCGCCGCCCTCGCCGCGCTCGGCGACGGGTGGTCGGGCGTCGAAGTCTTCGGGGGCAGCGACGGGTGGCCGGGCGTCGACGCGTACCCGAGCCTGTACGACCTGGTCGCGGCCGTGGCCGGCGGCGCAGCCCGGCCCGACGCGGTGCTCGCCGCCGTGACCGGGCAGCGCGCCGACGAGCCGAGCCCGGCGCGGGCCGCGCACCTGGCCGCCCACGAGGCCCTCGCCCTGGCCCAGGACTGGCTGGCCCGGCCGGAGCTGGAACCGGTCCGGCTCGTCGTGGTCACCCGGGGCGCGGTCGCCGTCGCCGCCGACGACCAGCTCACCGACCTGCCCGCCGCCACCGTGTGGGGCCTGGTGCGCTCCGCCCAGTCGGAGCACCCGGGCCGGATCGTCCTGCTCGACCTGGACGACGACCCCCGGTCGGCGGCGGCGCTGCCGGCGGCCCTGGCCACCGGGGAGCCGCAGCTTGCCGTCCGCGCCGGGCAGCTCCGCGCGCCCCGGCTGGCCCGGCTCGGCCCGCCGCCGGCCGAGGCGGCGGCCCCCGACCTGTCCGCCGGCACCGTCCTGGTCACCGGCGCGACCGGCGCGCTCGGCCGGCTCGTCGCCCGGCACCTGGCCACCCGGCACGGGGTACGCGGGCTGCTGCTGGCCAGCCGCAGCGGCCCCGACGCCCCCGGCGCGGCGGACCTCGTCGCCGAGCTGACCGGCCTCGGCGTGGCCGCGCAGGTGGTCGCCGCCGACGTCACCGACCGCGACGCGCTCGCCGTGCTGCTCGACGAGATCCCCGCCGACCGGCCCCTCGTCGGCGTCGTGCACGCCGCCGGGGTCCTCGACGACGGGGTGCTGCCGGCGCTCACCCCGGCCCGCTTCGACGCCGTCCTCGGGCCGAAGGTCGACGCCGCCTGGCACCTGCACGAGCTGACCGAGAAGCTGGACCTCGCCGCGTTCGTGCTGTTCTCGTCGGCGTCCGGGCTGTTCGGCGGCCCCGGGCAGGCCAACCACGCCGCCGCGAACGCCTTCCTCGACGCGCTCGCCCACCACCGGCGCGCGCGGGGGCTCACCGTCACGTCGATGGCGTGGGGGCCGTGGGCCAACCCCGACCTGCCCGGCGGGCGGCCCGGCCACGTCGACGAGCGGCGGATGAGCCGGGGCGGCTTCCGCCCCCTCGACGCCGACGAGGGCATGGAGCTGTTCACCGAGGGGCTGCGCCACGCCGGCCCGGTGGTCGTGCCCGTCGCCCTGGACCTGGGGGTGCTCGGGCGGCTCGGGCCGGTGCTGCCCCGGCTGCTGCACGGCCTGGTCCGCCCGGCCGGCGCGGCGGCACCGGCGGCGGCACCGGCCGCCGACGCGGCGGCGGCGCTGCGCGACACCCTCGCCGCCACCGGAGAGGCCGAGCGCGACCGGGTGCTGTCCGACCTGGTCCGCACCCACGCGGCGGCGGTCCTCGGCTACGCGTCGCTGCGCGACATCGACGCCGACAAGGGCTTCGTGGAGCTGGGCTTCGACTCGCTGACGGCGGTGGAGTTCCGCAACCGGCTCACCGCCGCCACCGGGCTGCGGCTGCCGTCGACCCTCGTCTACGACCGGCCCACCACCACCGCCCTCGTCGGCTACCTGCGGGGCGCGCTGCTCGCCGAGCGCAGCACGTCCGCGCTGTCGGTGCTCGGCGAGCTGAGCAAGCTGGAGACGGTCATGGGGGCCGTCGCCGCCGACGACACCGACCGCGCCGCCGTCGCCGACCGGCTGCGGGAGCTGCTGTCGGCGTGGACGCACACCGAGGCCGACGCCGCCGCCGACAGCGCCGGCGACGGCGGGCTCGCCTCCGCCACCGCGGAGGAGATCTTCCACCTGCTCGACGACGAGCTCGGAACGGCCTGACCCGGATGTCCCGGACGTCTGATCCCGATACGGAGTGGCCCGATGCCCACTGAGGCGGAGTTCCTCGACTACCTCCGGCGCGCCACGGCCGACCTGCGCGAGGCGCGGCGGCGGGTGCGCGAGGTGGAGGCGAAGGACCGCGAGCCGATGGCCGTCGTCGGCATGGCCTGCCGGTTCCCCGGCGGCGTACGCGGCCCGGACGACCTGTGGGACCTCGTCGACGCCGGCCGCGAGGGGCTGGGCGACTTCCCCACCGACCGGGGCTGGGACCTGGAGCGGCTGTTCCACGTCGACCCGGACAACCCGGGCACCTCCTACACCGACCAGGGCGGCTTTCTCTACGACGCCACCGAGTTCGACCCGGCCTTCTTCGGCATCAGCCCCCGCGAGGCCCTGGCCATGGACCCGCAGCAGCGGCTGCTGCTGGAGAGCGCGTGGGAGGCGTTCGAGTCCGCCGACCTGGACCCGCAGCGGCTGCGCGGCAGCCGCACCGGCGTCTTCGCCGGGGTGATGTACCACGACTACGCCTCCCGGGTGCTGGACCTGCCCGAGGGCGTCGAGGGCTACCTCGGCACCGGCAACTCCGGCAGCCTCGTCTCCGGCCGGGTCGCCTACACGTACGGGCTCGAAGGGCCTGCCGTCACCGTCGACACGGCCTGCTCGTCGTCGCTGGTCGCCGTGCACCTCGCCGTGCAGGCGCTGCGCCAGCGCGACTGCGACCTGGCCCTGGCCGGCGGCGTCACCGTGCTGTCCACCCCCGGCGTGTTCGCCGAGTTCTCCCGGCAGCGCGGCCTCGCCCCCGACGGGCGGTGCAAGTCGTTCGCCGACGCCGCCGACGGCACCGGCTGGGCCGAGGGCGTCGGCATGCTGCTGCTCCAGCGGCTCTCCGACGCCCAGCGCGACGGCCGCCGCGTCTACGCGGTGATCCGGGGCAGCGCCGTCAACCAGGACGGGGCCAGCAGCGGCCTCACCACGCCCAACGGCCCCTCCCAGGAGCGGGTGATCCGGCAGGCCCTGGCCAACGCCCGGCTCGCCCCCGCCGACGTGGACGCCGTCGAGGCGCACGGCACCGGCACCACCCTCGGCGACCCGATCGAGGCGCAGGCGCTGCTGGCCACCTACGGGCAGGACCGGGCCGGGGCGGAGCCGCTGTGGCTCGGCTCGGTCAAGTCCAACCTCGGCCACACCCAGGCCGCCGCCGGCGTCGCCGGGCTGATCAAGATGGTGCAGGCGCTGCGGCACGGCCGGCTCCCCGCCACCCTGCACGTCGACGCGCCGTCT
The DNA here is from genome assembly GCF_014205165.1 of Micromonospora carbonacea. Lineage (NCBI taxonomy): Bacteria > Bacillati > Actinomycetota > Actinomycetes > Micromonosporales > Micromonosporaceae > Micromonospora > Micromonospora carbonacea. The sequence goes on along the minus strand of NZ_JACHMZ010000001.1, from coordinate 4,600,605 downwards.
GCGCACATCGACTGGTCCGCCGGGGCCGTGTCGCTGCTCACCGAGCCCCGCCCCTGGCCGCAGGTGGACCGCCCCCGCCGCGCCGCCGTGTCGTCGTTCGGCATCTCCGGCACCAACGCGCACGTCATCCTTGAACAGGCCCCCGCCGCCGAGGAGCCCGACCCGGTCGCGCCGGCCGTCGTCCCGCCGCTGTCGCCGGTCCTGCTGTCGGCCCGCAGCCCCGAGTCCCTCGCCGCGCTGGCCCGCCGCTGGGCCGACCACCTCGACGCCGACCCCGACGCCCGCCCCGTCGACGTCGCCGCGTCGTCGCTGCGCCGCGCCGGGCTGCCCCGGCGGGCCGTCGTCCTCGCCGCCGACCGCGCCGAGCTGCTCGCCGGGCTGCGCGCCCTCGCCGCCGACGAACCGGCCGCGCCGGTCGTCACCGGCGCCGCCGCGCCCCGGGGCCGGGTCGCGTTCCTGTTCTCCGGGCAGGGCGCGCAGCGCCCCGGCATGGGCCGTGAGCTGGCCGGGGCGTTCCCCGTGTTCGCGCAGGCCCTCGACGAGGTGTGCGCGGCGCTCGATGAGCACCTGCCCCGGCCGCTGCGCGAGGTCATGTTCGCCGACGCCGGCACGCCCGAGGCCGACCTGCTGCACCAGACCGTGTTCACCCAGGCCGGGCTGTTCGCCGTCGAGGTGGCGCTGTTCCGGCTCGCCGGGTCGTTCGGGCTCGCCCCCGACCTCCTCGTCGGCCACTCCATCGGCGAGCTGGCCGCCGCGCACGTCGCCGGGGTGCTCACCCTCGCCGACGCCGCGACGCTGGTCGCCGCCCGGGGCCGGCTCATGCAGGCCCTGCCGGCGGGCGGGGCGATGCTCGCCGTCGCCGCCGACGAGGCGTCCGTGGTCGAGTCCCTCGCCGGGGTGACCGGCCGGATCGGCGTCGCCGCCGTCAACGGCCCCGCCGCCGTGGTCGTCTCCGGCGACGCCGCCGCCGTCGAGCAGGTGGCCGCCCACTGGGCCGAGCGGGGCACCCCCATCCACCGGCTGCGGGTCAGCCACGCGTTCCACAGCGAGCTGATGGACCCGATGCTCGCCGAGTTCGCCGCCGTCGCCGCCGGGCTGACCTTCCGGCCGCCCGCCGTGCCGATCGTGTCGAACCTGACCGGCCGGGTCGCCGAGCCGGAGCTGCTGTGCAGCCCCGACTACTGGGTGCGGCACGTCCGCGAGGCCGTCCGGTTCGCCGACGCCGTCGACCGGCTCGCCGAGGCCGGCGTCGGCACGTACGTCGAGCTGGGCCCCAACGGGGTGCTCACCGCGATGGCGCAGAGCTGCCTCACCGACCCGACCGCCGTGCTCGTGCCGCTGGCCCGCAAGGACCGCCCCGAGCCGCGCGCCCTGCTGGAGGCCCTGGCCCGGCTGCACGCCGACGGCCTGCCCGTCGACTGGGACGCCCTGCTCGCCGGGGCCGGCGCGCGCCGGGTGGACCTGCCCACGTACGCGTTCGCGCACGAGCGGTACTGGCTGGAGCCGGTCGGCCGGATCGCCGACGTCACCGGCGTCGGCCTCGGCGCGGCCGGGCACCCGCTGCTCGGCGCGGCGGTCTCCGTGGCCGGCGAGGACATGGTGCTGCTCACCGGCCGGCTGTCCCTGGCCACCCACGGCTGGCTCGCCGACCACGCCGTCTCCGGCGTCGTCGTGCTGCCCGGCGCGGCCCTGGTCGAGCTGGTGGTGCGGGCCGGCGACGAGGTCGGCGCGTCCCGGGTGCGGGAGCTGACCGTCGCCACCCCGCTGGCCCTGCCCGAGGCCGGCGGCGTCCGCGTGCAGGTGCGCGTCGGCGCGGCCGACGACACCGGCGCCCGCGCGGTGACCGTGCACGCCCAGGCCGAGGAGGACCCGGAGGCCGGCTGGGTCCGGCACGCCGAGGGCGTCCTCGAACCGGCCGTCGCCGACGAGCCCGCCCTCGGCGTGTGGCCGCCCGTCGCGGCCACCGAGGTCGACCTCGCCCAGTGGTACGACGCCCTCGCCGGGCGCGGCCTGGCCTACGGGCCCGCGTTCCGGGGGCTGCGTCGGCTGTGGACCGGCGACGGCGAGGTGTACGCCGAGGTCGCCCTGCCCGAGGAGGCGGCCGGGCCCGCCGCCGCGTTCGGCGTGCACCCGGCGCTGCTCGACGCCGCCCTGCAACCCGTCGGGGCGCTGCTCGCCGCCGCGGGCGGCGGCCCCCGGGTGCCGTTCGCGTTCTCCGGCGCGCAGGTGCACGCGTCCGGCGCGACGGCGCTGCGGGTGCGGCTGACCGGCGACGGCTCGGCGGTGCGGCTCGTCGCCACCGACGGCGCGGGCGTCCCCGTGGTGTCGGTGGACTCCCTCGCGCTGCGGGAGATGACCGGCCTGACCGCCCCCGGCGTCGCCGCCCGTTCGCTGTTCGAGGTCGCCTGGCAGGCCGAGGAGACGTCGCCCGCCGAGGAACCCGCCGGCTGGGCGCTGCTGGCCGCGACCCCGCCCGGCGCGGTGCGGGCCCTCGACCTGCCCGTCTTCGCGGACGTGGCGGCGGTGCTGGCCGCCGCTGACGAGGCGGGGGAGCCGCTGCCCCGTGCCCTCGTGCTCCCGGTCCTCCCCGCACCCGCCGCCTCTCCCGGCACAGGGCCCACCGGCCTGCCCGCCGCCGGCCTGCCCACCGACGCCGAACGCTCCGGCCTGCCCGACGCCGCCGAACGCTCCGAGCTGCCCGCCGCCCCGTCCGTCGGCCTGCCCGACGCCGTCCGGGCCGTCGCGGCCGACGTGCTCGGCGTGGTCCAGGCCTGGCTGGCCGCCGACGCGCTGGCCGACACCCGGCTGGTCGTGCTCACCCGGGGCGCGGTGGCCACCCGCGACGACGACCCGGTCACCGATCTCGCCGGGGCCGCCGTGTGGGGCCTGCTGCGCTCGGCGCAGTCCGAGCACCCCGACCGGATCGTCCTCGCCGACCTGTCCGCCGCCGCCGACGTCGACGCCGCAGCCCTGGCGGTGCTCGCCGGGGTGGCCGACGACCCCGCCGGCACCGGCGGGCAGGTGGCGCTGCGCGGCGACGCCGTGCTCACCCCGCGCCTCGTGCGCGCCGCCGCCCCGGCCGACCCCCCGGCCGCCCCCGCGCTCGGCGACGGCACCGTCCTGGTCACCGGCGGCACCGGCGCGCTCGGCGCGCTCGTCGCCGAGCACCTCGTCACCGCGTACGGGGCCCGGTCGCTGCTGCTGGTGTCCCGCCAGGGACCGGCCGCCCCCGGCGCGGACGCCCTGGCGGAGCGGCTCACCGGCCTGGGCGCCCGCGTCGAGGTGGTCGCCGCCGACGTCACCGACCCCGACCGGGTGGCCGCCCTCGTCGCCGGGGTCACCGGCCGGCTGGCCGGCGTCGTGCACACCGCCGGCGTCCTCGACGACGGCGTGGTCACCGCGATCAGCCCCGAGCGGCTGGCCGGGGTGCTCGCCCCGAAGGCCGACGCCGCGTGGCACCTGCACGAGGCGACCGCCGGGCGGGACCTCGACCTGTTCGTCGTGTACTCCTCCGTCGCCGGGGTGCTCGGCTCACCCGGCCAGGCCGCGTACGCAGCGGCGAACACGTTCCTGGACGCCCTCGCCGCGTACCGCCGGCAGGCCGGCCTGCCCGCCGCGAGCCTCGCCTGGGGCATGTGGGACACCGCCGGGATGGCCGCGACGGTCGGCGACGCGGACCGGGCCCGCTCGGCCCGCGCCGGCATCTCGCCGATGAGCGCCGCCACCGGCCTCGACCTGTTCGACGCGGCCCTCGCCGCCGGTCGGCCCGCCCTCGTGCCGGCCGTGCTCGACGTGCCGGCCATGCGGGCGCGGGTCGTCGCCGGCCGGGTGCCGTCGCTGCTGCGGGTGCTGCTCGGCGCGGTCACCGCCCGCCGGCAGGCCGGCCAGGGCAACTGGGCGGACCGGATCGCCGGCCTCGACCCGCAGGACGCCCGCGACCAGGTCGACGCCCTCGTCCGGGGCCTCGTCGCGCAGGTCCTCGGGCACGGCGGCGCGGACGCCGTGCCGGCGGACCGGGCGTTCCGGGAGCTGGGTTTCGACTCGCTGACGGCGGTGGACCTGCGCAACCGGGTCAACGCGGCCACCGGGCTGCGGCTGGCGTCCACGCTGGTGTTCGACTACCCGACCCCGCGCATCCTCGCCGGCCAGGTGTACGCGGAACTCGCCGGCAACCGGGCCGCCACCGTCACCCCCGCCGAGGCGGCCACCACCACCGGCCTCGACGACCCGATCGCGATCGTCGGCCTGGCCTGCCGCTTCCCCGGCGGCGCGGACAACCCGGACCAGCTGTGGGAGCTGCTGGCCACCGGCGGCGACGGGATCAGCGAGTTCCCCGCCGACCGGGGCTGGGACCTCGACACCCTGTTCGACCCGGACCCGGCCAACAGCGGCACCTCCTACACCCGGCACGGCGGCTTCCTCTACGGGGCGGCGGAGTTCGACCCCGGGTTCTTCGGCATCTCGCCGCGGGAGGCCCTCGCCATGGACCCGCAGCAGCGGCTGCTGCTGGAGACGTCGTGGGAGGCGTTCGAGTCCGCCGGCCTGGACCCGCACCGGCTGCGCGGCAGCCGCACCGGCGTCTTCGCGGGCGTCATGTACCACGACTACGCCTCCCGGCTGATGGACCTGCCCGCCGAGGTGGAGGGCTACATCGGCACCGGCACCTCCGGCAGTGTGCTGTCGGGGCGGGTGGCGTACACGTTCGGCCTGGAGGGGCCGGCCGTCACCGTCGACACGGCGTGCTCGTCGTCGCTGGTCGCGCTGCACCTGGCGGCCCAGGCGCTGCGGTCGGGGGAGTGCGACCTGGCCCTGGCCGGTGGCGTCACCGTGATGGCCACCCCGGGCACGTTCATCGAGTTCTCCCGGCAGCGGGGGCTGTCGCAGGACGGGCGGTGCAAGTCGTTCGCCGCGTCCGCCGACGGCACCGGCTGGGGCGAGGGCGTCGGCGTGCTGCTCGTGCAGCGGCTCTCCGACGCGCAGCGCGACGGCCGGCGCGTCCACGCGATCGTGCGCGGCACGGCCGTCAACCAGGACGGCGCGTCCAACGGGCTCACCGCCCCGAACGGGCCGTCGCAGCAGCGCGTCATCCGGCAGGCCCTGGCCAACGCGCGGCTCACCCCCGCCGACGTGGACGCCGTCGAGGCGCACGGCACCGGCACCACCCTGGGCGACCCGATCGAGGCGCAGGCGCTGCTGGCCACCTACGGCCAGGACCGGCCCGCCGACCGGCCGCTGCTGCTCGGCTCGGTCAAGTCGAACATCGGCCACACCCAGGCCGCCGCCGGCGTCGCCGGGGTCATCAAGATGGTCCTCGCGCTGCGGCACGGGCTCGTCCCGCCCACCCTGCACGTCGACGAGCCGTCCCCGCACATCGACTGGACCGCCGGGGCCGTGGCCCTGGCCACGGAGGCGACCCCGTGGCCGGCCGTCGACCGGCCCCGCCGCGCCGCCGTCTCCTCCTTCGGCATCAGCGGCACCAACGCCCACGTCGTCCTCGAACAGGCCCCCGAGCCGGCCGTCGCCGCCGAGTCCCGGCCCGGCGTCGCCGCCGACGCCGGTCTCGTGCCGTTCGTGCTCTCCGCCGCCGACCGGGCCGCGCTGCGGGAGCAGGCCGCCCGGCTGCGCGCGCACCTCGCCGCCCACCCCGAGGTCGAACCGGCGGAGGTCGGCCACGCCCTCGCCACCACCCGGGCGGCGTTCGGCCACCGCGCCGTCGTGCTCGGCCAGGACCGGGCCGAACTGGCCCAGGGCCTCACCGCCCTGGTCGACGGCGAGACCGTCGCGGGCGTCGTCACCGGCGCGGCGCTGCGCAACACCGCCCCCGTCTTCGTCTTCTCCGGCCACGGCTCCCAGTGGCCCGGGATGGCCGTCGACCTGCTCGACAGCTCCCCGGTGTTCGCCGCGTCCATCGCCGAGTGCGAGGCCGTCCTCACCCCCTGGGTGGACTGGTCCCTCACCGGCGTGCTGCGCGGGGCCGAGGGGGCCCCGCCGCTGGTCGCCTCCGGCGTCGTGCAGCCCGCCCTGTGGGCCGTGATGGTCTCCCTGGCCCGGCTGTGGCGCTCGCTCGGCGTCCGCCCCGGCGGCGTCGTCGGCCACTCCCAGGGCGAGATCGCCGCGGCCTGCGTCGCCGGGGCCCTCACCCTGGAGGACGCCGCCAAGATCGTCGCCCTGCGCAGCCAGATGCTCGTCGACATCGCCGGCCGGGGCGGCATGGTCTCCGTGGCCCTGCCCGCCGACCGGGCCCGCGACCTGCTCAAGCGGTGGGCCGGCCGGCTCTCCGTCGCCGTGGTCAACGGCCCCGGGTCCGTCGTGGTGGCCGGCGACGTCGCCGACCTCGCCGACCTCGTCGCCGCCTGCGCCGCCGACGGCGTGCGCACCCGCCCCATCGACGTCGAGTACGCCTCCCACTCCCCGCAGGTCGAGGCGGTCGCCGACCGGCTCCTGGCCAGCCTCGACGGGATCACCCCCCGCCCCGCCGAGCTGCCGTTCTACTCCGCGCTCACCGGCGAGCAGACCGACACCACCACCCTCGACGCCGGCTACTGGTACCGCAACCTGCGCGAGACCGTGAACTTCGAGCAGGCCGTACGCAACCTGCTCGCCGACGGCCACCAGGTCTTCCTGGAGGTCGGCCCGCACCCCGTGCTCAGCTTCGGCATGCAGGAGACCATCGACGCCGCCGAACACGAGGCGGCCGTGGTCAACACCCTGCGCCGGGGCGACGGCGGCTGGGCCCGGATCCTCACCGCCCTGGCCGAGCTGCACGTGCGCGGCGTCGAGGCCGACTGGAACGCCGTCTGCGGCGTGCGCACCGGCCCGGCCGTGCCGCTGCCCACGTACGCCTTCCACCGGCAGCGCTACTGGCCGGAGGCCCCCGTGCGCACCGGACCGGCCGCCGCCGCCGACGACCCCGCCGACCGGCAGTTCTGGGACGCCGTCGAACGCGCCGACGCCGACGCCCTCGCCGCCGCCATGCGCATCGACACCGCCGACGCCCGCGCGCTCGGCGACGCCCTGCCGCTGCTGTCCTCGTGGCGGCAGCGCCGCCGCGACGAGTCCACCGTGGACGCCTGGCGCTACCGGGTGCAGTGGACGCCGCTGACCGCCGCCGCCAGCGCCACCCTCGGCGGGACCTGGCTGCTCGTCGCGCCCGCCGAACACGCCGGCCAGCCCATCGTCGGGCAGGTCGTGCAGGCCCTCGGCGAGGCCGGGGCGGACGTGACCCCGCTGGCCGTCGCCGACGCCGACCGGGCGGCCCTGGCCGCGCGCCTCGCCGCCGTCGACGCCGCCGCCGTCACCGGCGTGCTGTCGCTGCTCGCCCTCGACGAGACCCCCCACCCGCGGCGGCCCGTCGTCCCCGCCGGCCTCGCCGGCACCCTCGCCCTCGTGCAGGCCCTCGGCGACGCCGGGATCACCGCCCCGCTGTGGTGCGCCACCGGCGGCGCGGTCTCCACCGGCCGCGCCGACCCCCTCGACCACCCCCGGCAGGCCCTCGTCTGGGGCCTCGGCCGGGTCGCCGCCCTGGAACACGCCGACCGGTGGGGCGGCCTCGTCGACCTGCCCGCGAAGCTCGACCGGCGCGCCCGGGGCCGGCTCGCCGCCGTCCTGGCCGGCGTCGGCCACGAGGACCAGGTCGCCGTGCGCACCTCCGGCCTGTTCGCCCGCCGGCTCGCCCGCGCCGCCGCCGAACCCGCCCCGCAGCGGCCCGGCTGGCGGCCCGCCGGCACCGCCCTGGTCACCGGCGGCCTCGGCTCGCTCGGCGCGCACGTGGCCCGCTGGCTGGCCCGCGAGGGCGCGGCGCACCTGGTGCTCACCAGCCGGCAGGGCCCGGCGGCGGCCGGCGCGGCCGAGCTGGAGGCCGAGCTGACCGGCCTCGGCGCGGCCGTCACCGTGGCGGCCTGCGACGTGGCCGACGCCGCCTCGCTGCGCGCCCTCGTCGACCGGCTCGCCGCCGACGGCGTCACCGTCGACGCCGTGTTCCACGCCGCCGGGGTGGCCCACGCCGGCCCGCTCGCCGGCACCGCCGTCGCCGAGCTGGCCGACGGCCTGCACGCCAAGGTCGCCGGGGCGGTCAACCTCGACGAGGTCTTCGGCGGCGACGTGTCCGCGTTCGTGCTCTTCTCCTCCGGCGCGGGCGTGTGGGGCGGCGGCCTCCAGGGCGGCTACGCCGCCGGCAACGCGTTCCTCGACGCCCTCGCCGAGGACCGCCGCCGTCGGGGCCTCGCCGCCACCGCCGTCGCCTGGGGCGCGTGGGACGGCGGCGGCATGCTGGACACCGACGGCGCCGCCGACCAGATGTTCCGCTCCGGGGTCCGGCCGATGCGCCCCGACCTGGCCGTGGCCGTGCTCGCCCGCGCCCTCGCCGACGACGACACCACCCTCACCGTCGCCGACATCGCCTGGGACCGGTTCCACCAGACGTTCGCGATGACCCGCCCCCGGCCGCTGATCGAGGACATCCCCGAGGTGGCCCGGATCCTCGCCGCCCGCACCCGCGACGACGACGAGCCCGCCGAGGCGTCCCCGCTGCGCGGCCGCCTCGCCGGCCTGGCCGAGCCGGAACGCCGCCGCACCCTGCTGGAGCTGGTGCGGGTGCACGCCGCCGCCGTGCTCGGGCACGCCTCCGCCGAGGCGATCGGCGCGGACCGGCCGTTCCGGGAGATCGGCTTCGACTCGCTCAGCGCCGTGGAGATGCGCAACCGGCTCGGCGAGGCCGTCGGCCTGCGGCTGCCCGCCACCCTCGTCTTCGACCGGCCCACCCCGACGCTGCTCGCCGGCTGGCTGGCCGACCGCATCCTCGGCGTCACCGAGCAGGCCGCCGCGCCCACCCGGGCCGCCGCCGCCCTCGACGAGCCCATCGCCATCGTCGCGATGAGCTGCCGCTACCCCGGCGGCGTCGCCAGCCCCGAGGACCTGTGGCGGCTCGTCGCCGACGGCCGCGACGCCATCGCCGGGTTCCCCGCCGACCGGGGCTGGGACCTCGACGCCATCTACGACCCCGACCCCGACACCCCCGGCACCTCGTACGTGCGCGAGGGCGGCTTCGTCGCCGACGTCGCCGGGTTCGACGCGGCGCTGTTCGGCATCTCCCCGCGCGAGGCGCTGGTGATGGACCCGCAGCAGCGGCTGCTGCTGGAGACCGGCTGGGAGCTGTTCGAACGCGCCGGCATCGCCCCCGCCGACCTGCGCGACAGCAACACCGGCGTCTTCGTCGGCACCAACGGCCAGGACTACGCCACCCTGCTGATGGCCGCCCGCGCCGAGACCGAGGGCTACCAGGCCACCGGCAACGTGGCGGCCGTCGTCTCCGGGCGGCTCTCCTACACCTTCGGCCTCCAGGGCCCGTCCGTCTCCGTCGACACCGCCTGCTCGTCGTCGCTGGTCGCGCTGCACCTGGCCGTGCAGTCGCTGCGCGCCGGCGAGTGCGACACGGCCGTCGCCGGCGGCGTCACCGTGATGGCCACCCCCGGCCCGTTCCTGGAGTTCGCCCGGCAGCGCGGCCTCGCCGCCGACGGCCGGTGCAAGTCGTTCGCCGGGGCCGCCGACGGCACCGGCTGGGGCGAGGGCGCCGGCCTGCTGCTGCTCCAGCGGCTCTCCGACGCCCGCCGCGACGGCCGCCGGGTCCTCGCCGTGGTACGCGGCTCCGCCACCAACTCCGACGGCGCGTCCAACGGGCTCACCGCCCCCAACGGCCCCGCCCAGCAGCGGGTCATCCAGCAGGCGTTGGCCAACGCGCGGCTCACCGCCGCCGACGTGGACGCCGTCGACGGCCACGGCACCGGCACCCGCCTCGGCGACCCGATCGAGGCGCAGGCGCTGCTGGCGACGTACGGGCAGGACCGGCCCGCCGACCGTCCGCTGCTGCTCGGCTCGGTCAAGTCCAACATCGGCCACACCCAGGCCGCCGCCGGCGTGTCCGGCGTCATCAAGATGGTCATGGCGCTCCAGCACGACCTGCTGCCGCCGACCCTGCACGTCGACGAGCCCACCCCGCACGTCGACTGGGCGGCCGGCGCGGTCGCGCTGCTCGCCGAGCCGACCCCGTGGCCCGCCGTGGACCGGCCCCGCCGGGCGGCCGTGTCGGCGTTCGGGGTCAGCGGCACCAACGCCCACGTCATCCTCGAACAGGCCCCGCCCGCCGACGCCGCGCCCGCGGCCGGCGACGCGGAGCCGCCCGCCCCGCCGCTGCTGCCCTGGGTGGTCTCCGGCGACGACGCCGACGGGCTGGCCGCCCAGGCCGCCCGCCTCGCCGACTGGGCCGCCGCCGAGCCTGCTGACGACGTCGAGCCCGCCGCCGTCGCCCGGGTGCTCGCCACCGGACGCTCCCACCTGCGGCACCGGGCCGTGCTGCTCGCCGCCGACCGCGACGCGTACGTGGCCGGGCTGCGGGCCCTCGCCGCCGGGCAGCACCACCCCGCCCTCACCCGGGACGTCGCCGAGCCCGGCGGCTCCCTCGCCGTCCTCTTCTCCGGCCAGGGCGCGCAGCACGCCGGCATGGGCCGCGAGCTGTACCGGACGTTCCCCGCCTTCGCCGAGGCCCTCGACGAGGTCTGCCAGCACCTCGACGCGCACCTGCCCCGGCCGCTCAAGGAGGTGCTGTTCGCCGCCGACGGCAGCGCCGAGGCCGACCTGATCCACCAGACCGTGTTCACCCAGGCCGGCCTGTTCGCCGTCGAGGTGGCCCTGCACCGGCTCCTCGCCGGCTGGGGCGTCGTCCCCGACCTCGTCGCCGGGCACTCCGTCGGCGAGATCACCGCCGCCCACGTCGCCGGGGTGCTCAGCCTCCCCGACGCCTGCGCGCTCGTCGGCAACCGGGGCCGGCTCATGCAGGCCCTCCCGGCCGGCGGCGGGATGCTCGCCGTCGCCGCGCCCGAGGCCGACGTCGCCGCGACCCTGGCCCCGTACGCCGGGCGGGTTGCCGTCGCCGCCGTCAACGGCCCGGCCGCCGTGGTCGTCTCCGGCGCCGGCGACGCCCTCACCGACCTGGCCGACCACTTCACCGCCCTCGGCGTACGCACCAAGCGGCTCACCGTCAGCCACGCCTTCCACAGCCCGCTGATGGAGCCGATGCTCGCCGAGTTCGCCGCCGTCGCCGCCGGCCTCGACTACGCCCCGCCCGCCGTGCCGCTCGTGTCGAACCTGACCGGCCGGGTCGCCGACCCGGAGCTGATCTGCACCCCCGACTACTGGGTGCGGCACGTGCGCGACGCCGTCCGGTTCGCCGACACCGTCGAGCACCTGCACTCCCTCGGCGTCGCCACGCTGCTGGAGGTCGGCCCCGACACGGTGCTCACCGCGCTGGCCGCCGACGCGCTGCCCGACGCCGGCCGCACCCTCGTCACCGGCGTCCAGCGACCCGGCCGGGGCGAGGCCGAGGCGCTGCTCGGCGCGCTGGCCCGGCTGCACTGCCACGGCGTGCGGGTCGACTGGGCGGCGCTGCTGCCCGCCGCCGACCCGGTCACCCCGCCCACGTACGCCTTCCGGCACCAGCGGTTCTGGCCCGTCGGCGACGGCGACGTGCTGCGCACCGCCGAGCCGGCCGCCCCCGCCGCCGGCCCCGCCGACGAGGCGTTCTGGCAGGCCGTGGCCGACGCCGACGGCGACGCCCTCGCCACCCGCTTCGGCGTCGACCCGGACCGGCCGCTGCGCGACCAGCTGCCCACCCTCGCCCACTGGCACCGGCAGCGGCAGACCGACGCGCTCGTCGACGGCTGGCGCTACCGCATCACCTGGCCGCAGCGCCGCCTCACCGCCGGCCCCGCCACGGGCGAGTGGCTCCTGGTCGTCCCCGCCGGCCAGCCCGGTGCCGCCGCGTCGCCCGCCGCCGAGCAGGGCGTCGGCCTCCCCGAGTCGGCCGCCGACGCCGCCGACCGGATCGGCGCGCTGCTCGCCGCGCACGGCGGCAGCGTGCGGACCCTCGCCGTCGACCCCGCCACGGTCACCCGCGCCGAACTCGCCGCGCTGCTCGCCCCGGCGGCCGGCGCGGCCACCCGTACCGTGTCGCTGCTGGCCCTCGACGAGCGGCCCCACCCCGGCCACCCGGCCGTGCCCGCCGGGCTCACCGGCAACCTCGCCCTCGTCCAGGCCGTCACCGACGCCGCCCCCGCCGGGCCGCTGTGGCTGCTCACCCGGCAGGCCATCAGCACCGGCCTCGGCGACCCCATCGCCCACCCCGCCCAGGCGACCACCTGGGGCCTCGGCCTGGTCACCGCCCTGGAACACCCCGCCCACTGGGGCGGCCTGCTCGACCTGCCCGCCGAGCTGGACCCGGCCGCCGGGGACCACCTGCTGCGGGCGCTGACCAACACCGACGCCGAGGACCAGCTCGCCGTGCGCCCCCTCGGCACCCACCTGCGCCGCCTCGCCCGCGCCGCCCGCGCCGAGCGGCCCGACGCCCCCGCCTGGCAGCCGCCGGACACCGTGCTGATCACCGGCGGCACCGGCGCGATCGGCTCGTACGCCGCCGCCTGGCTGGCCCGGCACGGCGCGCGCCGGCTCATCCTGGTCAGCCGGCGCGGCCCCGACGCCCCCGGCGTCGCCGCCACCCTCGCCGAGCTGGCCGACCTCGGCGCGCACGCCCGCGCCGTGGCCTGCGACCTGGCCGACCGCGACGCCGTCGCCGCCCTCGTCGCCGGCCTGCGCCGCGACGGCGAGACCGTGCGCGCCGTCGTGCACGCCGCCGGCGTCGGCCGGCTCAACCCGGTCGGCGTCGTCGGCACCGACGAGCTCGCCGACGTCGTCGCCGGCAAGACCGCCGGCGCCCGCCACCTCGACGAGTTCCTCGACCCCGACGACCTGGAGCTGGTCGTCTACTTCTCGTCCATCGCCGCCGCGTGGGGCGTCGGCGACCACGGCGCGTACGCCGCCGGCAACGCCTTCCTCGACGCGTGGGCGCAGTCCCGGCCCGCCGGCCGGGCCCGGGTCGTCTCCGTCAATTGGGGACCGTGGGCCGGCGGCGGCATGGTCAGCGACGAGCACGCCGTCGCGATGAGCCGGCGCGGGGTGTCCCTGCTCGACCGGGAACCCGCGATGGCCGCCCTGCGCGCCGCGATCACCGGCGACGGCACGGTGCTCACCGTCGCCGACGTCGACTGGGCCCGCTTCGCCCCCGTCTTCGCCTCCGCCCGGCCCCGGCCCCTGATCGCCGACCTGCCCGAGGTGGCCGCCCAGCACGCCGGCGTCGACCCGGCCGCCGACGGCGGCGACGAGGTCCGCACCGGGCTGCGCAAGCGGCTCGCCGACCTCACCGCCGCCGAGCAGACCCGGCTGCTGGTCGACCTGATCCGCACCGCCGCCGCCGAGGTCATCGGCCACGACAGCCCGTACGCCCTGGAGGCCGACCGGCCGTTCCGGGACCTCGGCTTCGACTCGCTGACCGCCGTGGAGCTGCGCGGCCGGCTCGCGAAGCAGACCGGCCTCAGCCCGGCCAGCTCGGTGGTGTTCGACTACCCCACCCCGCAGGCCCTCGCCGAGCACCTGCGCGGCGAACTGGTCAGCGAGGCGTCCGTGCAGGCGCTGCCGACCGTCGAGGAACTCGACGAGCTGGAGGCCGCCCTCGTCCGGCGCGACACCGACGACCTGGGCCGGGTCCGGGTCACCATGCGGCTGCACCGGCTGCTGGAACGCCTCGGCGCGGCCGACCGGGGCGCCGGGGAGCGGCCCGACGAGGCCGCCGAGGTGGCCGACCGGCTGCGCATCGCCAGCAACCAGGAGCTTTTCGATCTTGTCGACCGGGACCTCGGGCTTTCCTGAGTCACGCGACACGTACCGGTGCCACACGAGGGAGCGAGATCAACCATGGCGGACGAAGAGAGGCTGCGCGAGTACCTGACGCGGGTCATCGCCGAGCTGCACCAGACCCGCCAGCGGCTGCGCGAGGTCACCGCCGAGGAGTCCGAGCCGGTCGCCATCGTCGCGATGAGCTGTCGCTACCCCGGCGGCATCACCTCACCCGAGGCGCTGTGGGACTTCGTCTCCGCCGGCGGCGACGCCATCGGCGAGTTCCCCACCGACCGGGGCTGGGACCTCGACCGGCTGCACCACCCCGACCCCGACAACCCCGGCACCTCGTACACCGCCGCCGGGGGGTTCCTCTACGACGCGGGGCGCTTCGACGCCGCCCTGTTCGGCATCAGCCCCCGCGAGGCCCTCGCCATGGATCCGCAGCAGCGGCTGCTGCTGGAGGTCACCTGGGAGTTGTTCGAACGCGCCGGCATCGCCCCGCTGTCCCTGCGCGGCAGCCGCACCGGCGCGTTCGTCGGCACCTCCGGCCAGGACTACGCCGCCGTGCTGCACCGCGCCCCCGGCGTCGAGGGCTACGTCCTCACCGGCTCCGCCGCCAGCGTCGTCTCCGGCCGGCTCGCCTACACCTTCGGCCTGGAGGGGCCCACCGTCACCGTCGACACCGCCTGCTCCTCGTCGTCGGTCGCCGTCCACCTCGCCTGCCAGGCCCTGCGCCAGCGCGAGTGCGGCCTCGCCCTCGCCGGCGGCGCGACCGTGCTCGCCACCCCCGGCCCGTTCGTCGAGTTCTCCCGCCAGCGCGGGCTCGCCGCCGACGGGCGGTGCAAGTCGTTCGCCGCCGCCGCCGACGGCACCGGCTGGTCCGAGGGCGTCGGCATGCTCCTGCTCGAACGCCTCAGCGACGCCCGCCGCAACGGCCACCCCGTCCTCGGCATCATCCGCAGCTCCGCCGTCAACTCCGACGGCGCGTCCAACGGGCTGACCGCCCCCAACGGCCCCGCCCAGCAGCGGGTCATCCGGCAGGCCCTGGCCGGCGCGAAGCTCACCCCCGACCTCGTCGACGTCGTCGAGGCCCATGGCACCGGCACCACCCTCGGCGACCCCATCGAGGCCCAGGCCCTGCTCGCCACCTATGGCCAGGACCGGGGCGACGCCGCGCCGCTGCTGCTCGGCTCGATCAAGTCCAACCTCGGCCACAGCCAGGCCGCCGCCGGCATCGCCGGCATCATCAAGATGGTCCTGGCGATGCGGCACGGCACCGTGCCCGCCACCCTGCACGTCGACGCGCCCACCCCGCACGTCGACTGGGCCGCCGGCAAGGTCACCCTCGTCACCGAGCCGACCCCGTGGCCCACCGTGGACCGGCCCCGCCGGGCCGCCGTCTCCTCGTTCGGGATGAGCGGCACCAACACCCACCTCATCCTCGAACAGCCCGGGGCCGCCGACGCCGCGACCGCCGCCGCCGACCGCCCCGAGCCGCCCGCGCCCGTGCTGCTCACCGGCCGCACGCGCGCCGCGCTGCGCCGCCAGGCCGAGCAGTGGTCCCGGTACGTCGCCGACGCCGCCCCCCACCCCGCCGACGTCGCCTGGTCCTCGGTGACCTCCCGCAGCCCCCTGGAACACCGGGCCGTCGTCCTCGCCGACGACACCGACGGGCTGCTCGCCGCCCTGACCGCCCTCGCCGACGACCGGCCCGCCCCCGGCCTCGTCACCGGCTCCGCCGCCGAACGGGGCGCCGTCGCGTTCCTCTACTCCGGGCAGGGCGCACAGCGCGCCGGCATGGGCCGGGAGCTGGCCGCCGCGTTCCCGGTGTTCGCGCAGGCCCTCGACGAGGTGTGCGCCGCGCTCGACGCGCACCTGCCCCGGCCGCTGCGGGAGGTGCTGTTCGCCGACGCCGGCACGCCCGAGGCCGCGCTGCTCGACCAGACGGTGTTCACCCAGGCCGGGCTGTTCGCCGTCGAGGTGGCCCTGCACCGGCTGCTCGGCTCGTTCGGGATCGCCCCGGACCTCGTCGCGGGCCACTCCATCGGCGAGGTCGTCGCCGCGCACGTCGCCGGGGTGTTCACCCTCGCCGACGCGGCGACGCTGGTGGCGGCGCGGGGTCGGCTGATGCAGGCGCTGCCGCCCGGCGGGGCGATGCTGGCGGTCGCCGCGTCCGAGGCGGACGTGGCCGAGTCCCTCGCCGGCGTGACCGGCCCGGTCGGGATCGCCGCCGTCAACGGGCCCGCGTCCGTGGTGGTGTCGGGGGCCGGGTCCGCCGTGGACGAGGTGGCCGGGGGGTGGGCCGCGCGTGGGGTGAAGACGCGGCGGCTGAAGGTCAGCCACGCGTTCCACAGCCCGCTGATGGAGCCGATGCTCGCTGGGTTCGCCGCCGTCGTCGCCGGGCTCGACCTGCGCGCGCCCTCCCTGCCCATCGTGTCCAACGTGACCGGCGAGCTGGCCGACCCGGCGGCGATCCGTACCCCGGACTACTGGGTGCGGCACGTCCGCGAGGCCGTCCGCTTCGCCGACGGCGTACGCACCCTGCGCGCCCACGGCGTCGGCACCTTCGTCGAGGTCGGCCCCGACGCCGTCCTCGCCGCCACCGCCGAGGAGACCCTCGCCACCGTCGCCACCGCCCCCGACGTCGCCCCCGCCGCCGTCGTGCCCGCCCTGCGCCGCGACCGCCCCGAACGCCGCGCCCTGCTCGCCGCGCTCGCCCACCTGCACGTCGCCGGCACCGCCGTCCGCTGGGCCGACGTCCTCGCCGACCGGCCCGGCCGCCTCGTCGACCTGCCCACCTACCCGTTCGAGCGGCAGCACTACTGGGTGCCCGCCGAGGCCCCCGCCGACCCCGCCACCGGCACCGGCGCGCTCGACCACCGGTTCTGGGACGCCGTCGAACGCGCCGACCTCGACGCCCTGCGCGACACCCTCCACCTCGACGACGCCACCGTCGACTCCCTGCGCGCCCTGCTTCCCGCCCTCGCCGACTGGCGGCGGCAGCGGCAGGAACACACCGTCCTCGACGGCTGGCGGTACCGCGCCGAATGGCAGGTCACCGCCGAACCCACCCCCGGCCGGCTCGCCGGCACCTGGCTCCTGGCGCTCCCCGCCGGCCTCGCCGACGACCCGGCCGTCAGCGCGGTGAGCGCCGCGCTCACCGCAGCCGGGGCCGACGCGCTGCCGCTGACCGTCGCCCCCGACGCCGACCGCGCCGCCCTCGCCGCCGACCTCGGCGGCACCCCGCTCGCCGGGGTCGTCTCCCTGCTTGCCTGGGCACCGTCGGCCGACGCCGCCGCCCTGCCCGGCCTCGCCGCCACCCTCGCCCTCACCCAGGCCCTCGGCGACGCCGGCCAGGACGCCCCGCTGTGGCTGGTCACCCGGGGTGCCGTCGCCGCCGCCGCGTACGACCGGCTCGCCGACCCCGCCCAGGCCGCCACCTGGGGCTTCGGCCGGGTCGTCAGCGTCGAGGCCCCGCACCGCTGGGGCGGCCTCGTCGACCTGCCCACCCGACCCGACGCCCGCGCCGCCGGCCGGCTCGCCGCGATCCTCACCGGCACGACCGGCGAGGACCAGCTCGCCGTACGCGGCCCCGGCGTCTTCGCCCGCCGCCTCGTCCGCGCCCCCCTCGGCGACCGCCCCCCGGCCCGCCGCTACACGCCCACCGGCACCGCCCTGATCACCGGCGGCACCGGCGGCCTCGGCGCGCGCGCCGCCCGCTGGCTCGCCGCCGCCGGAGCCGAACACGTCGTCCTCGTCAGCCGGCGCGGCCCCGCCGCCCCCGCCGCCGCCGACCTCGAAGCCGAACTCACCGCCCTCGGCACCCGGGTCACCGTCGCCGCCTGCGACATCGCCGACCGGGCCGCCCTCGCCGACCTGCTGCGCCGCGTCGAAGCCGACGGCCCGCCCGTGCGCACCGTCGTGCACACCGCCGGCGTCGCCCAGACCACCCCCCTCGCCGAGGTCACCGCCGCCGAACTGGCCGAGGTCACCGGCGGCAAGACCGCCGGCGCGACCCACCTGCACGAGCTGCTCGCCGACCGGGACCTCGACGCCTTCGTCGTCTACTCGTCCATCGCCGCCACCTGGGGCAGCGCCGGCCAGGCCGGGTACGCCGCCGGCAACGCCCACCTCGACGCGCTCGTGCAGCAGCGCCGCGCCGACGGGCACGCCGGCACCGCCATCGCCTGGGGCCCCTGGGCCGACGGCGGCATGCACGGGGCCGACTCCGACCAGCAGCTCCGCCGCCGGGGCGTGCCCGCCATGGACCCCGCCGTCGCCATGGGCGCGCTCGCGCAGGCCCTCGACCACGACGACGCCACCCTCACCGTCGCCGACGTCGACTGGACCCGGTTCGCCCCCGCCTACGCCTCCGCCCGACGGCGGCCCCTGCTGGAGGGCGTACCCGAGGCGAAGGCCGCCCTCGACGGCGGCGCACCCACCGACGACGGCGACGACGGGCCCGCCGCGACCCTGCGCCGCCGCCTCGCCGGGCTCACCCCCGCCCGCCGCGAGGAGACCCTCGCCGACCTGATCCGCGACCACGCCGCCGACGTGCTCGGCCACGACGGCGGGCCCGCCGCCATCGGTGCCACCACCGCCTTCCGGGACCTCGGCTTCGACTCGCTCACCGCCGTGGAGCTGCGCAACCGGCTCGTCGCCGCCACCGGGCAGGCCCTGCCCACCACCCTCGTCTTCGACCACCCCAGCCCGGTCGTGCTGGCCCGCTTTCTGCTCGGCGGCCTCCTCGGCGACGCCACCGAGCCCGCCCCGGCCGCCGCCGCCCCGGCCGTGGACGGCGACGACCCGATCGCCATCGTCGGCATGGCCTGCCGCTACCCCGGCGGCATCGCCGACCCCGACCAGCTCTGGCGGCTCGTCGCCGACGGCGTCGACGCCATCGGCGACTTCCCCACCAACCGGGGCTGGGACCTCGACCGGCTCTTCGACCCCGACCCCACCACCCCCGGCACCAGCTACGCCGACCAGGGCGGCTTCCTCCACGACGCCGCCGACTTCGATGCGGCTTTCTTCGGCATTTCGCCCCGTGAGGCCCTTGCGATGGATCCGCAGCAGCGGTTGTTGCTGGAGGCGTCGTGGGAGGCGGTGGAGCGGGCAGGGGTTGATCCGGCGGGGTTGCGGGGTTCGCGAACAGGGGTGTTCGTCGGCACCAACGGCCAGGACTATGGGGCCCTGTTGATGATGTCAGCCGATGCGGCGGAGGGCTTCGCCGGCACCGGCAACGCGGCGAGCGTGGTGTCGGGTCGGGTGGCGTACGCGTTGGGGTTGGAGGGGCCGGCGGTGTCGGTGGACACGGCGTGTTCGTCGTCCCTCGTCGCACTGCACCTGGCGGTGCAGGCGCTGCGACGCGGCGAGTGCGATCTCGCGCTGGCCGGTGGCGTCACCGTGATGACCACCCCCGCCACCTTCGCCGAGTTCTCCCGCCAACGGGCCCTCGCCCCCGACGGCAGGTGCAAGGCGTTCGCCGAGGCGGCGGATGGCACCGGTTGGGGTGAGGGTGTCGGGGTGCTCCTGGTGGAGCGGTTGTCGGACGCGCGGCGTAACGGGCATCGGGTGCTTGCGGTGGTGCGGGGTTCTGCGGTGAATCAGGATGGGGCGTCGAACGGGTTGACTGCGCCGAATGGTCCGTCGCAGCAGCGGGTGATCCGGCAGGCTCTTGCGTCGGCGGGGTTGTCGGCTGCGGATGTGGACGTGGTGGAGGCGCACGGCACGGGCACGACGCTGGGTGATCCGATCGAGGCGCAGGCGCTCCTGGCCACGTACGGGCAGGACCGGGGCGACGCCGCGCCGCTGCTGCTCGGCTCGGTGAAGTCCAACATCGGGCACACCCAGGCCGCGGCCGGCGTCGCCGGCATCATCAAGATGGTCCTCGCGATGCGGCACGGGACCGTGCCCGCCACCCTGCACGTGGACGCCCCCTCGGGGCACATCGACTGGACCGCCGGAGCCGTCGAGCTGGTCACCGAGGCCCTGCCGTGGCCCGGGGCGGGCCGGCCCCGCCGAGCGGCCGTGTCGTCGTTCGGCATGTCCGGCACCAACGCCCACGTCATCGTCGAGCAGGGCGACGAGCCCGCCGACGTGCCGGCCGGGGTCCGTTCGCCGGGTCTGGTCGACGCCGACGTGACGGTGTGGCCGGTGTCGGCGCGGTCGAAGGCGGCCCTGGCTGGTCAGGCCGAACGGCTGGCCGCTCACGTGCGGGGGCACGGTGGCGTGGAGCCGGCGGTGGTCGGTTGGTCCCTCGCCACCACGCGCGCCACGTTCGATCAGCGGGCGTCGGTGGTCGGCTCGGGTGTGGAGGAGTTGCTGTCGGGGCTGGATGCTCTGGCGTCCGGTCTGCCGGCGGGCAATGTGGTGTCCGGTGTGGCGTCTGGTCACGGTGTGGGTCCGGTGTTCGTGTTCCCGGGGCAGGGTGCGCAGTCGGCGCGCATGGCGGCCGGTCTGGTGGGTCGTACTCCGGTGTTCGACGCGCGGTTGGCGGAGTGTCAGCGGGCCCTGGCTCCGTTCCTGGACGTCGACCTTGTCTCCGTGTTGACCGGGGATGACGAGTCGTGGTTGGAGCGGGTCGAGGTGGTGCAGCCGGTCCTGTGGGCCGTCGGCGTCGCCCTCGCGGCGGTGTGGGAACACGCGGGCGTGTCCCCGCAGGCGGTGGTCGGCCACTCGCAGGGCGAGATCGGTGCCGCCTGCGTCGCGGGGATCCTGTCCCTCGACGACGCGGCGAAGACCGTCGCTCTGCGGTCGCGGGCCCTGGCCGTGTTGCGGGGGACTGGTGCGATGGCGTCGGTTGACCTGTCCGCCGTCGCGGTGACCGCACGCCTCGCGCAGTTCCCGGGCGTGGGCGTCGCCGCCGTGAACGGTCCGGCGACGGTGGTGGTGTCGGGTCCGCCGCAGCCGGTCGCGGACCTGGTGCAGGCGTGCCAGGCCGAGGGGATCCGGGCGCGGTTGATTCCGGTGGACTACGCCTCGCACTCCCCGTCGGTGCAGGACGTCGCCGAACGCCTCCGCGCGGACCTGGCCGACGTGAGCCCGCAGCCGGGTCGGGTTCGGCTGGTGTCGACGTTGACGGGTGACTGGGTGGACCCGGGGAGCATGACGGCGGACTACTGGTATGACAACCTGCGGCAGACGGTGCAGTTCGACGCGGCCGTGCGGGTGGCCGTGGTGGCCGGGCACACGACGTTCGTGGAGATCAGCCCGCATCCGGTGTTGACGATGCCGGTGACGGCGATCCTCGACGACGCCGGGGTCACCGGCCACACGATCGGTAGCCTGCGGCGGGGTGACGACGACCCGACGCGGCTGCTGTCCAACCTGGCCGCCGCGCACGCGATCGGCCTGCCCGTCGACCTGACGAAGGTCCTCGCCGAGGCCGACACTGTCGACCTGCCCACGTACGCGTTCGACCGGGGCCGGTACTGGCTGGAGCCGCCCGCGCACCAGGTCCGGGACGTCGGTGCCGCCGGCCTCCAGGACGCCGGGCACCCCCTGCTCAGCGCCGCGATCCCCGTCGCCGACGACCAGACGGTCGTGCTCACCGGCCGGCTGTCGGTGCGTACCCACCCGTGGCTCGCGGACCACGCCGTCGGCGGGGCGGTGATCGTCCCCGGGACCGGGATCGTCGACATGGTCGTCCGGGCCGGCGACGAGGTCGACGCCGGCCAGCTCGGCGACCTCACCCTGATCAGCCCGCTCGTCGTGCCGCCGGCCGGGGCCGTGCAGGTGCAGGTACGCGTCGGCGCGCCCAGCGACAGCGGGGAGCGGACCGTCACCGTGCACTCCCGCCCCGAGGGCGACGGCGACGGCGAGTGGACCCGGCACGCCGAGGGCCTGCTGCTGCCGCAGCTCCCCGCCCCGCTGGTCGTGCCGGGGGAGTGGCCGCCCGCCGATGCCGTCGAGGTCGACGCGGACCTCGACGCCTGGTACGCGGAAATGGCCGGCGGCGGCCTCGGCTACGGCCCGGCCTTCCGGGGCCTGCTCCGGGTGTGGCGCGGCGTCGACGAGGCGTACGCCGAGGTGGCCCTGCCCGAGGCGGTGGCCGCCGACGCGCCCCGCTTCGGCCTGCACCCCGCCCTGTTCGACGCGGCGCTCCAGGCCAGCGGCCTCACGGGGCTGCTCGGCGACGGCAACCGCGACGGCAACTCCGACGGCGACGCCGCCGGCACCGGCTGGATGCCGTTCGCGTTCCGCGCCGTCGGCCTGCACGCCCACGGGGCGACCCGGCTGCGGGTGCGGCTGCGCCCCCTCGGCCCCGACACCCTCGCCGTCACGCTCGCCGATGCCGCCGGGCAGCCCGTCGCCACCGTCGAGTCGCTGACGTTCCGCCCGGTCGCCGCCGGCCGGGCCGACGAGGCCGCCGCCCTGCGCCGCAACTGCCTGTTCCACCTCGACTGGACGCCGCTGGGCGGGACTTCGCCGGACCGGACGCCGCTGGAGCAGACGCCGTCGGACCGCCCCGACGTGGCGGGCGGCACCCGCTGGGTGCTGCTCGGCGACGACCCGGCCGGCCTCGCCGCCGCGCTGGCCGCCGCCGGGCACCCCGTGACCGCCCACGCCGACCTGGCCGCCCTCGCCGCCGAGGTGGAGCGCGGCGGAGACGTACCCGATGTGGTGGTCGCGCAGTGGGTCGGCGCGAACCCGGCGCGGGCCGGCGACGCCGCGCACGACGCGGCCCGGGACGCCCTCGCGCTCGTGCAGGGCTGGCTGGCCCAGCCCGGCCTGGAGCGGTCCCGCCTGGTGCTGCGCACCGCCGGGGCGGTGGGCGCGGCCCCCGGCGAGGCCCCCCGCGACCTGGCGCGCGCCGCCCTGTGGGGGCTGGTCCGGTCGGCACAGGCCGAGCACCCCGGCCGGTTCACGCTGCTGGACGCCGACGACGACGCCGGCTGCCTCGCGGCCGTGCCGGCGGCCGTCGCCTGCGGCGAGCCGCAGGTCGCCGTGCGCGACGGCGCGCTGCTCGTGCCCCGGCTGGTGCGGGCCCGCGACGCCGGCACGCTGGCCCTGCCCGGCGACGACGTGCCGTGGCGGCTCGACGTCACCGAGAAGGGCACCCTGGAGAACCTGGCCGTGCTGCCCTGCCCCGAGGTCGGCGAGGCGCTGCCGGCCGGGCAGGTACGCGTCGCGATGCGCGCCTCCGGCCTCAACTTCCGGGACGTCGTGCTGACCCTCGGCATGGTCCCCGACCAGGAGGTGCTCGGCAACGAGGGCGCGGGCGTGGTGCTCGACGTCGGCCCCGGCGTCACCGGCGTGGCCCCCGGCGACCGGGTGATGGGCCTGTTCTCCGGCTCGTTCGCCAGCGTCGCCGTCACCGACCACCGCCTCGTCACCCGCATCCCCGCCGGCTGGTCCTACGCGGAGGCCGCCGCCGTGCCGGTGGTCTTCCTCACCGCCTGGTACGGCCTGGTCGAGCTGGCCCGCCTCGACGCCGGCGAGTCGGTGCTGGTGCACGCGGCGGCCGGCGGCGTCGGCATGGCCGCCGTGCAGATCGCCCGCCACCTCGGCGCGGAGGTCTACGGCACGGCCAGCCCCGGCAAGTGGCCGGCGCTGTGCGCCACCGGCTTCGACGACGCGCACGTCGCCTCCTCCCGCAGCCTCGACTTCGTCGACGCGTTCCGCGACCGCACCGGCGGGCGCGGCGTCGACGTGGTGCTCAACGCGCTCAGCGGCGAGTTCGTCGACGCGTCGCTGCGGCTGCTCGCCCCCGGCGGGCGGTTCGTCGAGATGGGCAAGACCGACAAGCGGGACCCGCAGCGCGTCGCCGCCGACCACCCCGGCGTCAGCTACCAGGTCTTCGACCTCATCGAGGCCGGCCAGGACAAGATCGGCGAGATGCTCGCCGAGCTGGTGGCGCTGTTCGCCGCCGGCGCGCTGCGCCCGCTGCCCCGCCGCGACTGGGACGTCCGGCGCGCCCCAGAGGCGTTCCGCTTCCTCAGCCAGGCCCGGCACGTCGGCAAGCTCGCCCTGAGCATCCCGCAGGCGCCCCGCCTCGACGGCACCGTCCTCGTCTCCGGCGCGACCGGCACCCTCGGCGCGCTGCTCTGCCGGCACCTGGTCACCGTCCACGACGCCCGGCAGCTCCTGCTGGTCAGCCGGCGCGGCCCCGACGCCGAGGGCGCCGACGCGCTGCTGGCCGACCTCAAGGCGCTCGGCGCGGACGTGTCGATCGTCGCCGCCGACCTGGCCGACCCGGACGCCGTCGGCGACGTGCTGTCCCTGGTGGACGCCCGGCACCCGCTGCGGGCCGTCGTGCACGCGGCCGGCGTCCTCGACGACGGGGTGCTGGAGTCGATGACCCCCGACCGGCTCGCCGCCGTGCTGCGGCCGAAGGTCGACGCCGCCTGGAACCTGCACCGCGCCACGGTCGGCCACGAGCTGACCGCGTTCGTGCTGTTCTCCGCCGCCGCCGGGGTGTTCGGCGGCCCGGGGCAGGGCAACTACGCCGCCGGCAACGCGTTCCTCGACGCCCTCGCCGAGCACCGGCGGGCCCTCGGCCTGCCGGCGGTCTCCCTCACCTGGGGCCGGTGGGCGCAGGCCAGCGGCATGACCGGGCACCTCGACGCCGCCGACATCCGCCGCCTCGACCGGGGCGGCATGGCCGCCCTGTCCAACGACGAGGCCCTCGCCCTGTTCGACGCGGCCTGGCGGTCCGAGCGGGCCGTGCTGATGCCCGCGAAGATCAGCACCGGGGTCGCCGCGCCGGGCGCGCCCGTCCACCCGCTGCTGACCGGGCTGGTCCGCGCCGCCGGCCGCCGGGCCGCCGCCGGTGAGGCCGCCGACGGGCAGGCGTACGCGGCGCGGCTCGCCGGCCTCACCGCCGACAAGCGGGTACGCGCCCTGCGTGACCTGGTGCTGTCGAACGTCGCCGTCGTCCTCGGCCACGGCGACCCGGCCGGCATCGAGCCGACCCGCGCCTTCCGCGAGCTCGGCTTCGACTCGCTGACCGCCGTCGAGCTGCGCAACCGGCTCGGGGCGGCCACCGGGCTGCGGCTGCCCGCCACCCTCGTCTTCGACAACCCGACGCCGGCCGCGCTCGCCGCGTACCTCGCCGACCAGCTCGCCCCGGCGGGCGGGTCGGCGGGCGGTTCAGCCGATGCGGCGGGCGGCCCGGCGACGGGGGCCGGCCTGGACCTCGACCGCCTCGAGGCGGCCCTCGCCGGCCTCGACCCGGCCGACGACGAGTTCCGCCGCATCACCGACCGGCTGCACGGCCTGCTGGACCGGCTGGCCGAGCGGCAGTCCGACGCGGGCGACGACGACCTGGAGTCGGCCACCGCCGAGAACATCTTCGACCTGATCGACCGCGAGCTGGAGACGTCGTGACCAGCCGCAACGACCACGGCATGCCGAGTGAGGTGGGTCCACGGTGAGCAACGAGGACGAGAAGTACGTCGAGTACCTGAAGCGTACGACCTCGGAGCTGCGGCGCACCCGGCGTCGGCTGCGGGAGCTGGAGGCCCGCGACGGCGAACCCATCGCCATCGTCGCGATGAGCTGCCGCTACCCCGGCGGCGTCGCCTCGCCCGAGCAGCTCTGGGATCTCGTCCGCGACGGCGGGGACGGCATCGGCCCGTTCCCCGCCGACCGGGGCTGGGACCTCGACCGGCTGTTCCACCCCGACCCCGACCACCCCGGCACCAGCTACGTCTCCGCGGGCGGCTTCGTCTACGACGCCGCCGACTTCGACGCCGACCTGTTCGGCATCAGCCCCCGCGAGGCCCTCGCCATGGACCCGCAGCAGCGGCTGCTGCTGGAGACCGCGTGGGAGTCGTTCGAGCGGGCCGGCCTGCCCGTGGCGACCATGCGGGGCAGCCGCACCGGCGTGTTCGTCGGCGCGGCCTCGCACGGCTACGACGGGATCATGGCGCAGGCCGAGAACGGCGAGGGGCACCTGCTCACCGGCAACGCGACAAGCGTCATCTCCGGCCGTGTCGCGTACACGCTCGGCCTGGAGGGGCCGGCCGTCACCGTCGACACCGCCTGCTCGTCGTCGCTCGTCGCGATCCACCTCGCCGCCCAGGGGCTGCGCAACGGCGACTGCGAGCTGGCCCTGGCCGGCGGCGTCACCGTCATGCCCACCCCGGCGGTCTTCGTCGGCTTCAGCCGGCAGCGCGGGCTGGCCGCCGACGGCCGGTGCAAGGCGTTCGCCGCCGCCGCCGACGGCACCTCCTGGTCCGAGGGCGTCGGCATGCTGCTGCTCGCCCGGCTCTCCGACGCCCAACGCCACGGCTACCCGATCCTCGCCGTCGTGCGGGGCAGCGCCGTCAACTCCGACGGCGCGTCCAACGGCCTGTCCGCCCCGCACGGCCCCTCCCAGGTGCGCGTCATCCGCCACGCCCTCGCCTCGGCGCGCCTGTCGCCGGTGGACGTGGACGTCGTGGAGGCGCACGGCACCGGCACCCGGCTCGGCGACCCGATCGAGGCGCAGGCGCTGCTCGCCACGTACGGGCAGGGGCGGGACACGCCGCTGCTGCTGGGGTCGGTCAAGTCGAACATCGGCCACACCCAGGCCGCCGCCGGCGTCGCCGGGGTGATCAAGATGGTGCAGGCCATCCGGCACGGCGTCGTGCCGCCCACCCTGCACGTCGACGCGCCGTCGCAGCACATCGACTGGTCGGCCGGCGCCGTGGAACTCGCCACCGAGGCGCGGCCGTGGCCGGCCGTGGACCGGCCCCGCCGGGCCGCCGTGTCGTCGTTCGGCGTCTCCGGCACCAACGCGCACACCATCATCGAGCAGGCCCCCGAGCCCGAGGCCACCGCCGAGGCCGTCGCACCCGGGCGGGCGCTGCCCGCCGTGCCGGTGCTGCTGTCCGCCCGCACCGACGCCGCCCTCGCCGTGCAGGCGGGCCGCTGGGCGGCCTGGCTGGACGCCGACGCCGACGTGCGTCCCGTGGACGTGGCGTGGTCGTCGGTCACCGCCCGCGCCGCCCTGGACAGCCGCGCGGTGGTCGCGGCGACGGGCCGCGAGGACCTCCTCGCCGGGCTGCGCGCCCTCGCCGCCGGCACCCCGGCCGGCAACGTCCTGTCCGGTACGGCCACCTCGCGCGGCCAGCTCGCCGTGCTCTTCTCCGGTCAGGGGGCGCAACGCCCCGGCATGGGTCGGGAGTTGTCCGCGGCGTTCCCGGTGTTCGCGTCGGTGTTGGACGAGGTGTGTGGGCATCTGGACCGTGGGCTGCCGCAGCCGTTGAAGTCGGTGCTGTTCGCTTCGGAGGGTTGCGCCGAGGTGGCGCTGCTGGATTCGACGGTGTTCACGCAGGCGGGGTTGTTCGCGGTCGAGGTGGCCCTGTTCCGCCTGGTGGAGTCGTTCGGTGTGGTGCCGGACTTTGTGGGTGGGCATTCGGTTGGTGAGATCGTCGCGGCGTATGTGGCGGGGGTGTTGTCGCTGGAGCATGCGTGTGCGTTGGTGGTGGCGCGGGGTCGCCTGATGCAGGCGTTGCCGGCCGGTGGCGGGATGTTGGCGGTGGCCGCGGCCGAGGCCGAGGTGCTGGCGTCGTTGGACGGGTTGTCCGATCGGGTGGGCATCGCGGCGGTGAACGGCCCGACTTCTGTTGTCGTGTCGGGTGCGGTGGACGCCCTGGACCAGGTGGAGCAGGCGTGGCGGGGTCGGGGGGTGCGGACGCGTCGGTTGGCGGTGAGTCACGCGTTCCACAGCCCGCTGATGGAGCCGATGCTGGAGAAGTTCCGGGCGGTGCTGTCGCGGCTGACGTTCGCCGCGCCCGAGTTGCCCGTCGTGTCGAACGTGACCGGGGCGCTGGCCGATCCCGACGAGATTCGCAGTGTCGACTACTGGGTGCGGCATGTGCGGGAGGCGGTGCGGTTCGCCGATGGGGTGGCGGCGTTGCGGTCGGCGGGGGTGGACACGTTCCTGGAGGTGGGTCCGCAGAGCGTGTTGACGGCGTTGACGGCCGAGGCGCTGCCCGAGGCTTCCGTGGTCGCGGTGGCTGCCCAGCGTCGGGATCGGCCGGAGGTGCCGGCTCTGCTGGCCGCGCTGGCGGAGCTGCACGTCAACGGGGTGTCGGTGGGGTGGCGGCCGTGGTTCGCCGACACCGGCGCGTCCCGGGTGGACCTGCCCACGTACGCGTTCCAGCGGGAGCGGTACTGGCCCGAGGCCGCCGCGGTCGCCGCCGCGCAGGCGGTCCACGCCGCCGGATCCGAGGGCGACTTCTGGGCCGCCGTCGAGCGGGGCGACCTGACCGA
The DNA here is from genome assembly GCF_014205165.1 of Micromonospora carbonacea. Classification (NCBI taxonomy): domain Bacteria; kingdom Bacillati; phylum Actinomycetota; class Actinomycetes; order Micromonosporales; family Micromonosporaceae; genus Micromonospora; species Micromonospora carbonacea. The sequence continues at coordinate 4,572,678 of NZ_JACHMZ010000001.1, read as the reverse complement.
GGTGGCGTCCCACCTGGCCGTGCAGGACGATCCCGCCGCGATCGAGGCGCTCGCCCCCGCCGTACCGGTGCTGTCGTCGTGGCGGCGGGCCCGCCAGCGCGACGCGACGCTGGACGCCTGGACGTACCGCGTCGCCTGGCACCCCGTCCACCCCGCCCCGGCCGCGCCCCGGCCGGGCCGCTGGCTGGTCGTCACCCCCATCCACCCCGCCGATCTTGCACTTGCGGCCCCCGAAACGGGCGGAACGAGGCTTTTGTCGGGGCTGGAACTGCAAGATCGCGGGGTGGTGGCGGCGCTGCGCCGGGGTGGGGCGCGGGTCGAGGTGCTCGGCGTCGGCGGTGGGGTCGGGCGGGGCGAGCTGGGGGACGCGCTGCGGCGGCTCGGGGAGCCGGGCAGCGCGGGCGGGGAGACGGGGTGGGCCGGGGTGGTCTGCCTGCTGCCCGAGCGGGACGTGCCGCTGCCGGACGCCCCCGCCGTGCCCACCGGCACCGCGCTCCTGCTCACCCTCGCCCAGGCGCTCGCCGACACCGGACTGCCCGGCCGGCTGTGGTGCCTCACCCGGGGGGCGGTCTCCGTCGGCGGCGGCGAGCGCGTCGCCGACCCGTCGGCCGCGGCCGCCTGGGGCCTCGGGCGGGTGATCGCCCTCGAACAGCCCGACCGCTGGGGCGGCCTCGTCGACCTGCCCGCCACTGGCAGCGGCGTCGACCTGCCCGGCAGCGGCAGCGACAGCGGCGACGACCGGCTCGACCGGGCGAGCGGGGACGCCCTGCTCGCCGTCCTCGCCGACGCCGGCCACGACCAGGTGGCGATCCGCCCGCAGGGCGTCCTCGGCCGACGGCTGGTGCCGGCCGCCGCGCCGGTCGGTTCGGGGTGGCGGCCGTCGGGGACGGTGCTGGTCACCGGTGGCACGGGCGCGTTGGGTCGGCACACCGCCCGCTGGTTGCTGGCCAACGGGGCGGCCGAGGTGGTGCTGGCCTCCCGGCGTGGCCCGGACGCTCCCGGTGCCGACGGGCTGGTCGAGGAGCTGGGCGGGGCCGGGGCGGTGCGGGTCGTCGCCTGCGACGTCACCGACCGCGAGGCGGTCGCCGCGCTCGTCGCCGGGCTGCCCGCGCTCACCGCAGTCGTGCACACCGCCGGGATCGTCGACGACGGCGTCCTCGACGGCCTCGACCTCGACCGGATGCAGGCCGTCCTCGCCGGCAAGGCCACCGCCGCCCGGGTGCTGCACGACGCCACCGCCGGCCGGGACCTCGACGCGTTCGTGCTGTTCTCCTCCCTCGCCGGGGTCGTCGGCAGCGCCGGGCAGGGCAACTACGCGGCGGCCAACGCCTACCTCGACGCGTTCGCCGCGTGGCGGCACGCCCAGGGGCTGCCCGCCACCGCCGTCGCCTGGGGCGCGTGGGCCGCCGACGGGATGGCCGCCACCACCGCCGCGCTCACCGCCCGGCTCACCCGGGGCGGCATCAACCCGCTGCCCGCCGCCGAGGCCGTCACCGCCCTCGGCCGGGTCGTCAACGCCGCCGGGCCGGCCGTCACCGTCGCCGACGTCGACTGGGGACGCCTCGCCGCGTCCTGGGGGCGGCCGAACCCGCTGATCTCTGCCCTGCCCGGGGTGCCCGCCGTGGCGAGCGGCCCCGTCCGGGCCGTCGTCGTCGGCCGGTCCCTGGCGCAGCTCACCGAGCTGGTGCGCACCCAGGCCGCCGCGGTGCTCGGCTACCCGGCCGGGCGGCCGCTGCCCGACCGCGCCTTCCGCGACCTCGGCTTCGACTCGCTCACCGCCGTCGAGCTGCGCAACCGGCTCACCGCCGAGACGGGCACGACCCTGCCCGCCACCCTCGTGTTCGACCACCCCACCGTCGCCGAGCTGGCCGCCCACCTGCACGGGCTGACCAACCGGCTACCCGGCGACACCCCCGGCGACGTCGTCGCCGCCGGCACCGACACCCACCGCGAGCCCGTCGCCATCGTCGCGATGAGCTGCCGGTTCCCCGGCGGGGTCAGCTCACCGGAGCAGCTCTGGGACCTCCTCGCCACCGGCACCGACGCGATGACCCTGATGCCCGGCGAGCGCGGCTGGAACATCGCCGAGCTGTACCACCCCGACCCCGAGCACCTCGGCACCAGCTACGTGCGGGAGGGCGGCTTCGTCGCCGGGGCCGGCGAGTTCGACCCCGCCTTCTTCGGCATCAGCCCCCGCGAGGCCCTCGCCATGGACCCGCAGCAGCGGCTGCTGCTGGAGGCCACCTGGGAGGCGTTCGAGCGGGCCCGGATCGACCCGACCGCGCTGCGCGGCAGCCGCACCGGCGTGTACGTCGGCACCAACGGCCAGGACTACGGCTCGCTGCTGATGGCCGCCGGGGACGTCGACGAGAACTACCTCGCCACCGGCACCTCCGCGAGCGTCATCTCGGGTCGGCTGTCGTACACCTTCGGGCTGCACGGCCCCGCCGTCACCGTCGACACGGCCTGCTCGTCGTCGCTGGTCGCCCTGCACCTCGCCGCGCAGGCCCTCCAGGCGGGGGAGTGCGACCTCGCCCTCGCCGGCGGCGCCACCGTCATGGCCACCCCCGGCATCTTCGTCGGCTTCTCCCGCCAGCGCGGGCTGGCCGCCGACGGCCGGTGCAAGCCGTTCGCCGGGGCCGCCGACGGCACCGGCTGGGGCGAGGGCGTCGGCCTGCTGGTGCTCCAGCGGCTCTCCGACGCCCGCCGCGACGGCAACCCCGTCCTCGCCGTGGTGCGGGGCAGCGCCGTCAACCAGGACGGCGCGTCCAACGGGCTGACCGCCCCCAACGGGCCCGCCCAGCAGCGGGTCATCCGGCAGGCCCTGGCCAACGCCGGGCTCACCGCCGACCAGGTCGACGCCGTCGAGGCGCACGGCACCGGCACCACCCTCGGCGACCCGATCGAGGCCCAGGCGCTGCTGGCCACCTACGGGCAGGACCGCCCCGCCGACCGGCCGCTGTGGCTCGGCTCCATCAAGTCGAACGTCGGCCACACCCAGGCCGCCGCCGGCGTCGCCGGGGTGATCAAGATGGTGCTGGCGATGCGGCACGGGGTGCTGCCGCCCACCCTGCACGTCGACGAGCCCACCCCGCACGTCGACTGGTCCGCCGGGCACGTCGCGCTGCTCACCGAGGCCCGCCCGTGGGAGCCCGCCGACGGCGTCCGCCGCGCCGGCGTCTCCTCGTTCGGCATCAGCGGCACCAACGTGCACACCATCCTCGAACAGGCCCCCGAGGAGGAACCCGCGCAGGAGCAGGCCGCGCAGGAGGAGCCCGCGCAGGAGGAGGCCGCGCAGGAGGAGGCCGCGCAGGAGCAGGCCGCCGGGCCGGCCCGGGAGCTGCCCTGGGTGCTGTCCGGGCGCACCGCCGACGCCCTCGCCGCCCGCGCCCGCGACCTCGCCGCCCACCTCGACACCGTCGCCGACGACGCGCTCGCCGACGTCGGCTGGTCCCTCGTGGACACCCGCGCCGCCCACGACCACCGGGCCGTCGTCCTCGCCGCCGACCGCGCCGGCCTGACCGCCGCGCTGGGCGAGCTCGCCGCCGGCCGGCCCGCCCCGGACACCGTCACCGGCACCGGCACGCCCGGCGAGGTGGCCTTCGTCTTCCCCGGCCAGGGCTCCCAGTGGGTCGGCATGGCCGCCGAACTCCTCGACACCGCCCCCGTCTTCGCCGACACGTTCGCCGCCTGCGCCGAGGCCCTGCGCCCGCACGTCGACTGGTCGCCCGTCGACGTGGTGCGCGGCGCGCCCGACGCGCCGTCCCTGGAACGCGTCGACGTCGTCCAGCCCACCCTGTTCGCCGTCGGCGTCTCCCTCGCCGCCCTCTGGCAGTCGTACGGGGTCCGCCCCGCCGCCGTCGTCGGCCACTCGCAGGGCGAGATCGCCGCCGCGTACGTCGCCGGGGCCCTCACCCTCGACGACGCGGCGGCCGTGGTCGCCCTGCGCAGCCGGATCATCGCCGGCATCGCCGGGGACGGCGGCATGGTCTCCGTCGCCACCACCGCCGACGAGGCCACCGCCACCATCGCCCGCTGGGACGGCCGCGTCGCGCTCGCCGCCGTCAACGGCCCCACCTCCGTCGTCGTCTCCGGCGACTCCGCCGCCCTCGACGAACTCGTCGCCCACTACGAGGCCCGGGACACCCGGGTCCGCCGGGTGCCCGTCGACTACGCCTCCCACTCGGCGCACGTCGAGCCGCTGCGCGAGCAGCTCCTCGCCCTGCTCGCCGGGCTGACCCCCCGCACCGGCGAGATCCGGTTCCGGTCCACCGTCGAGGGCGACTGGCTCGACACCGCCGCCCTCGACGCCGACTACTGGTACCGCAACCTGCGGCGGACCGTCCGCTTCGACGAGGCGGTGCGCAGCCTCGTCGCCGCCGGCTACCAGACGTTCGTCGAGGTCAGCGCCCACCCGGTGCTCACCATGGCCGTGCAGGAGAGCGTCGAGCTGGCCGCCGCCGACCCGGGCGCGGTCACCGTCACCGGCACCCTGCGGCGCAACGAGGGCGACCTCGGCCGGTTCCACCGGGCCGCCGCCGAGGTCTTCACCGGGGGTACGCCCGTCGACTGGCGACCCGCGTACGCCGGGCTGCCCGCGCGCCGCCGCGACCTGCCCACGTACCCGTTCCAGCGGCAGCTCTACTGGCCTCGGCCCGCCACCGCCACCACCGCCCCGGCCGCGGTCCCCGCCGGCCCGGCGGACGAGTCCGACGCCCGGTTCTGGGCCGCCGTCGAGGACGGCGACCTGGCCGCGCTCACCGCCGAACTCGCCGCCGCCACCGACGGCGGCACCGTGCCCGAGGCGGCGTTCGCCGACGTGCTGCCCGCCCTCACCGCCTGGCGACGCCGGCACCGCGACCAGGCCACCATCGACTCGTGGCGGTACCGCGACGCGTGGCTGCCCGTCGGCGCGGACGGCGGCGACGAGCCCGCCCTCGCCGGCACCTGGTGGCTGGTCACCGGCCCGGACGACACCGCCGCCGACACCGGCACCGACGGCAGCGCCGCCGGACCGCAGCAGGCCGATGCCGCGCTGGCCGCGTTCACCCGCGACGCCCTCGCCCGGCACGGCGCGACCGTCGTACCCGTGGCCCTGGCCGGCGAGCGGACCGACCGCGACGCCCTCGCGGCCCGGCTGCGCGACCTCGCCGCCGCCCACCCCGCCGCCGGGATCGTCTCCCTGCTCGCCCTCGACGAGACGCCCACGCCCACCCACCGCCACGTGCCCGTCGGCTTCGCCGGCACCGTCACCCTCACCCAGGCCCTCGGCGACGCGGGCGTCCGCGCCCCCCTGTGGGCGCTGACCCGCGGCGCGGTCTCCACCGACCCCGCCGACCCGCTGCCGCACCCCGGGCAGCAGCTCGCCTGGGGCTTCGGCCGGGTCGCCGCCCTCGAACACCCCGACCGCTGGGGCGGACTCGTCGACCTGCCCGCCGACCCCGACGACACCACCGCCCGCCGCCTCGCCCGCGTCCTCGCCGGCGCGGACGGGGAGGACCAGGTGGCCCTGCGCCGGGCCGGCGCGTTCGGCCGGCGGCTGCTGCGTGCCCCGCTCGGCGACGCCCCCGCCACCCGCGCCTGGCGGCCCTCCGGCACCGCCCTCGTCACCGGCGGCACCGGCGCCCTCGGCGGGCACATGGCCCGCTGGCTCGCCGCCAACGGCGCGTCCCACCTGGTGCTGCTCAGCCGGCGCGGCCGGCAGGCCGACGGCATCGCCGAGCTGGAGGCCGAGCTGACTGGGCTCGGCGCGCGGGTCACCGTGGCCGCCTGCGACGCCGCCGACCGCGACGCCCTCGCCGCCGTCCTCGCCGACCTGCCCACCGAGCACCCGCTCACCGCCGTGGTGCACACCGCCGCCGTCCTCGACGACTCGGTCGTCAGCGCGCTCACCCTCGACCAGGTCGACTACGCGCTCAGCGCCAAGGTCACCGCCGCGCTCAACCTGCACGAGCTGACCCGCGACCACGACCTCGACGCGTTCGTCCTGTTCTCCTCCATGGCCGGCACCGTCGGCAGCTCCGGCGTCGGCAACTACGCCCCCGGCAACGCGTTCCTCAACGCCCTCGCCGAGCACCGCCGCGGCCTCGGTCTCCCCGCCACCTCCATCGGCTGGGGCGCCTGGGGCGGCGGCGGCATGGCCGAGGGCGACTTCGGCCGGATGCTGCACCGCCACGGCGCGCCCGAGATGCACCCCCGGCTCGCCGTCGCCGCGCTGCACCAGGCCGTCGAGCACGACGAGACGTACCTGACCATCTCCCACATCGCCTGGGACCGGTTCTACGTCGCGTTCACCGCCACCCGGCCCGGCCCGCTGATCGCCGAGATCCCCGAGGCGCAGCAGCTCGCCGCCAGCAAGGGCGTCGCCGAGGCGACGGAGACCGACGACGCCGGCCCCGCCGCCGCGTTCGGCCGGATGAGCGCCGACGAGCGCCGCGCCGCGCTGCTCGACCTGGTCCGCGGCCAGGCGGCCACCGTCCTCAAGTACGCCGGCGGCGACGCCGTCGACCCGCACCACGCGTTCCGGGACCTCGGCTTCGACTCGGTGACCGCCGTGGAGCTGCGCAACCGGCTCGCCACCGCCACCGGGCTGCGCCTGCCGGTGACCCTCGTCTTCGACTACCCCACCCCCACCGTCCTCGCCCGGCACCTGCACGAGGAACTCGGCGGCGGGGCCGAAACCGTCACCCAGAACGCGTCCGTGCCGCTCGCCGACGACGAGCCCGTCGCCATCGTCGCCATGTCCTGCCGGTTCCCCGGCGGGGCCGTCGACCCCGAACGGTTCTGGCAGATGCTGCACGCCGGCCGCGACGCCGTGTCCGACCTGCCCGGCGACCGGGGCTGGGACATCGACCGGCTGTACGACCCCGACCCCTATTCCTCCGGCACCTCCTACGTCCGCAGCGGCGCCTTCCTCTACGAGGCGGCCGACTTCGATGCGGCTTTCTTCGGCATTTCGCCCCGTGAGGCCCTTGCGATGGATCCGCAGCAGCGGTTGTTGCTGGAGGCGTCGTGGGAGGCGGTGGAGCGGGCAGGGGTTGATCCGGCGGGGTTGCGGGGTTCGCGAACAGGGGTGTTCGTCGGCACGAATGGCCAGGACTATGGGGCCCTGCTCATGGTGGCCGTGGACGACGTGGAGGGCTTCGCGGGCACGGGGAACGCGGCGAGTGTGGTGTCGGGTCGGGTGGCGTACGCGTTGGGGTTGGAGGGGCCGGCGGTGTCGGTGGACACGGCGTGTTCGTCGTCGCTGGTGGCGTTGCACCTGGCGGTGCAGGCGCTGCGGCGCGGCGAGTGCGATCTCGCGCTGGCCGGTGGCGTCACCGTGATGGCGACGCCGGGGCTGTTCGTGGAGTTCTCCCGGCAGCGCGGCCTGGCCGCCGACGGCCGGTGCAAGGCGTTCGCGGCCGGCGCGGATGGCACCGGTTGGGGTGAGGGTGTCGGGGTGCTCCTGGTGGAGCGGTTGTCGGACGCGCGGCGTAACGGGCATCGGGTGCTTGCGGTGGTGCGGGGTTCTGCGGTGAATCAGGATGGGGCGTCGAACGGGTTGACTGCGCCGAATGGTCCGTCGCAGCAGCGGGTGATCCGGCAGGCTCTTGCGTCGGCGGGGTTGTCGGCTGCGGATGTGGACGTGGTGGAGGCGCACGGCACGGGCACGACGCTGGGTGACCCGATCGAGGCGCAGGCGCTCCTGGCCACGTACGGGCAGGACCGGGGCGACGCCGCGCCGCTGCTGCTCGGCTCGGTCAAGTCCAACATCGGGCACACGCAGGCCGCCGCCGGCGTCGCCGGGATCATCAAGATGGTCCTCGCCATGCGGGAGGGTGTCGTCCCGGCGACGCTGCACGTGGATGCCCCGTCGCCGCACATCGACTGGTCGGCGGGTGCGGTGGAGTTGGCCACCGAGGCGACGCCGTGGCCGGGGACGGGTCGTGTCCGGCGGTCGGCGGTGTCGTCGTTCGGCATCTCCGGCACCAACGCGCACGTCATCCTCGAACTGCCCGAAGACCTGCCCGCCGCCGAGGCCCCCGACACCGACGACGCGGGCGGTCCGGGCCTGATCGCCGCCGGGGTGACGGTGTGGCCGGTGTCGGCGCGGTCGAAGGCGGCCCTGGCTGGTCAGGCGGCCCGGCTGGCCCGGCACCTGCGGGAGCACGGTGGCGTGGAGCCGGCGGTGGTCGGTTGGTCGCTGGCGACGACGCGGTCGACGTTCGACCAGCGGGCCGCTGTGGTCGGTTCGGGCCTGCCCGAGTTGCTGTCGGGGCTGGATGCTCTGGCGTCCGGTCTGCCGGCGGGCAACGTGGTGTCCGGTGTCGCCTCTGGTCACGGTGTGGGTCCGGTGTTCGTGTTCCCGGGGCAGGGTGCGCAGTCGGCGCGCATGGCGGCCGGTCTGGTGGGTCGCACTCCGGTGTTCGACGCGCAGTTGGCGGAGTGTCAGCGGGCCCTGGCTCCGTTCCTGGACGTCGACCTTGTCTCCGTGTTGACCGGGGATGACGAGTCGTGGTTGGAGCGGGTCGAGGTGGTGCAGCCGGTCCTGTGGGCCGTCGGCGTCGCCCTCGCGGCGGTGTGGGAACACGCGGGCGTGTCCCCGCAGGCGGTGGTCGGTCATTCGCAGGGCGAGATCGGTGCGGCGTGTGTGGCGGGGATCCTGTCCCTCGACGATGCGGCGAAGACGGTCGCGCTGCGGTCGCGGGCCTTGGCGGTGTTGCGGGGGACTGGTGCGATGGCGTCGGTTGACCTGTCCGCCGTCGCGGTGACCGCACGGCTCGCGCAGTTCCCGGGTGTGGGTGTGGCGGCGGTGAACGGTCCGGCGACGGTGGTGGTGTCGGGTCCGCCGCAGCCGGTCGCGGACCTGGTGGACGCCTGCCAGGCCGACGGGGTCCGGGCCCGCCTGATTCCGGTGGACTACGCCTCGCACTCCCCGTCGGTGCAGGACGTCGCCGAACGCCTCCGCGCGGACCTGGCCGACGTGACCCCGCAGCCGGGTCGGGTTCGGCTCGTGTCGACGTTGACGGGTGACTGGGTGGACCCGGGGAGCATGACGGCGGACTACTGGTATGACAACCTGCGGCAGACGGTGCAGTTCGACGCGGCCGTGCGGGTGGCCGTGGCGGTCGGGCACACGACGTTCGTGGAGATCAGCCCGCATCCGGTGTTGACGATGCCGGTGACGGCGATCCTCGACGACGCCGGGGTCACCGGCCACACGATCGGTAGCCTGCGCCGCGGTGACGACGACCCGACGCGGCTGCTGACCAACCTGGCCGCCGCGCACGCGATCGGCCTGCCCGTCGACCTGACGAAGGTCCTCGCCGAGGCCGGCACCGTGCCGCTGCCCACGTACGCGTTCGACCGGGATCGGTTCTGGCCCACCAAGGCCGAGCTGGCCGGCGCGGAGGAGGCCCCGAGCGGCGTCGACTCCGCGTTCTGGGCCGCCGTCGAGCGGGAGGACCTGGCCGCGCTCGCGGAACTCACCGCGCAGGACGCCGCCGACTCCCTCGAACGGCTCGGCGCGGCCCTGCCGGTGCTCGCCTCCTGGCGGCGACAGCAACGCGAGCGCTCCACCCTGGACGACCTGCGCTACCGCGCGGTCTGGCAGCCGTACACCGGCACGCCCGTCAGCTTCCTCTCCGGCGACTGGTGGGTCGTCGCCGACGAGCGCCGCGCGGGGGAGGGCGAGGCGGCCGTCGCCGAGCTGACCCGCCGGGGCGCCGACGTGCGGCTGGTGCTGTTGCCCGAGGACCTGACCGACCGGGCCGCCGTCGCCGCCCACCTGGCCGCCGCGACCGGCGACGGCGACGGCGGGCGGGCCCCCGCCGACGGGGTGCTGTCGCTGCTGGCCCTCGCCGACGGCGCGGTCGACGACACCCAGCCGGTGCCGCCCTTCCTCGCCCGCTCCCTCGCCCTGGTCCAGGCCCTCGGCGACCTCGACGTGGCCGCGCCGCTGTGGTGCGTCACCCGGGGCGCGGCCGGCACCACCCGGGGCGGGACGGTGGACCGGCCGGAGCAGTCGCTGCTGTGGGGCCTCGGCCGGGTCGTCGCCCTGGAACACCCCGAGCGGTGGGGCGGGCTGGTCGACGTGCCGGCCACCCTCGACGACCACGGCTGGGACCTGCTCTGCGCCGCCCTCGCCGGCCTCGACGGCGAGGACCAGGTCGCCGTCGACGGGGCCACGATCCTCGTCCGCCGGCTGGTCCGGGCCCCCGGCGGGACCCCCGCCGCCGACGAGCCCGACCACCGGGGCACCACCCTCGTCACCGGCGGCACCGGTGCGCTCGGCGCGGAGGTGGCCCGCTGGCTGGCCGCCCGGGGCGCCGAGCACCTGCTGCTGGTGAGCCGCCGGGGCGTCGACGCCCCGGGCACCGCCGACCTGGTCCGGGAGCTGACCGGGGCGGGCACGCGGGTCACCGTCGCCGCCTGCGACGTCGCCGACCGGGCCGCCCTGGCGAAGCTGCTCGCCGAGGTGCCCGCCGACGCGCCGCTGACCGCCGTCGTGCACGCGGCGGGCGTCCTCGACGACGGGGTCCTCGACGGGCTTACCGCCGACCGGATCGCCACCGTGCTGCGGCCCAAGGTGCTCGGCGCGCTGCACCTGCACGAGCTGACCGTCGGCCGGGAGCTGCGCGCGTTCGTGCTGTTCTCCGCCATGGCCGGGCAGCTCGGCGCGGCCGGGCAGGGCAGCTACGCCGCCGCCAACGCGTACCTCGACGCGCTGGCCGAGCAGCGGCACCGGCAGGGGCTGCCGGCCACGTCGATCGCCTGGGGACCGTGGGCGGCCGGCGGGATGGCCGCCGCCGACCCGGCCGTGGAGGAGCGCCGCCGCCGCACCGGCGTCGCCCGCCTCGACACCGCCCCCGCGCTCGCCGCGCTCGCGGCCTGCGTGGCCCGGCGGGAACCGGCGACGCTGGTGGCCGGCATCGACTGGGCGCGGTACGTGCCCGGGTTCGTCGCCGTCCGGCCCAGCCCGTTGCTCGCCGGCATCGCCGAGGCGCAGCAGGCCGCCGCCGCGCGGGCCGACGACGCCGGACCGACCGCCGAGTCCCTCGCCGCCCTGCTCGCCGGGCAGACCGACGCCGAACGGCGCAAGACCCTCCTCGACCTGGTACGCGGCCAGGCCGCCGCCGTGCTCGGGCACGCCTCGATGGACGCGGTCGAACCCGACCGGGCGTTCCGGGAACTCGGCTTCGACTCGCTGACCGCCGTGGAGCTGCGCAACCGGCTCACCGCGGCGACCGGCGTCCGGCTGCCCGCCACTGTCGTCTTCGACTACCCGACCGCCGCCGGCCTCGCCGAATACGTGCGGGCGGCGGTCGTCGACGGCGGGGTGGTCGCCGTCGCGCCGGTCTTCGGGGAGCTGGACAGGCTGGAGGCGGCGCTCACCGGCTCCGCCCCGGACCGCAGCGCCCGGATCCGGATCACCGAGCGGCTGCGGGCGCTGCTGGCGTCCCTCAACGCCGACGACGCCCCGGCGGGCGCGGGCGGGGACACCGTCGCCGAGAAGCTCCAGGACGCCACCCCCGACGAGGTCTTCGACTTCATCGACCGGGAGCTGGGGGTGTCCTGACGTGAACGCTGCCGGGGCGACGGACCAACACGGGTCGATGGGCCAACACGGGTCGACGGGTCAACACAAGGAGTGGGCGGTCCATGGCTGACGAGGCGAAGCTTCTCGACTACCTCAAGCGGGTCACCGCCGACCTGCACCAGGTGCGCCAGCGCCTGCGCGAGGTGGAGGCCGGCGAGCAGGAACCGATCGCCATCGTCTCCATGAGCTGCCGCTTCCCCGGCGGGGTGCGCTCGCCCGAGGACCTGTGGGACGTCGTCGCGTCCGGCCGGGACGTGGTCGGCGACTTCCCGGCCGACCGGGGCTGGGACCTGGGGGCGCTCTACGACGCCGACGGCGAGCAGTCCGGCACCTCGTACACCCGGCAGGGCGGCTTCGTCCACGACCTCGCGGACTTCGACCCGGGTTTCTTTGCGATCTCCCCCCGCGAGGCCCTGGCGATGGACCCGCAGCAGCGGTGGCTGCTGGAGACCTCGTGGGAGGTCTTCGAGCGGGCCGGCATCGACCCGCACTCGCTGCGCGGCAGCCGCACCGGCGTCTTCGCCGGCTCCACCGGCCAGGACTACGGCGGCGTGCTGATGGGCGCGGCGCAGGGCCTGGAGGGGCACCTGATGACCGGCAACGCCGGCAGCGTCGTCTCGGGCCGGATCTCCTACACCTTCGGCCTGGAGGGGCCGGCGGTCACGATCGACACCGCCTGCTCGTCGTCGCTGGTCGCCCTGCACCTCGCCGGGCAGGCGCTGCGGCAGCGGGAGTGCACCCTCGCCGTCGTCGCCGGGGTCACCGCCATGTGCACCCCGGCCGCGTTCGTCGAGTTCTCCCGGCAGCGCGGGCTGGCCGCCGACGGCCGGTGCAAGGCGTTCGCCGCCGCCGCCGACGGGACGGGGTGGTCCGAGGGCGTCGGCGTGCTGCTGCTGGAACGGCTCTCCGACGCGCAGCGCAACGGCCACCCGATCCTCGCCGTGGTGCGGGGCTCCGCCGTCAACCAGGACGGCGCGTCCAACGGACTGAGCGCCCCCAACGGGCCGTCACAGCAGCGGGTCATCCAGCAGGCGCTGGCCAACGCCGGCCTCGCCGCCGGCGGCGTCGACGTGGTGGAGGCGCACGGCACCGGCACCCGACTCGGCGACCCCATCGAGGCGCAGGCGCTGCTCGCCACGTACGGGCAGGACCGGGGCGGGGCCGCGCCGCTGCTGCTCGGCTCGATCAAGAGCAACATCGGGCACGCGCAGGCCGCCGCCGGCGTCGCCGGTGTGATCAAGATGGTGCTCGCCATGCAGCACGGCGTCGTGCCGCCCACCCTGCACGTCGACGCCCCCACCCCCCAGGTCGACTGGGACGCCGGCGCCGTCGCGCTGGTCACCGAGCCGACCCCGTGGCCGTCCGTCGCGCGTCCCCGCCGGTCGGCGGTGTCGTCGTTCGGGGTGTCCGGCACCAACGCCCACGTCATCGTCGAGCAGGCCCCGGCCGTCGAGCAGGCCCCGGCCGACGCCGCGCCGCCGGCCGACCGGCCGGTCGTGCCGGTGCTGGTGTCGGCCCGCGACGCCGCCGCGCTCGCCGCCCAGGCCGGCCGCTGGGCCGACCGGCTGGCCGCCGACGCCGACCTGCGCCCCCTCGACGTCGCCTTCTCGTCGGCCGCCACCCGCTCCACCCTTGAGCACCGGGCGGTCGTCGCCGCCACCGGCCGCGACGACCTCGCCGCCGGGCTGCGGGCCCTCGCCGCCGGGGACCCGTCCGGCGCGGTGGTCGGCCAGGCCGCCGACCGGGGTCCGCTCGCGGCGCTGTTCTCCGGTCAGGGCGCGCAGCGCGCCGGCATGGGCCGCGAGTGGTACGCCGCGTTCCCGGTGTTCGCCGCCGCGTTGGACGAGGTGTGCGGTCACCTGGATCCGTTGCTGCCGCAGCCGCTCAGGGGGGTGCTGTTCGCGGAGGCGGGCACGCCCGAGGCGGCGTTGCTGGATCAGACGGTGTTCACGCAGGCCGGTCTGTTCGCGGTCGAGGTGGCCCTGTTCCGCCTGGTGGAGTCGTTCGGGGTGGTGCCGGACTTCGTGGGCGGGCATTCGGTCGGTGAGATCACCGCCGCGCACGTGGCCGGGGTGTTGTCCCTCGCGGACGCGTGCGCGCTGGTTGCGGCGCGGGGTCGCCTGATGCAGGCGTTGCCGGCCGGGGGTGGGATGCTCGCGGTCAACGCGGCCGAGGCCGACGTGGCGGAGTCGATCGCCGGTCGGGTCGACGTCGGGATCGCCGCCGTCAACGGGCCCACGTCCGTGGTGGTCTCCGGTGCGGTCGAAGCCCTGGACGAGGTCGAGCAGCTCTGGCAGGGCCGGGCCGTACGCACCCGCCGGCTCACCGTCAGCCACGCGTTCCACAGCCCGCTGATGGAGCCGATGCTCGCCGAGTTCCGCGCGACCCTGGAGACGCTCACCTTCGCCGCGCCCGCGCTGCCCGTCGTGTCCAACGTGACCGGGGCGCTCGCCGACGGCGACGACCTGCGCACCGCCGACTACTGGGTGCGGCACGTCCGCGAGGCCGTCCGCTACGCCGACGGGGTCGCCGCGCTGCGCGCCGCCGGGGCGGGCACCTACCTGGAGATCGGGCCGTCGAGCGTCCTCACCGCGCTGACCGCCGAGATCCTCGCCGACGCCGAGGGCATGCTCGCCGTCGCCGCCGGCCGCAAGGACCGGCCCGAGGCGGACGCCCTGCTCACCGCCCTCGCCGAACTGCACGTGCACGGGGCCGCCGTGGACTGGCGGCCGTGGTTCGCCGGCACCGACGCCACCCGGGTCGACCTGCCCACGTACGCGTTCCAGCACCAGCGGTACTGGCCCGAGGCCGGCGTCGGGTGGACCGGCGACGTCACCGCCGTCGGCCTGCGCCCCGCCCAGCACCCCCTGCTCGGCGCGGCCGTCGGCGTCGCCCACGCCGAGGGCTTCCTGTTCACCGGGCGGCTCGCCCGGCGTACCCACCCGTGGATCAGCGACCACGTCGTCTTCGACACCGTGCTGCTGCCCGGCACCGGCTTCGTCGAGCTGGCGTTGCAGGCCGGCGCGCACGTCGGCGCGGACCACGTCCGCGAGCTGACCCTGGAAGCGCCGCTGATCCTGCCCGAGACCGGCGGCGTCGACATCCAGCTCTGGATCGGCCCCGCCGACGACACCGGCTGCCGGTCCGTCTCCCTGCACTCCGCCGTCGACGGCGAACCGGCCGAGGACGGCGAGCGCGGCTGGACCCGCAACGCCAGCGGCGTGCTCGCCAGCGGCCCGGCCGCCCCCGGTGGCCCGCCCGGCTGGTCCGACCTCACCGCCTGGCCGCCCCCCGGCGCCACCGAGGTCCCCACCGACGACCTGTACCTCAACCTCGCCGCCCAGGGCTACGACTACGGCCCGTCCTTCATCGCGCTGCGTTCCGCCTGGCGGCGCGGCGACGACCTCTTCGCCGAGCTGGCCCTGCCCGAGACCCCGGCCGCCGAGGCCGGCGGGTACGGGCTGCACCCGGCGCTGCTCGACGCCGCCCTGCACACCCTCGGCCTCACCACGCCGGCCGGCGAACCGTCCGGCGCGGACGTGCCGCCCGGCTACGGCCGGCTGCCGTTCTCCTGGAACGACGTCGCCCTGCACGCGGCCGGCGCGGCGGCGGCCCGGGTCCGCGTCTCGCACACCGGCACCGACAGCGTCTCCCTGCTCCTCGCCGACGTCGACGGCGCGCCGATCATCTCCGTCGGCTCCCTCGTGCTGCGGCCCGTCTCCGCCGACCAGCTCCGCGTCGCCTCCGGCGGCGGCACCGAGTCGCTGTACCGCATCGAGTGGGCCCCGCTGGCCCTGCCCGCCGGCCCGTCGGGCGCGGACTGGGCGGTCGTCGGCGACGCCACCGGCCTCGCCGACGCGCTCGCCGCCACCGGGACGGCCGTCGCCGCGTACCCCGACCTGGCGGGCCTGGCCGCCGCGCTGGACGCCGGCACGGACGCCCCCGGCGTGCTGGTCCTGCCGTTCCTCGACCCGCCGGCCACCGGCGACGTGCCGCGCGCCGTCGCCGGGGTCACCCACCGGGCGCTCGACGTGTTGCAGCGGTTCCTCGCCGACGAGCGGTACGCCACCTCCCGGCTCGTCGTGCTCACCCGGGGCGCCGTCGCCACGGCCGCCGACGCCGACCTGACCGACCTGGCCGGCGCGGCCGTCATCGGCCTCGTCCGCTCCGCGCAGTCGGAGAACCCCGACCGGTTCCTGCTGGTCGACGTCGACGACCCGGCCGGCTGCGCCGCCGCCCTCGTCGCCTCCGTCGACACCGACGAGCCGCAGGTCGTCATCCGGGCCGGCGTCGCCGCCGGGGCCCGGCTCACCCGCGTGCCGGCCCCCGCCGAGCCGCCCGCCACCCCGTTCGACGGCGACGGGACCGTGCTCGTCACCGGCGCCACCGGCACCCTCGGGCAGCTCATGGCCCGCCACCTCGTCACCGTCCACGGCGTCCGGCACCTGATCCTCACCAGCCGGCGCGGCCCGGCCGCCGCCGGCATCCCCGAACTCTGCGCCGAACTCGCCGAACTCGGCGCGACCGTCACCGCCGCCGCCTGCGACGTCGCCGACCGCGACGCCGTCGCCGAGCTGCTCGCCGCCATCCCCGCCGCCCACCCGCTCACCGCCGTCGTCCACGCCGCCGGGGTACGCGACGACGGCGTCGTCTCCTCGCTCACCCCCGAACGGATGGACGGCGTGCTGCGGCCCAAGGTCGACGCCGCCTGGCACCTGCACGAGCTGACCGCCGGCTTCGACCTGAAGGCGTTCGTCTCGTACTCGTCGCTCGCCGCCACCGCCGGCGGCCCCGGCCAGGGCAACTACGCCGCCGCCAACGCGTTCCTCGACGGCCTCGCCCAGCACCGCCGGGCGCGCGGCCTCGCCGCCCTCACCCTCGCCTGGGGCCTGTGGGCCGACCGTAGCGGCATGACCACCGAGCTGGACGACGTCCACCTCAACCGGATCTCCCGCTCCGGTGTCGCCGCCATGGAGGCCGAGGAGGGCCTGGCCCTCTTCGACGCCGCCTGCCGCCGCACCGACGCCGCCCTCGTGCCCGCCCGCCTCGACCTCGCCGCGATGAAGGCGCAGTTCGCCGGGGGCAGCATCCCGCCGCTGTACCGGGCCCTGATCCGCACCCCCGCCCGCGCCGCCGCCGCGACCACCGGCGCGTCCCTGGTCCAGCAGCTCGCCGCGCTCGGCGACGCCGCCCGCGCCGCCGCCCTCGTGGAGATCGTCCGGGGGCAGGCCGCCGCCGTGCTCGGCTACCCCGACCCGGCCGCCATCGAGCCGCGCCGGGCGTTCAGCGAGTTCGGCTTCGACTCGCTCACCGCCGTCGAGATGCGCAACCGCCTCAACAACGCGTTCGGGATGCGGCTGCCCGCCACCCTCGTCTTCGACTACCCCACCCCGGCCGACCTCGCCGCCCACCTCGGCACGGAGATCGCCGGCACGCCGGTGCCCGTCCGGCCCGCCACCACCAGCGTGGCGGTCGGCGACGACGAGCCCCTCGCCATCGTCGGCATGGCCTGCCGCCTCCCCGGCGGCGTGTGGTCCCCCGACGACCTGTGGCGGCTCGTCGCCGACGGCGTCGACGCGGTCACCGACCTGCCCACCGACCGGGGCTGGGACCTCGACAGCCTCTACAGCCCCGACCCCGACGCCACCGGCACCTTCTACGCCCGCGGCGGCGGCTTCCTGCGCGGCGTCGACCGGTTCGACCCCGGCTTCTTCGGCATTAGCCCCCGCGAGGCCCTCGCCATGGACCCGCAGCAGCGGCTGCTGCTGGAGACCACCTGGGAGACCTTCGAAAGCGCCGGCATCGACCCGGCCACGCTGCGGGGCAGCAGCACCGGCGTGTTCGTGGGCACCAGCGGCCAGGACTACGGCAGCCTGCTCGCGTACTCGCCGGAGGCCGCCGAGGGCTACATGCTGACCGGGATGACCAGCAGCGTCATCTCCGGCCGGGTGGCGTACACGTTCGGCCTCGAAGGGCCGGCGGTCTCCCTCGACACGGCCTGCTCCTCGTCGCTGGTCGCCCTGCACTGGGCCGGTCAGGCGCTGCGTTCCGGCGAGTGCGACCTCGCCCTGGCCGGCGGCGTGATGGTGATGGCCACCCCGACCGCGTTCGTCGAGTTCTCCCGCCAGCGTGGCCTGGCCGCCGACGGCCGGTGCAAGTCGTTCGCGGCGTCGGCCGACGGGACGGGCTGGTCCGAGGGCGTCGGCATGCTCCTCGTGCAGCGGCTCTCCGACGCCCGCCGGCAGGGCCGGCACGTCCTCGCCGTGGTACGCGGCACCGCGATCAACTCCGACGGCGCGTCGAACGGTCTCACCGCGCCGAACGGTCCGTCGCAGCAGCGGGTGATCCGGCAGGCCCTGGCGAACGCGCGGTTGTCCACGTCGGACGTGGACGTGGTGGAGGCGCACGGGACGGGCACGACGCTGGGTGATCCGATCGAGGCGCAGGCGTTGCTGGCGACGTATGGGCAGGACCGTCCCGGTGACCGGCCGCTGTTGTTGGGGTCGGTCAAGTCGAACATCGGTCATGCGCAGGCGGCGGCGGGTGTGGCGGGTGTGATCAAGGTGGTGCAGGCGATGCGGCACGGCCTCGTCCCGGCGTCGTTGCACGTGGACGAGCCGTCGCCGCACATCGACTGGTCTGCGGGCGCGGTGGACCTGGTGACGGAGGCGACGCCGTGGCCGGTGGTGGACCGGCCCCGCCGGGCGGCGGTGTCGTCGTTCGGGATCTCCGGCACCAACGCCCACGTCATCATCGAGCAGGGCGACGAGCCTGCGGCCCCGGCCGCCACCGGCGTCTCCGGGCTGCTGGCCGCCGACGTGACGGTGTGGCCGGTGTCGGCGCGGTCGAAGGCGGCCCTCGCCGGTCAGGCCGCCCGGCTGGCCGCGTACGTGCGGGAGCACGGCGTGCTGGACACCGCTGCGGTCGGTTGGTCGCTGGCGACGACCCGGTCGACGTTCGACCAGCGGGCCGCTGTGGTCGGGTCGGGGGTGGAGGAGTTGCTCGCCGGGTTGGAGGCGCTCGCCGCCGGTCTGCCGGCGGGCAATGTGGTGTCCGGTGTCGCCTCTGGTCACGGTGCTGGTCCGGTGTTCGTGTTCCCGGGTCAGGGTGCGCAGTCGGCGCGGATGGCCGCCGGTCTGGTCGGCCGTGCGCCGGTGTTCGACGCGAAGCTGGCCGAGTGTCAGCGGGCCCTCGCCCCGCATCTCGACGTGGATCTCGTGTCCGTGCTGACGGGGGACGACGAGTCGTGGTTGGAGCGGGTCGAGGTGGTGCAGCCGGTCCTGTGGGCCGTCGGCGTCGCCCTCGCGGCGGTGTGGGAGCACGTGGGTGTGGTGCCGCAGGCGGTGGTGGGTCATTCGCAGGGTGAGATCGGTGCGGCGTGTGTGGCGGGGATCCTGTCCCTGGAGGACGCGGCGAAGACCGTCGCGCTGCGGTCGCGGGCTTTGGCCGTGTTGCGGGGCACTGGGGCGATGGCGTCGGTGGACTTGTCCGCGTCCGCGGTGGCGGAGCGGCTGTCCGGGTTCCCGGGCGTGGGCGTGGCCGCCGTGAACGGTCCCGCGACGGTGGTGGTGTCGGGTCCGCCGCAGCCGGTCGCGGACCTGGTGCAGGCGTGTCAGGCCGATGGGATCCGGGCGCGGTTGATCCCGGTGGACTATGCCTCGCATTCCCCGTCGGTGCAGGAGGTGGCGGAGCGGCTCCGGGCGGATCTGGCCGACGTGGCCCCGCAGCCGGGTCGGGTCCGGCTGGTGTCGACGTTGACGGGTGACTGGGTCGACCCGGGGAGCATGACGGCGGACTACTGGTATGACAACCTGCGGCAGACGGTGCAGTTCGACGCGGCCGTGCGGGTGGCCGTGGCCGCCGGGCACACCACGTTCGTGGAGATCTCCCCGCATCCGGTGTTGACGATGCCGGTGACGGCGATTCTCGACGACGCCGGGGTCACCGGCCACACGATCGGTAGCCTGCGGCGGGGTGACGACGATCCGACGCGGCTGCTGTCCAACCTGGCCGCCGCGCACGCGATCGGCCTGCCCGTCGACCTCACCAAGGTCCTCGACGAGGCCGGCACCGTGCCGCTGCCCACGTACGCGTTCGAGCACCAGCGGTTCTGGGTGGAGCCGCCCGTCCACCGGGCGCAGGACGTCGCCTCCGCCGGCCTCCAGGACGCCGGACATCCGCTGCTCAGCGCCACTCTCACCTTCCCCGACAGCGAGCGGATGGTGTTCACCGGCCGGCTGTCGGTGCGTACCCATCCGTGGCTCGGGGAGCACCGGGTGATGGACAACATCCTGCTGCCCGGCACCGCGTTCGTGGAGCTGGCGACGTACGCGGGGGAGCAGGCCGGCTGCCCGAGGGTGGACGAGCTGACGCTGCTCGCCCCGCTCGTCCTGCCCGAGCTGGGCTCCCTCCAGGTGCAGCTCACCGTGGCCGAACGCGACGACGACGGCCGGCGGACCGTGCAGTTGCACTCCCGCCCCTACCGGGACGGCTCCGACGAGGTCCTCGCCGACGTGGCCTGGACCTGCCACGCCACCGGCCTGCTCGCCCCGGCCCCCACCGACCCGCCCGCCTTCGACCTCGGGGTGTGGCCGCCGCCCGGCGCGACCCCCGTCGAGAACGACGACTTCTACTCCGGCATCGAGGCGACCGTCTTCGGGTACGGGCCGGCGTTCCGCGGCCTGCGTGCCGCGTGGACCCGGGGCGACGAGGTCTTCGCCGAGGTGGAGCTGCCCGCCGACCACCACGCCGAGGCGGGCCGGTTCGGGGTGCACCCGGCGCTGCTCGACGGCGCGTTGCAGGCCATGTCGATCGGCGGGTTCCTCGGCCGGATGGGCGACGGCGGCGACGCCACCGTGCCCCGGCTGCCGTTCGCCTGGACCGGGGTGTCCCTGCTCGCCGCCGGGGCCACCGCCCTGCGGGTGCGGGTCAGCGCGGCCGGCGAGGTCGGCGTCGCGTTCCAGGTGGCCGACGCCACCGGCGCGCCGGTGCTGCACGCCGAGTCCCTGATCATGCGCCGGGTCTCCGGTGACTCCCTCGGCGCGGCCCGCTCCGGCCGGCACGAGTCGCTGTTCCAGGTGGACTGGCCGGCGCTGCCCGTGCCGACCGGCCCGGTGCCGGCGGCGACCCGCTGGGCGGTGCTCGGCGGCGACGACCTGCCCCTGAGCGCCGCCTGCGAGTCGGCCGGCGCACGGGTGCGCAGCGACGTGGACCTGGACTCGCTCGGCGACCTGCTCGCCGGGGGCGAGCCCGCGCCCGAGGCGGTGATCGTCGGGGTCGGCGGCGGCGGGGACGACGAGGGGCCGGGCCTCGCCGCGCAGGCGCGGGCCACGACGCACCGTACCCTCGCGGCGGTGCGGACCTGGCTGGCCGACGACCGGTTCGCCGGGTCCCGGCTGGTGCTGGTCACCCGCGACGCGGTCGCGGCGGGCGCGCAGCCGGCGGTCAACCTGGCCCAGGCCCCGGTGTGGGGCCTGCTGCGCACCGCGCAGCTCGAACACCCCGGCCGGCTGCAACTGGTCGACCTGGACGCCGACCCGGCCAGCGCCGCCGCGCTGGCCCCCGCGATCGGCTCCGGGGAGCCGCAGCTCGCGGTGCGGGCCGGCCAGGTGCGCACGCCGCGCCTCGGCCGGGTCCCGGCGGGGGTGGAGCCGCTGCCCGGCGGCGTCGACCCCGACGGCACCGTGCTGATCACCGGCGGCACCGGCGTGCTGGGCCGGATCCTGGCCCGGCACCTCGCCACCACCCACGGCGTGCGGCACCTGCTGCTGGCCGGGCGGCGCGGCGCGGCGGCCGACGGCATCGGCGACCTGGTCGCCGAGCTGGCCGAGGCCGGCACGCGGGTGACCGTCGCCGCCTGCGACGCGGCCGACCCGGACGCGCTCGCGGCGCTGCTGGCCGGGGTGCCCGCCGCGCACCCGCTCACCGCCGTCGTGCACGCCGCCGGTGTCCTCGACGACGGCGTGCTGGAGTCGATGACCCCCGACCGCGTCGACGCGGTGGCCGTGCCGAAGATCGACGCCGCGTGGCACCTGCACCGGCTCACCGCCGGCCTGGACCTCGCCGCGTTCGTGCTGTTCTCCTCGGCGGCGGCCACGCTGGGCAGCGCCGGCCAGGCCAACTACGCGGCGGCCAACGCGTTCCTCGACGCGCTCGCCGCGCACCGGCGGGCCCGGGGGCTGCCCGGCATCTCCCTCGCCTGGGGCCTGTGGGAGCAGGCCAGTGGCATGACCGGCCACCTCGGCGACGCCGACGTGCGGCGCATCGCCGAGCAGGGCGCGGCGGGCCTGGCCACCGGGCAGGCCCTCGACCTCTTCGACGCGGCGTGGCGGCTCGACGCGGCGGCCGTCGTGCCGATGCGCCTGGACGTGCCGGCGCTGCGCGCCCAGGCCGAGGCGGGCGCCCTCGCGCCGCTGCTGCGGGCCCTGGTCCGGGCCCCGATGCGGCGCTCGGTCGACGCCGGTGCCCGCGCCGGCGGGGTGCCGCTCGCCCAGCGGCTCGCCGGCCTGGCCGGCCCCGAACGGCTCAAGGTCGTGCTCGACGTGGTCCGGGCCAACATCGCCGCCGTCCTCGGCCATGCCAGCGCCGACGCCATCGACCCGGGCCGCCTCTTCACCGACCTGGGCTTCGACTCGCTCACCGCCGTCGACCTGCGCAACCGGCTCAACGCCCTGTCCGGGCTGCGGCTGCCGGCGACGCTGGTCTTCGACTATCCGACGCCGACCGCGCTCGCCGAGCGGCTGGCCGGCGACATCGCCGCCGACGCGGCCCCGTCCACCCAGCCCATCTTCTCCGGCATCGACACCGTGGAGAGCCTGCTCACCACCATCCCGCTCGACCCGGCGGCCCGGGACCGGTTCACCGCCCGCGTGCGGGACCTGCTCGCCAAGGCGACTGACCTCGCCGCCGGCCCCGCCGCGGAGCAGGACCGGCCCGATCTCGACGCGGCCAGCGACGACGAGATCTTCGACTTCATCAGCAAAGAGTTTGGAATCTCCTGAGATGACCGACTTCCGGATCGAGGCAGGTGCGACCCGATGAGCGACGACAAGCTGCGGTACTTCCTCAAGCGGGTGACCGCCGACCTGCACGACACGAAGCGCAAGCTCCAGAGCGTCGAGGCCCGTGACAGCGAGCCCCTCGCCATCGTCTCGATGAGCTGCCGCTTCCCCGGCGGCGTCCGGTCGCCCGAGGACCTGTGGGAGATCGTCGCCGACGGCCGGGACGCCCTCACCGAGTTCCCGGCCGACCGGGGCTGGGACCTGGAGGCCCTCTACGACCCGGACCCGAACAAGCCGGGCAAGAGCTACACGCGCGTCGGCGGGTTCCTCGACGACGCCGGGGCGTTCGACCCGACCCTGTTCGGCATCTCGCCGCGCGAGGCCCTCGCCATGGACCCGCAGCAGCGGCTGCTGCTGGAGACGTCGTGGGAGGCCGTCGAGCGGGCCGGCATCGACCCGCTGTCGCTGCGGGGCAGCTCCACCGGCGTCTTCGTCGGCGTGAGCACCTCCAACTACGGCATGGGCCTGCCGAACGTCCCCGAGGGCGTCGACATGTACCTCGGCACCGGCAACACCACAAGCGTCGCGTCCGGCCGCATCTCGTTCACCCTCGGCCTCAACGGCCCGGCCGTCACCGTCGACACCGCCTGCTCCTCGTCGCTGGTCGCCCTGCACCTCGCCGTGAACGCGCTGCGGCGGGGCGAGTGCGACCTCGCCATCGCCGGTGGCGTCACCGTCATGGCCACCCCGGGCGTCTTCGTCGTCTTCTCCCGGCAGCGCGGCATGTCCGTCGATGGCCGGTGCAAGGCGTTCGCGGAGGGGGCGGACGGCACCGGCTGGGGCGAGGGCGGCGGCGTGCTCGTCGTCGAGCGGCTCGCCGACGCCGAGCGCAACGGCCACCCCGTCCTCGCCGTGATCCGGGGCAGCGCCCTCAACCAGGACGGCGCGTCCAACGGCCTCACCGCCCCCAACGGCCCCTCCCAGCAGCGGGTCATCCGGGCCGCCCTCGCCAACGCCCGGCTCGGCACCGCCGACGTCGACGTGGTGGAGGCGCACGGCACTGGCACCACCCTCGGCGACCCGATCGAGGCGCAGGCGCTCATCGCCACGTACGGGCAGGACCGCCCCGCCGACCGGCCGCTCTGGCTGGGCTCGGTGAAGTCCAACATCGGCCACACGCAGAGCGCCGCCGGGGTCGCCGGCCTGGTCAAGATGGTGATGGCGCTGCGCA
Source organism: Micromonospora carbonacea (assembly GCF_014205165.1). NCBI lineage: Bacteria > Bacillati > Actinomycetota > Actinomycetes > Micromonosporales > Micromonosporaceae > Micromonospora > Micromonospora carbonacea. Next base: position 4,548,866 of record NZ_JACHMZ010000001.1, on the reverse strand, counting down.
ACGGCGTCATGCCGGAGACGCTGCACATCGACGAGCCGTCGAAGCACGTCGACTGGACCGCCGGGGCGGTGTCCCTGCTCACCGAGCGTAAGCCGTGGCCCGAGCTGGGCCGCCCCCGGCGCGGCGGCGTCTCCTCGTTCGGCGTCAGCGGCACCAACGCCCACGTGATCCTGGAGGAGTACCGGCCGCAGGCCGTCGCCCCGGACGACGCCGAGGCCGTCGACGCGGAGGCCGCCGAGGCCGTCCACGCGGGGGCTTCCGAGGCGGAGACTGCCGCCGCCGCGCTCGTCGACTCGGACGTGACGGTGTGGCCCGTGTCCGCCCGGTCGAAGGCCGCGCTCGCCGGCCAGGCCGCCCGGCTCGCCGCCCACGTGCGGGAGCACGGCGACCTCGCCCCGGCGGCGGTCGGCTGGTCCCTCGCGACGACCCGGTCCACGTTCGACCACCGCGCCGCCGTCGTCGGCGCGGACGCCGGTGAGCTGCTGGCCGGGCTCGACGCCCTGGCCGTCGGCCAGCCGGCCAGCAACCTGGTCACCGGCACGGTCGTCGGCTCCGGCCCCGGCCCCGTCTTCGTCTTCCCCGGTCAGGGCGCGCAGTCGGCGCGGATGGCCGCCGGCCTGGTCGGCCGTACGCCGGTGTTCGACGCGAAGCTGGCGGAGTGTCAGCGGGCCCTCGCCCCCCACCTCGACGTCGACCTGGTCTCCGTGCTGACCGGCGACGACGAGTCGTGGCTGGAGCGGGTCGAGGTCGTGCAGCCGGTCCTGTGGGCCGTCGGCGTCGCCCTCGCCGCCGTGTGGCGGGCGGCCGGTGTCGTCCCGGACGCGGTGGTCGGCCACTCGCAGGGTGAGATCGGTGCGGCGTGTGTGGCGGGGATCCTGTCCCTCGACGACGCGGCGAAGACGGTCGCGCTGCGGTCGCGGGCCCTGGCCGTGCTGCGGGGCACCGGCACCATGGCGTCGGTGGACCTGTCCGCCGACGCGGTGACTGAGCGGCTCCACGCTTTCCCCGGTGTGGGTGTGGCGGCGGTGAACGGTCCCGCCACGGTGGTGGTGTCGGGTCCGCCGCAGCCGGTCGCGGACCTGGTCGACGCCTGCCAGGCCGACGGGATCCGGGCCCGCCTGATCCCGGTGGACTACGCGTCGCACTCCGCCGCCGTGCAGGAGGTGGCCGAGCGGCTCCGGGCGGACCTGGCCGACGTCGCCCCGCAGCCGGGCCATACCCGCCTGGTCTCGACGCTGACGGGTGACTGGGTCGACCCGGCGTCGATGACGGCGGATTACTGGTATGACAACCTGCGGCAGACGGTGCAGTTCGACGCGGCGGTGCGGGTGGCCGTGGTGGCCGGGCACACGACGTTCGTGGAGATCAGCCCGCATCCGGTGTTGACGATGCCGGTGACGGCGATCCTCGACGACGCCGGGGTCACCGGCCACACGATCGGTAGCCTGCGCCGGGGTGACGACGACCCGACCCGGCTGCTGACCAACCTGGCTACCGCGCACGCGATCGGCCTGCCCGTCGACCTGACGAAGGTCCTCGCCGCAGCCGGCACCGTGCCGCTGCCCACGTACGCGTTCGACCACCAGCGGTTCTGGCTCGACGGCAGCGGCGGCGTCGACCTGGAGACGCTGCTCCAGGGCGCGGCCAACCCCGACGATGCCGGCTTCTGGGCCGCCGTGGAACGCGGCGACCTCACCGCCCTCGCCGAGGCCGTCGCCACCGACGACATCCCCGCCTACGAGGCAGTCGACGCGCTCGGCCCCGCCCTGCCGCTGCTCACCTCCTGGCGGCGCAAGCGCCGCCGGCAGTCCGACATCGACAGCTGGCGCTACCAGGACACCTGGAAGCCGCTGACCGGCATCGCCAACCGGGGCATGAGCGGCACCTGGGTCGTGGTCCTGCCCACCGGCGACATCGTCGAGCCCTGGCAGGACGCCTGCGTCGAGGCCGTCACGGCGGCCGGCGCGACCGTCGTCGCCGTGCCCGTCTCCACCACCGACGCCGACCGCGACCTGCTCGGCAAGCTGCTGCGCGAGGCCCTCGTCGCCGCCGACGGCGGCACCGACGAGCCCGCCGACGTGGCCGGCGTGGTGTCGTTGCTCGCGTTCGACGAGCTGGTCCACCCGCTGCACCCGTCCGTGCCCGGCGGCTTCGCCGCCACCGTCGCGCTGTTCCAGGCCCTCGGCGACGTCGGCCTGCGTGCCCCCATGTGGGCCGTCACCTCCGGCGCCGCCTCCGTCGGCCGCGCCGACCTGCTGCGCTCCCCGGTGCAGGCCCTCGTCTGGGGTTTCGGCCGGGTCGCCGCCCTGGAGCACCCCGAGCGGTGGGGCGGCCTCGTCGACCTGCCCGAGGCCGTCGACGAGCGCTGCGCCGGCCTGCTGGTCGCGGCCCTCACCGCCGCCGGAGACGAGGACCAGCTCGCGGTACGCCCCGGCGGTCTCCTCGCCCGCCGGCTCACCCGTGTTCCGCTGGGCGACAGCCAGCCCGCCAACCCGTGGGAGCCCTACGGCACGGCGCTCGTCACCGGCGGCACCGGCGCACTCGGCGGGCACGCCGCCCGCTGGCTGGCCCGCAGCGGCGTGCAGAACATCGTCGTCGCCAGCCGCCGGGGCATGAACGCGCCCGGCGCGCAGCAGCTCGTCGACGACCTCACCGCGCTGGGCGCGCAGGCCAGCGTGGTCGAGTGCGACGCCGCCGACCGCGACGCCCTCGCCGCGCTGATCGAGTCGATCCCCGCCGAACACCCCCTCACCACCGTCGTGCACGCCTCCGCCGTCCTCGACGACGCGATGATCAACGACATCCGGCTGGACCAGATCGAACGGGTGCTCCAGGCCAAGGTCGACGTCGCGTACCACCTGCACGAGCTGACCCTCGACCTGGACCTGTCCGCGTTCGTCATGTTCTCCTCCTTCGCCGGCAGCGTCGCCAGCTCCGGCGTCGGCAACTACGCGCCCAGCAACGCGTTCCTCGACGCCCTCGCCCAGCACCGGCGGGGCCTCGGCCTGCCCGCCACCTCCATCGCCTGGGGCGCGTGGGCCGGCGGCGGCATGGCCGACGGGCCGCTCGGCGAGCTGCTGCACCGCCACGGCGTACCCGAGATGGCCCCCGACGCGGCCATCGCCGCCCTGCACCAGGCCGTCGACCACGGCGAGGCGTTCCTCACCATCGCCGACATCGCCTGGGAGCGGTTCTCCGTCGCCTTCACCGCCACCCGGCCCGGCCCGCTGATCAGCGACCTGCCGGACGTGCGGCGGCTCCAGGCGACCGAGCGGATCGCCACCGTGGAGACCGGCGACGGCCCCGACACGCTCCAGGAGCGGCTCGCCGGGCTGCCCGCCGCCGACCGGCTCGCCGTCCTGCTCGGCCTCGTCCGCGGCCAGGTCGCCGCCGTGCTCAACTACCCGTCCGCCGAGTCGGTCGACGAGCACCGGGCGTTCCGCGAGCTGGGCTTCGACTCCGTCACCGCCGTCGAGCTGCGCAACCGGCTCGGCTCCGCCACCGGCGTCGCCCTGCCCGTCACCCTCGTCTTCGACTACCCGACGCCGACGACGCTGGCGGAGTACCTCTTCGCCGAGGTCGCCCACGACGACGTGGTCACCCCGACGGTCCTCCTCGACGACCTCGACCGGATCGCCGACAGCCTCGACGTCGTGGCGCGCGACGAGGCGGCCCGGGTGCGGGCCACCGTACGCCTCCAGGCGATGCTCTCCCGTCTCGGCCAGGCCAGCGGCGGCGCCGACATCGGCCGGCACCTCGACGACGCCACCGACGACGAACTGTTCGCGATGGTGGACAAGGACCTCGGCATCTCCTGACCCGCCCCGGCTCACCCCCGTCCCCTGCGAGGAAGCGGCATCCCGATGGCCAATGAAGACAAGCTCCGCGACTACCTCAAGCGGGTCATGGCTGATCTCCACGACACCCGTCGTCGGCTCAGTGAGGCGCAGTCCCAGGAACTGGAGCCGGTCGCGATCGTGGCGATGAGCTGCCGCCTGCCCGGCGGGGTGCGCAACCCCGACGACCTGTGGGAGCTGCTGAGCCAGGGCCGGGACGCCGTCGCCCCGTTCCCCGCCGACCGGGGCTGGGACGTCGAACGGCTCTACCACCCCGACCCCGACCACCCGGGCACCTCGTACGCCCGCGAGGGCGGGTTCCTCGACTCCGCCGGCGACTTCGACTCGGCGTTCTTCGGGATCTCGCCCCGCGAGGCGCTGACCATGGACCCGCAGCAGCGGCTGCTGCTGGAGACGTCCTGGGAGGCCGTCGAGGCCGCCGGCATCGACCCCGCCTCGCTGCGCGGCAGCCGCACCGGGGTGTTCGTCGGCACCAACGGGCAGGACTACGGGACCCTGCTGATGATGTCGCCCGACGGCGATGAGGGCCACTCGATGACCGGTGGCGCGGCGGCCGTCGCGTCCGGCCGGGTGTCGTACACCCTGGGCCTGGAGGGGCCGGCCGTCTCCATCGACACGGCCTGCTCGTCGTCGCTGGTCGCGCTGCACCTCGCCGTGCAGGCGCTGCGGGCGGGGGAGTGCGACCTCGCCCTGGCCGGCGGCGTGACCGTCATGGCCACCCCCGGCCTCTACATCGGGTCCAGCCGGCAACGCGCCCTCTCCCCCGACGGGCGGTGCAAGTCGTTCGCCGCCGCCGCCGACGGCGCCGGTTTCTCCGAGGGCGTCGGCTGGCTGCTGGTCGAGCGGCTGTCGGACGCCCGCCGCAACGGCCACCCCGTCCTCGCCGTGGTACGCGGCTCCGCCGTCAACCAGGACGGCGCGTCCAACGGGCTCACCGCCCCGAACGGGCCCGCCCAGCAGCGGGTGATCAGCCAGGCCCTCGCCAACGCGCGGTTGTCCACGGCGGACGTGGACGTGGTGGAGGCGCACGGCACCGGCACCACGCTCGGCGACCCGATCGAGGCGCAGGCGCTCCTGGCCACGTACGGGCAGGACCGGGGCGACGCCGCGCCGCTGCTGCTCGGCTCGGTGAAGTCCAACATCGGGCACGCCCAGGCGGCGGCCGGCGTGGCCGGCGTGATCAAGATGGTCCTCGCCATGCGGGAGGGTGTCGTCCCGGCGACGCTGCACGTGGATGCCCCGTCGCCGCACATCGACTGGTCGGCGGGTGCGGTGGAGTTGGCCACCGAGGCGACGCCGTGGCCGGGGACGGGTCGTGTCCGGCGGTCGGCGGTGTCGTCGTTCGGGATCTCCGGCACCAACGCCCACGTCATCCTCGAACAGCCCGACGAGCCCGCCGACGCGCCGGCCGGGGTCCGCTCGCCGGGCCTGGTCGACGCCGACGTCACGGTGTGGCCGGTGTCGGCGCGGTCGCGGGCGGCCCTGGCTGGTCAGGCCGAACGGCTGGCCGCCCACGTGCGGGAGCACGGCGACGTGGACCCGACGGCGGTCGGCTGGTCGCTGGCGACGACCCGGTCGACGTTCGACCAGCGGGCGTCGGTCGTCGGGTCGAGCCTGGAGGAGCTGCTGTCCGGACTGGACGCCCTGTCAGCCGGCGTACCGGCGGGCAACGTGGTGTCCGGTGTCGCCTCGGGTCACGGTGTGGGTCCGGTGTTCGTGTTTCCGGGTCAGGGTGCGCAGTCGGCAGGGATGGCGGCCGGTCTGGTGGGTCGCGCTCCGGTGTTCGACGCGCGGCTGGCGGAGTGTCAGCGGGCCCTGGCTCCGTTCCTCGACGTCGACCTTGTCTCCGTGTTGACCGGCGACGACGAGTCGTGGCTGGAGCGGGTCGAGGTGGTGCAGCCGGTCCTGTGGGCCGTCGGCGTCGCCCTCGCGGCGGTGTGGGAGCACGCGGGCGTGTCCCCGCAGGCGGTGGTCGGCCACTCGCAGGGTGAGATCGGTGCCGCCTGCGTCGCGGGGATCCTGTCCCTCGACGACGCGGCGAAGACGGTCGCCCTTCGGTCGCGGGCCTTGGCGGTGTTGCGGGGGACTGGTGCGATGGCGTCGGTTGACCTGTCCGCCGACGCGGTGACCGAACGGCTCGCGCAGTTCCCGGGCGTGGGCGTCGCCGCCGTGAACGGTCCTGCCACGGTGGTCGTCTCGGGTCCGCCGCAGCCCGTCGCGGACCTGGTCGACGCCTGCCAGGCCGACGGGATCCGGGCCCGCCTGATCCCGGTGGACTACGCCTCGCACTCCCCGTCCGTGCAGGACGTCGCCGAACGCCTCCGCGCGGACCTGGCCGACGTCACCCCGCAGCCGGGCCGGGTCCGGCTCGTGTCGACGCTCACCGGCGACTGGGCCGACCCGGCGAGCATGACCGCCGACTACTGGTACGACAACCTGCGGCAGACCGTGCAGTTCGACGCCGCCGTGCGGGTCGCCATCGCCGCCGGGCACACCACGTTCGTGGAGATCAGCCCGCATCCGGTGTTGACGATGCCGGTGACGGCGATCCTCGACGACGCCGGGGTCACCGGCCACACGATCGGTAGCCTGCGGCGGGGTGACGACGACCCGACCCGGCTGCTGACCAACCTGGCCACCGCGCACGCGATCGGCCTGCCCGTCGACCTGACGAAGGTCCTCGCCGCAGCCGGTACCGTGCCGCTGCCCACCTACGCGTTCGACCACCACCGGTACTGGCCCGCCCCGCCGCTGTTCCTCACCCAGGGCGAGGCCGCGCCCGACATCGACCGGTGGCGGTACCGGATCACCTGGCCCGCCCTGCCCGACCTGCCGCTGACCTGGCTCGCCGGGACCTGGCTGGTCCCGTTGCCCGCCGGCACGGCCGACGACCCGCTGGTCGCCGGGGTGCTCGGCGCGCTCGGCAACTTCGGCGCGGACGTCGTACCCGTCGAGGTGGACGCCACCGGCGACGCCGCGACCCTCGCCGACGGGCTGCGCGCCGCGCTGCCGGCGGACGGGCCGGCGGCCGTGCTGTCCCTGCTCGGCCTCGACGGGCGGGCGCACCCCGACCACCCGGCGACCACCCTCGGCGTCACCGGGACGGTCGCGCTGGTGCAGGCGCTCGGGACGCTCGGCGTCGAGGCCCCGCTGTGGTGCGCGACCCGCGGGGCGGTCGCCGTCGTCGCCGACGCCCAGCCGCCGCACCCCACGGCCGCCGCCGTCTGGGGCCTCGGCCGTGCCGTCGCCCTGGAACACCCCGGCCGCTGGGGCGGGCTGATCGACCTGCCCGACAGCCTCGACGCGCACGCCGGCGCCCTGCTCTGCGCGGCGCTCGGCGACACCGGCGGCGAGGACCAGCTCGCCGTCCGCGACTCCGGGGTGTACGCCCGCCGGCTCACTCGGATCACCGACCCCGAGCCGACCACCCCCGGCGACCCGGCCTCTTCCGAGGCGGCTGGCTCCGCCGACCCGGCCCCGCACGCCACCGACGAGTCGGCCGGCGGCGGCTGGCGGATGCGCGGCACCGTGCTGATCACCGGCGGCACCGGTGGTCTCGGCGGGCACCTCGCCCGCTGGGCCGCCCGCCACGGCGCGGCGCACCTGCTGCTGGCCAGCCGGCGCGGCCCCGACGCCCCGGGCGCGGCGGAGCTGGAGGCCGAGCTGACCGACCTCGGCGTACGGGTCACCGTCGCCGCCTGCGACGTCACCGACCGCGCCCAGCTCGCCACCCTCCTCGCCGCCGCACCGGCCGACGCGCCGCTGAGCGCCGTGCTGCACACCGCCGCCGTCCTCGACGACGGCATCGTCGACACGGCCACCCCGCTGCGCCTGCACACCGTCGCCGCGCCCAAGTGCGTCGCCGCCGACCACCTCGACGAGCTGACCCGCGACCTCGACCTCGACGCGTTCGTGCTGTTCTCCTCCGTCGCCGGCACCACCGGCAACGCCGGCCAGGGCGCGTACGGTGCGGCGAACGCCTACCTCGACGCCCTCGCCGAGCGGCGACGCGCGCAGGGCCGGCCCGCCCTGTCCGTGGCGTGGGGGGCGTGGAGTGGGGCCGGCCTGCCCGCCGACAACGAGCGCGCCCAGCAGCGGCTGCGCCGGGGCGGCATGGTCGGCATGGACCCTGACCTCGCCGTCGAGGCCCTCGCCCGCGCGCTGCGCCGGGGCGAGACGACGACGCTGATCGCCGACATCGACTGGGCCCGGTTCGCGCCCGCGTTCACCCTGGTCCGGCCCAGCCCGCTGATCGGCGACCTGCCCGAGGTGGCCGAGGCGGGCAGGGCCGCCGCCGCGCCGGATGCCGAGGAGGAGGCGGACGCGCCGTCGGGCGCGCTCGCCCGCCGGCTCGCCGGGTTGTCCCGGGCCGACCGCGACGAGGCGCTGCTGGAGCTGGTCCGCCAGTGCGCGGCGACCGCGCTGGGCTACGGCTCGGCCGACGACGTGCCGGCCACCCGCCCGTTCCGGGACCTGGGGCTGGACTCGCTGACCGCCGTGGACATGCGCAACTTCCTGGCCACCGCCACCGACCTGCGGCTGCCCGCCACGCTCGCGTTCGACTACCCGAACCCGACGGCGCTCGCCGCGCACCTGGCGGAGCTGCTCACCGGGGTCGACCCCGAGCCGGCGGCCCCCGCGCCGGCCGCCGCGCCCGTGGACGACGAGCCCATCGCGATCGTCGCCATGAGCTGCCGGCTGCCCGGCGGCGCGGACAACCCGGAGCAGCTGTGGCAGCTCCTCGCCGCCGGCGGCGACGCGATCGGCGAGTTCCCCACCGACCGGGGCTGGGACCTCGACCGGCTGTTCGACTCCGACCCGGAGAACGAGGGCACCAGCTACGCCCGGGAGGGCGGCTTCGTCACCGGCGTCGCCGACTTCGACCCCGTCTTCTTCGGCATCAGCCCCCGCGAGGCCCTCGCCATGGACCCGCAGCAGCGGCTGCTGCTGGAGGCGTCCTGGGAGGCCATCGAGCGGGCCGGCATCGACCCGCAGGCCCTGCGGGGCACCCCCACCGGCGTGTTCGTCGGCACCAACTACCAGGACTACCGCAACCTCATGTTCAGCGCCGAGGGCGCCGAGGGGCACCTGATGACCGGCAACGCCGGCAGCGTGCTCTCCGGCCGGGTGTCGTACACCCTCGGGTTGGAGGGGCCCGCCGTGTCGGTCGACACGGCCTGCTCGTCGTCGCTGGTCGCCCTGCACTGGGCCTGCCAGGCGCTGCGCCAGGCGGAGTGCTCGATGGCCCTCGTCGGCGGCGTCACCGTCATGTCCACCCCCGGCGTGTTCGTCGGCTTCAGCCGGCAGCGGGGCCTGGCCCCGGACAGCCGGGTCAAGGCGTTCGCGTCGGCCGCCGACGGCACGAGCTGGGGCGAGGGGCTGGGCGTGCTGCTGGTGGAGCGGCTGTCCAACGCCCGCCGCAACGGCCACCCCGTGCTCGCGGTGATCCGGGGCTCCGCCGTCAACCAGGACGGCGCGTCCAACGGGCTGACCGCCCCGAACGGGCCGTCACAGCAGCGGGTCATCCGGCAGGCCCTGGCCAACGCCGGGCTCACCGCCGCCGACGTGGACGCCGTCGAGGCCCACGGCACCGGCACGAAGCTGGGCGACCCGATCGAGGCGCAGGCGCTGCTCGCCACCTACGGGCGGGAGCGGCCCGCCGACCAGCCGCTGTGGCTCGGCTCGATCAAGTCGAACATCGGCCACACCCAGGCCGCCGCCGGGGTCGCCGGCATCATCAAGATGGTCCTCGCGCTGCGCTACGGGTTCCTGCCGGCGACCCTGCACGTCGACGAGCCCACCGACCAGGTGGACTGGAGCGTCGGCGCGGTCGAGCTGCTCACCGAGGGCCGGCCCTGGCCGGTCACCGGCCACCCGCGCCGGGCCGCCGTCTCCTCCTTCGGCATCAGCGGCACCAACGCGCACACCATCCTGGAGCAGGCCCCCGACGAGCCCGCCCCGGTCACGCCGGCCGGCGACCCGGGCCGGCTGCCGGTGGTGCCGGTGCTGCTGTCGGCGCGTACCCCGGCGGCCCTCGCAGCCCAGGCCGGGCCGTGGGCCGACCAGCTCACCGGGCCGGAGGCCCCGCCGATGGTCGACGTCGGCTGGTCGTCGGCGGTGACCCGGGCCGACCTGGACCACCGGGCCGTCGTCCTGGCCGCCGACCGGATCGCCCTGCGCACCGGGCTGCGCGCCCTCGCCACCGGCGACGACTCGCCGCTGCTGGTCACCGGGGCCGTCGCGCCCCGCCCGAAGGTGGCGTACCTGTTCTCCGGGCAGGGCGCGCAGCGGGCCGGGATGGGCCGCGAGCTGGCCGCGGCGTTCCCCGTCTTCGCCGCCGCCCTCGACGAGGTCTGCGCCGCCTGCGACCCGCACCTGCCCGGGCCGCTGCGGCCGGTGCTGTTCGCCGAGCCCGGCACCGCCGACGCGGCGCTGCTCGACCGCACCGAGTACACCCAGCCCGCGCTGTTCGCCGTCGAGGTGGCGCTGTTCCGGCTCCTCGACGCGTGGGGGCTGCGGCCCGACGTGGTCGCCGGGCACTCGATCGGCGAGTTCGCCGCCGCCCACGCCGCCGGGGTGCTGTCGCTGGCCGACGCCGCCGCGCTGGTCGCCGCCCGGGGCCGGCTCATGCAGGCCCTGCCCGACGGCGGGGCGATGCTCGCCGTCGCCGCGGCCGAGGCCGACGTGCTCGCCTCGCTCGGCGACCGCGCCGACCGGGTCTCCGTCGCCGCCGTCAACGGCCCCGCCGCCGTGGTGCTCTCCGGGGCCGGCGACGCCGTCGAGGAGCTGGCCGCCGAGTGGGCCGCCCGGGGCGTCCGGGTGCGGCGGCTCACCGTCAGCCACGCCTTCCACAGCCCGCTGATGGACCCGGTGCTCGCCGACCTCGCCGCCGTCGCCGGGCGGCTGGCCTGGCGGGCCCCGGCCGTGCCGATGGTCTCCACGGTCACCGGCGCGCCCGTCGGCGCGGACGAGCTGGCCGACCCGGCGTACTGGGCGCGGCACGCCCGCGACGCCGTACGCTTCGCCGACGCCGTCGCGGCCCTGCGCGAGCAGGGCACCACCGCGTACGTCGAGATCGGCCCCGACGGGGTGCTCACCGCGCTCGCCCAGGCCGTCCTCGCCGAGGGCGCCCCGGCCGGCGGGCGGGCCCCGCTGGTCGCGCCGACCCTGCGCCGGGACCGCCCCGAGCCGGCCGCCCTGCTGCGGGCCGTCGCCGCCCTCCACGCCCACGGCGTCAGCCCCGACTGGCCCGCCCTGTACGCCGGCACCGGCGCGCAGCGCGTCGACCTGCCCACGTACGTGTTCGACCGGCAGCGGTACTGGCCGGAGCCGCCGCCGTGGGCCACCGCCGCCCCCGACTCCGGCGACGGCGCGGCCGACGACACCGAGGTCGAGCGCCGGTTCTGGGCGGCCGTCGACGCCGAGGACCTCGACTCCCTGGCCCGCGAGCTGGACGTCGACCGCGACCAGCCGTTCGGCGCGGTGCTGCCCGCCCTGTCGGCGTGGCGGCGGCGCGGCCGGGAACGGTCCCTCGTGGACGCCGCCCGCTACCGGGCGGTGTGGGAGCCCCTCGCCGCCACCCCGGAGCCGCAGGAGCCCGGCCACTGGCTGGTGCTGCTGCCCGCCGACCGGGTCGACGACCCCGTCCTGGACTCGTGCACCTGGACCCTCGGCACCGACGTGACCACCGTCGGCGTCGACCTCGCCGCCGACCCCGACGAGCTGGGCGGGCAGCTCGCCGACGTGCTCGGCGAGGCCCTCGACGCCGCCGCCGGGACCCTGTCGGTGCTGTCCTTCCTCGGCCTGGACGACGCCCCGCACGCCGAGCACCCGGCGCTGCCGCGCGGCCTCGCCGCGACCGTCCAGCTGCTCCAGGAGCTCGCCGACCGCGACGCGGCGGCCCGGCTGTGGTGCGTCACCCAGGGCGCGGTCGGCACCGGCGCCGGCGACGCGCCGGCCAACCCCCGGCAGGCGACGCTGTGGGGGCTGGGCCGGGTGGCGGCGCTGGAGCAGCCGGCCCGCTGGGCGGGCCTGGTCGACCTGCCGGCCACGATCGACAGCTGGGCCGCGATGCGGCTCGGCAACGTGCTCACCGGCGGCGTCGCCGAGGACCAGCTCGCCGTCCGCGAGTCCGAGGTGCTGGTCCGCCGCCTCGTCCCGGCCGGCACCGCCGGGGAACCGGAGCCGTGGCAGCCCCGGGGCACCGTGCTGATCACCGGCGGCACCGGCGCGCTCGGCGGGCACGTGGCCCGCTGGGTGGCCGCCGCCGGCGCGCAGCGGGTGGTGCTGACCAGCCGGCGCGGCACCGACACCCCCGGCGCGACGGAGCTGCTGGCCGAGCTGACCGCCCTCGGCGTCGACTGCCGGGTCGCCCGGTGCGACGCCGCCGACCGGGCCGGCATGACCGACCTGATCGCCGACCTGCGCCGCGACGGGCCGCCGCTGCGCGCCGTGGTGCACGCCGCCGGGGTCAGCGAGGTGGTGCCGCTGACCGACACGACGCTGGAGGACCTCGCCTACGTCATCGCCCCGAAGCTGGTCGGCGCGGAGCTGCTCGACGAGCTGCTCGACGGCGTCGAGCTGGACGCGTTCGTGCTGTTCTCGTCGATCGCGGCGGTGTGGGGCAGCGGCGGGCAGGGCGCGTACGCCGCCGGCAACGCCCACCTCGACGCGCTCGCCGAGGCCCGCCGGGGCCGGGGCCTGCCCGCCACGTCCGTGGCGTGGGGGCCGTGGACCGAGTCGGGCATGTTCTCCGACGGCGCGCCGGAGCAGCTGCGCCGCCGCGGCCTGCGGGTCATGCCGCCGGGCGTGGCGCTGGCCGGGCTGCGGCACGCCCTCGCCGCCGGGGACACCTGCGTCACCGTCGCCGACGTCGACTGGGCCACCTTCCACCCGCTGTTCACGGCGCTGCGGCCCAGCCCGCTGCTGGCCGGCCTGCCGGCCGTGCACGCGCTGACCGCCGCCCCGGCCGCCGCGCCGGACCCGGCCGCGCCCGGCCGGGACCTGCTCGCCGGGCTGCGGTCGCTGCCCGGCCAGGAGCGGCGGGCCGCGCTGCTGGAGATGGTGCGGGTCGACGCGGCGAAGGTCCTCGGCCACTCCTCCGCCGACGCGATCGAGACCGACCGGGGCTTCCTCGACCTCGGCTTCGACTCGCTGACCGCCGTGGAGCTGCGCAACCTGCTCACCGCCGCGACCGGGCACGACCTGCCCACCACTGTCGTGTTCGACTACCCGACCCCGGCCGGGCTCGCCGACCACCTGCACGAGGAGCTGTTCGGCGGCGTGGCCGGCCCGGACGTCGGCCCCGGTGCGGGCGGCCCGGCGGTGGGCGGCCCCGGCGACGAGGAGCAGGTGCGGCGGGTCCTCGCCGCGATCCCGCTCGACCAGCTCCGCCAGGCCGGCCTGCTCGACCAGCTCCTCCAGCTCGCGCACACCGTCACCGGCCCGGCCACGCCGGCCGCCCCGGCCGCCCCGGAGGCGGAGATCCGCGAGCTCGACCTCGCCGGCCTGGTCCGGATGGCCCTGGAAGGCACCGACTCGTGACCCGGCCCGCCCCAAGGAGCCCCGAATGAGCGTCTCGCTGGACGAGGTCGTCAGCGCGCTGCGCGCGTCCCTGCTCGACAACCAGAAGCTGCGCCAGCAGAACCAGCAGCTCGCCGCCACGCTCGGCGAACCGGTGGCGATCATCGGGATGAGCTGCCGGTTCCCCGGCGGGGTCGACTCGCCGGAGCGGCTGTGGGACCTCGTCGCCGCCGGCGGCGACGCCATGGCCCCGTTCCCCGGCGACCGGGGCTGGAACATGGACGCGCTCTACGACGCCGACCCGGCCAGCCGGGGCACCTCGTACGTGCGCGACGGCGGGTTCCTCTACGACGCCGGGGACTTCGACGCCGCGTTCTTCGGCATCAGCCCCCGCGAGGCCCTCGCCATGGACCCGCAGCAGCGGCTGCTGCTGGAGGCCGCCTGGGAGGCGTTCGAGCGGGCCGGGATCGACCCGACGACGCTGCGCGGCGCGCCCACCGGCGTGTACGCGGCCACCAGCAGCCAGGGCGACTATGCGGCCCTGCTGTCCGGGGTCGGCGGCGGCGTCGAGGGCTACCTCGGCACCGGCAGCGCCGCCGCCGTGGCCAGCGGCCGCATCTCGTACGCCCTCGGCCTGGAGGGCCCGGCCGTCACCGTCGACACGGCCTGCTCGTCGTCGCTGGTGGCGCTGCACCTGGCCTGCCAGGCGCTGCGGCTCGGCGAGTGCACCCTCGCCCTGGCCGGCGGGGTGTCGGTGATGGCCACCCCGACGGTCTTCGTCGAGTTCTCCCGCCAGCGGGGCCTGTCCACCGACGGGCGGTGCAAGTCGTTCGCCGCCGCCGCCGACGGCACCGGCTGGTCCGAGGGCGTCGGCATGCTGCTCGTCGAGCGGCTCTCCGACGCCCGCCGCAACGGCCACCGGGTCCTCGCCGTGATCCGGGGCAGCGCCGTCAACCAGGACGGGGCCAGCAGCGGGCTCACCGCCCCCAACGGCCCCTCCCAGCGCCGGGTCATCCGGCAGGCCCTCGCCAACGCCGGCCTCACCGCCGCCGACGTCGACGTCGTCGAGGCGCACGGCACCGGCACCACCCTCGGCGACCCGATCGAGGCGCAGGCGCTGCTCGCCACGTACGGACAGGGCCGGGGCGACGCCGCGCCGCTGCTGCTCGGCTCGGTCAAGTCGAACATCGGCCACACCCAGGCCGCCGCCGGGGTCGCCGGGGTGATCAAGATGGTGCTGGCGATGCGGCACGGGGTGCTGCCGCCCACCCTGCACGTCGACGAGCCCACCCCGCACGTCGACTGGTCCGCCGGGGCGGTGACCCTGCTGACCGAGACGACCCCGTGGCCGGACACCGGCCGGCCCCGCCGCGCCGGGGTGTCCGCGTTCGGGGTCAGCGGCACCAACGCGCACACCATCGTCGAGCAGGCCGACCCCGCCGACGCCGAGCGCACCCGGCCGGCCGGGACGCCCGCCCCGCCGGTGCCGTGGATCGTCTCCGCCCGCTCCGCCCCGGCCCTCGCCGGGCAGGCCCGCCGCCTGCTCGACCACCTCGCCGCCCACCCCGACCTGGCCCCGGCCGACGTGGCGTACTCGCTGGCCACCACCCGGGCCGCCCTGCCGCACCGGGCCGCCGTCACCGGCGACGACGCCGACGCGCTGCGCGCCGGCCTGCGCGCCGTCGCCGAGGACCGGCCGGCCCCCCACGTCGTACGCGGCGTGGCCCGCCCCGCCGGCAGGCTCGCGTTCCTGTTCACCGGGCAGGGCGCGCAGCGCCCCGGCATGGGCGCGGAGCTGCACCGCCGGTTCCCCGTCTTCGCCGCCGCGTTCGACGAGGTGGCCGCCGAGCTCGACCGGCACCTGACCCGCCCGCTGCGCGAGGTGGTCTTCGCCGCGCCGGGCACCCCCGAGGCGGCCCTGCTGGACCGCACCGAGTTCACCCAGCCGGCGCTGTTCGCGTACGAGGTGGCCGCGTACCGGCTGGTCACCGCGTGGGGGGTGCGCCCGCAGCAGCTCCTCGGGCACTCCGTCGGCGAGCTGGCCGCCGCGCACGTCGCCGGGGTGCTGTCGCTGGCCGACGCCGCCGCGCTGGTGGCCGCCCGGGGCCGGCTCATGCAGGCCCTGCCCGCCGGCGGGGCGATGCTGGCGGTGCGGGCGTCCGAGGCGCAGGTGGCCCCGCTGCTCGACGGTCGGGTCGCCCTGGCCGCCGTCAACGGCCCCGCGTCGGTGGTGCTCTCCGGCGACGCCGACGCCGTGGCGGCGGCCGGCGAACGGCTCGCCGCGCAGGGGCACCGGACCCGCCCGCTGCGGGTCAGCCACGCCTTCCACTCCGCCCGGATGGACGCGATGCTGGCCGACTTCCGGGTGGTCGCCGAGAAGGTCACCTGGCATCCGCCGGCCGTGCCGCTGGTGTCCGACCGCACCGGGGCCCCGCTGAGCGCCGCCGAGGCCACCGACCCCGGCTACTGGGTCGACCACGTCCGGGACACCGTCCGCTTCCACGCCGGCCTGGCCACCCTCGCCGCCGCCGGGGTCGGCACCTTCCTGGAGCTGGGCCCCGACGGCGCGCTCACCGCCCTGGGCCGGGAGTGCCTGCCCGACGCCGACGCGGCGGCGTTCGTCACGGTCGGCCGCCGGGACCAGCCGGAGGCGGCCACCCTGCTCGCCGCGCTCGCCGCCGTCGACCTGCGCGGGGCGGGCGTCGACTGGGCCGCGCCCTTCGCCGGCACCGACGCCGCCCGGGTGGACCTGCCCACCTACGCGTTCCACCACGAGCGGTACTGGCCGGAGCCGCCGGTGCTGCACCTCGCGCCCCGACCGGAGTCCGACGCCGCCGAGGAGGCGCCGGCCGACGAGCCGGTGGTCGACCCCGCGCGGGTGCTGCGGGACCGGCTCGTCGCCAGCGCGGCCGGCGACCGGCACCGGATCCTGCTCGACCTGGTCCGGGCGCAGGTGGCGACCGTGCTCGGGCACGCCTCGCCCGGGGCGATCGAGGCCGACCGGGACTTCCTGGAGCTGGGCTTCGACTCGCTGACCGCGCTGGAGCTGCGCGACGGGCTGCGCCAGGAGACCGGGGCGGAGCTGTCGGCCACCCTGCTGTTCGACCACCCCACCCCGACGGCGCTGGCCCGGCACCTGCTCGGCCTGCTGTTCGGCGCGGACGCGGCCGGCGACGCGGGAGCCGCCACCGGCACGCCGGAGGGGGCCGGCGGCCTCCTCGGCGGCCTGTTCCGCGAGCCCAAAGCCCGCGAGGACGCCGCCGGCTACGCGGAGCTGCTGGTGAAGCTCGCCCAGTTCCGCCCCAGCTTCACCGAGCCCGGCCAGCTCAGCCGCCCGGCGGCGATCCTGCGACTCGCCGAGGGCGGCACCGGCGCGACCCCGATCGTGTTCTGCTGCACCATGTCGCTGCTCTCCGGCCCCCACGAGTACGCCCGCGTCGCCGCCGGCTTCCGGGGCCACCGCGACGTGTGGGCGCTGCCCAACCCCGGCTTCGCCGTCGGCGAGGAGCTCCCCGCCGACCTGGACGCGCTGCTGCGGGTGCACGCCGACACGGTGCTGCGGACGGTCGGCGGCGGCCCGTTCGTCCTCGCCGGACACTCCGGCGGCGCGATGGTCGCCAACGTGCTCGCCCGGGAGCTGGAGCGGCAGGGCCGCCCGCCCGCCGCGGTGGTGCTGATGGACACCTACCCGGCCGACAGCGAGGTGCTCGGCGGCTGGACGGGGCAGCTGCTCGACGGGATGGTCGAGCGGGACAGCGCGTACACGCCGATGGACGACTACCGCACCACCGCGTGGGCCGGCTACCTGCCGCTGTTCCTCACCTGGCAGCCCGCCCCGATGGAGTCGGCGACGCTGCTGGTGCGGGCCACCCGGCCGCTGGGGCAGTGGCACGGCGAACCCGACGGGTGGCGGTCGCGGTGGCCGTACCCGCACGAGGCGGTGGACGCCGACGGCGACCACTTCACCATGGTCGGCGAGCGGGGGCCCGACCTGGCCGCCACCGTGCAGCGGTGGCTGGCCGCCAGGGGCCTGTGACGCCGCCCCTGGCCTGCCCCTAGCACCCCCTATCGGAGCGATTGACGACTGTCCCAGCCGGGACCAGGACGGGAGCATGGCGACGTGGACGAGGCAGTGGTGGTCGAGGAGCTGGTCAAGCGGTACCAGCCCAACATGCCGCCGGCGGTGGACGGACTGAGCTTCTCCGTCGCCGCCGGTGAGGTCTTCGGTCTGCTCGGGCCGAACGGCGCGGGCAAGACCACGACGATCGGGGTGCTGACGACCCGGGTGCGGGCCACCTCGGGACGCGCGGTCGTGTGCGGGGCGGACGTCGTCCGCTCGCCGGCCGCGGCCCGGCGGTTGCTGGCGGTGGTTCCCCAGCGGGTGAACCTGGACCGGGCGCTGACCGTCCGGCAGAACCTGCTGTTCCACTCGGCCTACCACCGGGTGTCCCGGTCGGTGCGCACGAAGCGGGCCGACGAGCTGCTGGAGCAGATGGGCCTGAAGGACTTCGCCAACGCCCGCACGGACTTCCTCTCCGGCGGCCTGGCGCAGCGCACGATGATCGCGCGGGCGCTGATGCACGCGCCGAAGGTGCTGTTCCTCGACGAGCCCTCCGGCGGCCTCGACCCGCAGTCGCGGCTGTTCGTGCACGACCGGATCGCCGAGCTGAAGCAGGCCGGCGTCACCGTCGTGGTGACCACCCACGACATGGACGAGGCGGAGAAGCTCTGCGACCGCGTCGGCATCGTCGACCACGGCAAGCTGCTCACCCTGGACACCCCGGCGGCGCTCACCCGCACCCTGCCGGGCAGCAGCACGCTGACCCTGGTGGTGTCGGCCGGCGCCCCCGCCGAGGACGTGCAGGCGGCGCTGGGCAACGTCGCCGACGTGGAGCGCGTCGAGCGGCTGCGCGCCGGCGGCCCGCCCGGCGGGATGCCGATGTTCCCCGGGATGCCGCCGATGCCGGTGCCGGACGCCCCCGCCGACCCGGACGCCACGCTGTCGTTCCGGCTCTACACCGGCACCGCGCCGGCCAACGCCGTGCCGATGGCGCTGAAGATCCTCACCGACCTGCGGTGCGAGGTCCGCGACCTCAGCATCGGCCAGCCGAGCCTCGAAGACGTCTTCATCCACCTGACCGGAAGGGAACTTCGGTGAGCGTCACCGCACCCGCCACCCCGTCGACCGCCGTGGCGCCGGCCGCGCCGGTGCGCGGGCTGGACCAGCTCGCCACCTTCCGGGCGGTGCTCTGGCGCGACATGTTCGTCACCAGCCGGGAGCTGGGCGCGTTCTTCGCCCAGGTGTTCCTCCAGCCGCTGTTCATGCTGCTGATCTTCGGCAAGGTCCTCACCAGCCTCGGCTACGCCAGCAACGACTTCGCCAACGTGCTGCTGCCCGGCGTCATCGCGCTCAACGCGTTCCTCATCGGCCTGGAGAACACCGCCCTGCCGATGGTGATGGACTTCTCCTTCACCCGCGAGATCGAGGACCGGCTGCTGTCGCCGATGGCGATCCCGCTCGTCGCGTTCGAGAAGATCGTCTTCGGGGCGATCCGGGGGGTCATCGCCGGGGTGGTGCTGATCCCCATCGGCATGCTGATGCTCGGCGTGAGCTGGCCGCTGTCGACCCTGCTGCCGGTGCTCGGGGTGCTCACCGCCGGGGCGATGGTCGGCGCGGCCATGGGGCTGACGTTCGGCACGCTCGTCCCGCCGCACCGCATCCAGATCATGTTCACCGTGACCATGACCCCGCTGATGTTCACCGGCGCGACCCAGTTCCCGCTGCGCGCCCTGGACCAGCTCCCCTGGTTCCAGGTGATCTGCGCGCTCAACCCGCTCACCTACGTCAGCGAGGCCACCCGGTCGCTGGTCGCCCCGCCCGGGGTGCAGTCGGTGCCGCTGTGGCTGGACCTGATCGTGCTGGCCGGGGTGTTCGTGCTGTTCAGCGCCGTCGGCATCCGCGGCTTCATGCGCCGGGCGATGGACTGAGGCGGCCGGCGCGATGACGACTCAGGCGGCCGGCGCGGCGACGGCCGACGAGGGCCCGCTGCTGATCGTCACCTCGGGCAGCTCCGGGCTGTTCAACCCGCTGCTCACCCTGGCCGGCGAGCTGAAGCGGCGGGGGACGCGCCGGGTGTTCTTCGCCTGCACCGACGAGCGGCGGGCCGACGTCGAGGGCCTGCCCGGCGGCGGGGAGCTGCGTTTCCTGTCGCTGGGGCCGGCCCGCCTGGCGGTGCGCCCCGAGCACTGGGACGACGAGACCCACCGGCGGATGTCCGCCGGCAGCCGGGTGGAGAACTTCGCGACGTACGTCGACACCTCCGTCGACTACGACTACCTGCACGAGCTGTACGAGCGCTGCCTGACCCTGGTCGACGAGGTGGCCCCGGCGCTGGCGGTGGTCGACTCGTTCGCCTCGTTCGGGATGGACGCGATGACCGTCCGGGGCGTGCCGTTCGTGATCAGCGTGTCGGTGCCGCCGTCGAACTTCCTCCAGGACAGCCTGCCGCCGACGTACCCGGTGCCGCTGTCGGGGCTGCCGCTGCACATGAGCCCGAGCCAGCAGGCCGCCAACGGCCGCCACCGCGAGGCGCTGCTGAAGACCCTGATGGAGCCGCAGCGGCTGGCCCGTAACACCGCCGCCGCCGAGCGCCGCCGGGCCGCCGGGATCCCCAACGTGGAGCTGCGGCCCGCGCTGTACGCGCAGGCGGCGCGGGCGCTGCTGGCGTACACGGTCTTCGGCCTGGAGTATCCCTTCGCCACCGCGCCCGCGACGCTGCGCACGGTCGGCTCGATGGTGCCCACCGAGATCGTGCCGAGCCCCGACGGCGCGGAGCTGCGCGCCTGGCTCGACGCCCACGAGTCGGTGGTCTACGTCGGGTTCGGCACCATCATGCGCCCCACCGCCGCCCAGGTGGCCGCGCTCGTCGACGTCGCCGCCCGGCTCGGCCCCGAGCACCACGTGCTGTGGAAGCTCCCCGCCGACCGGCAGCGGCACCTGCCGCCGGCCGGCGAGCTGCCGGCGAACCTGCGCGTCGAGTCGTGGCTGCCGTCGCAGGTGGAGGTGCTGGCCCACCCGCACGTGCGGGTCTTCTTCAACCACGCCGCCGCCAACGCGATCCACGAGGCGGCCTGGTTCGGCGTGCCGCAGCTCGTGCTGCCGTTCTGGTTCGACTGCCACGACGGCGCGGTCCGGGTCGTCGACGCGGGCGTCGCCCTGGCCGTCGAGCACGACGACGCCCTCGACGTCGACGACATCGTGGCGAAGCTGCGCCGGCTGCTGACCGAGCGGGCCTTCCGGGACCGGGCGGCGCTGTGGAGCCGGCGGCTGCGCCAGGCCGGCGGGGTCACCGCCGCCGCCGAGCTGGTGCTGCGCCACCGCGACGAGGCGGTGGCGGCCCGTCGCGCCGTCGCGCCCGTCGCCGGCTGAGCCGCTTCCTCCGTACGCGAGAAGGGGCCGGCGCGGTGGTCACCCACCGCGCCGGCCCCTGCGTCGTCGGTCAGGACGCCGCGCCCTGGGGCTCCTCGACCAGCGGCTCCGCGTAGGCGACGAGCCGGGCCGGCAGGTCGGTGCGCCGCTTGACGTCCAGCTTCCGGTAGACCCGGGTGAGGTGCTGCTCCACCGTGCTGACGGTGATGAACAGCTTGCTGGAGATCTGCCGGTTGGTGTGCCCCTGGGCGGCCAGCGCGGCGACCCGGCGCTCGGCCTCGCTGAGCCCGTCGTCCGGCTCGTGCGCCTCCGCCCCGGCCGGGTACGCGGGCAGCGCGCCGCCCGCGTCCCGCCGGATCAGCCGCTGGGCCAGCACGGACGCGCCACAGTCCTGGGCCAGCTGGTAGGCGCGGCGCACCAGCAGCCGGGCGCGCGCCGAGTCGCCGGCCCGTTGCAGGCTCTGGCCGGTGTCGCCGAGGGCCCGCACCAGCTCCAGCCGGTCGCCGCAGCCCTGGAGCAGGTTGACGGCCTCGCCGAGCAGCTTGCGCCGGTGGTCCTGGGCGGCGGTGGTGGCGAGCAGCCGCAGCGACCGGCCCCGGGTCCGGTCGTCGACCCCGTGCGCGACGCGCAGCTGCTCCTGCAACAGCTGGGTGGCGTGGGTCTTGTTGCCGACGCTGAGCTGCACCCGGGCCAGCTCCAGCCGCCACGGCACCAGCCCGGCCACGTCGATGCCCCACCCGCGCATCAGCTCACCGCAGCGGCGCAGGTCGGCGGTCGCCGCGTGCGGCCGCCCCATGGCCAGGTGGTGCCGGCCCCGGGCGGCCAGGTAGTGCACGCCCAGCGGGGTGCGGAACATGCCGGCCGGGACGGGGTGGGCCAGCCAGCGGTCGGCCTCGGTGAACCGGCCCGCCTCGGTCGCGCAGGCGATCAGCGTGGCCAGCGGCCCGGCGATGGCCACCCCCCAGGCCGGGGCGGGGATGTCCTCCAGCGCCGCGCGGGCGTGGTGCTCCGCGCCCGGCAGGTCGCCCAGCCGCAGCGCGGCCTCGGCGCGCACCGCCCGCACGACGGCCCGCCACACCGGGGCGTGCCGGACCGCGGGCCGGTTGAGCAGGATGTCCGCCCAGGCCACGACCCGGTCGCAGCGGCCCGACCAGAGCAGCGCGAGCAGCGGGGCGGTGAGCAGCCCCACCGCGCCGTCGTCGGTGTGGTGCCGTTGCAGCAGCTGCTCGGCGGTGGCCACGGTGTCGGTGTCGGCGTTCGGCAGCAGCGCCGTGCCGAGCACCGTGACCGCCTGCAACTGGGGGCTGACCGACGTCGGCGCGGTCGCCGCCCGGCTCCACGTGCTCGGCGTCTCGCGGACGGAGGCGAGCTGGTCGGGGTGGGAGAGGGAGACCAGGAGCTGCATGGCCCGCAGCCGGCCGGCGGGGCCGTGGTCGTCGTCGGCGGAGAAGCCGCTGACGGCCTCGGTGGCCTCCTCCACCCGCCCCTGCCAGAGCAGGAACGGCACGGTGGCCAGGGCGGCCCCGGTGGACCAGCCGGCCGCCCGCGCCGACTCCACCAGCTCGCTGAGGTGCCCGTTGGCGGCGAGCGGGTTGACCTGCCACCGGGCGTTGACCAGCATGGCGGTGGCAGCGGTGCGCTGCCGCTCGTCGACGTCGGCGCGGGCGACCAGGCGCAGGCACGCCGCCGCCACGTCGGGCCGGCCCGACGCCAGGGCCTGCGCGGCGGCGTCGGAGAGCACGGGCACCACCCAGGGGGCGTCGGCCCACGCGGCGGCGACCAGGTGCTCGGCCACCGCGCCCGGCTCCGCGCCGTGCTCGTGCAGCACCTCGGCGACCCGCTGGTGCAGGCCGCGGCGCTCCTCGGGCGACATGTCGGTGAGGATGGACCGCAGGATGCGCGGGTGCCGAAGCTGGTCGGCCTCCATCAGCCCGGCGGTGCGCAGCACCCGCACCGCCGGGGCGGCCGACTCGGGCACCACATCGAGGACGTGGCCGAGCAGTTCGGTCGGCACGGGGCGGTTCAGCACGGCGAGGGCCTGCGCGACGCGCCGCACCCCCGGCTCGTGCCGGTAGAGGCAGCCGAGGACGGCCTGGTCGAACGGGTCGCCGCCGGTCGGGTCCGCGCCGCGCTCGTCGCCCGCGCCGCCGGGGGCCCGCTCGTCGATGAGGGCGCGGGTGAGCAGCGGGTTGCCGCCGGTCATGCTCAGGCAGCGTTCGGCCGCCTCCCGGACGGCGGCAGCCCCGCCGTCGGCGTCGACCAGCCGGGCGATCCCGTCGACGGTCAGCGGCGGCAGGCTGATCCGCGAGAAGTACGGCTGGCTGAGCAGCTCGGCGCGGAACAGCGGGTGCGGCGGGCGCAGCGTCGACGCCTCGGTGAGCACCACCATGATCCGGGCGTGCCGCAGCCGCCGGGTGACGTAGAGCAGGCAGTGCAGCGACGCCGGGTCGGCGTGGTGCACGTCGTCGACGGCGAGGACCAGCGGCCCGGCGTCGGCGAGGTCGAGCAGCGCCGTGAACAGGCCGTGCAACAGGGGCGCCCAGACCCGGTCGCCGGCGGCCGCCCCGTCGGCCGCGTCCCCGCCGGGCTCCGGCAGGGGCCCGGCGAAGGCGGCGTCCCGCATCAGGTTCTCGATCCGGGCCGCCGCCTCCTGGTCGAGCCGGGCACTGTGGAGCAGCTGCCCCAGGACCCCCAGGTGGAGTCCGCGTTCGGCTCGCGACCCGGCCGCGCCGAGCACCCGCCCCCCGGCGGCCCCGGCCCACTCGCTGAACGTCTCCAACAGACTCGTCTTGCCGCTGCCCACCGCGCCCGTCACGAGCGCGACGTGTCCGCGTTGGTGTTCCGCGCAGGCGTCGAACGCCCTGCGGAGCCGATCCAGTTGTTCCTCCCGCTGCACCAGCACCACTCGTAAGCCAGCCCTTCTCGTCCGCGGTGCCGGGCCGGGACCACCGGCGCTGATCGGACACCGCCCCCCCCAAGCCGGACAGCCGCCCCTCCACCACACCCACCCGTTGCCCGGGTAGGGGTGGAGCGCACCGGGCCGCCATGCCGGGTGGATCTTGAACTGTCCCTGGCCGGACCGCGCTCCCCAGCGAGCGATCCGGATGTCCAGGCGAGTCTGGCACCGGGCCGGTTGTGCGACAACGGGAGCGAGACCCCATCGTTTCGCGCGTAAACCTGCGGTCCCGGGTGGCCGTTAGGGGTTGCCAGCGACGCCGTAAGGGGGGTCGGGAACGGCCGGGTGGCGGCGCGTGTCGACGGGACGTACAGCAGGTGGCGGCGGGGCGGGGTGATGGTGTCACATGGTCGGGTCGCGGCGCACCTCCGCCCGGGCAGGGCAGGGGGCCGTCCGGCGGCCGGACGTGGGCGTTCGGGTGCGCCGGGCGGGCGGTGCGGCGCGGGTCAGCGCCGGGCGTCGCCGTCGCGGCCGGGGGGCTTGCGGGGCGCGCCCAGGCGTTCCGCCGGCATCGCGCCGGGCCGGTCGAGCCGCAACCGCACGGCCAACTGCCGGCGCGAGTCGACGTCGAGCTTGCGGTAGATGCGGGTCAGCCGCTGCTCGATCGCGCTGACCGTCAGGAAGAGCTTCTCGGCGATCTCCCGGTTGGTGTGGCCCTGCGCGGCCAGGGTGGCCACCCGCGACTCGGTGTCGCTGAGCCCCTCCACCAGCACCGCGACGTCGGGATCTGCCCCGGCCGGTCCGCCGCGGCCCGGGGCGGCGGCCGGCCGCAGCAGCGGGAGGCCGCACTCCTGGGCCAGCGTCCGGGCGGCCCGGGTCGCCTTGCGGGCCTGCCGCAGGTCGCCCGCCTGCTGGTAGGCGTGGCCCAGGTCGGTGAGGCTGTGTGCGAGTTCCATCCGGTCGCCGCACTGGCGCAGCAGCCGCACGGAGCCGCGCAGGTGCGGGATCGGGTCCCGGCCGTCCTCCGCCGCCGCGAGCACCCGTAGCGCCGCGGCCCGGTAGCGCACGTGACCGGGCCGCAACCGCCCCAGCTCCTCCCGGACCAGCTTCTCGGCCTGCGGCCGGCGGCCGAGTTGCAGCAGGGCCCGGGCCGACTCGGTGCGCCACGGGATGAGCGCCGGAAGGTCCAGCCGCCAGGCCGCCATGAGCTGCCCGCAGAGCTGGAAGTCGGCCAGGGCGCTCTCCGGGCTGCCCGTGGCCAGCGCGTGCAGCCCCCGGGCGTGCAGGTAGTGCAGCCCGAACGGGGTCTCGAAGAGCACCTGGGGCACGGGCACCTGGAGGCAGGCCGCCGCCGCGTCGAGCTCACCCAGGAACGTCAGGGCCCGCAGCCGGATGGCGAGCGGTATCCCGATCACCACGCCCCAGCCCTTCGGGGAGAGCTGGTTCAGCGCGGTGTCGGCCAGTTCCTGCGCCCGGGTCAGGTCGCCGCGCCGGCCGGCGATCGCCGCGTCGAGGGCGGCCAGCATCGCCGCCGGGGTGGGATGCCGGCTGACGGTGGCGCTGCGGCCCAGCCGGCCGCACCATTCGCCGGCGAGGTCCAGCCGGTCGGCGTAGATCATGGTGATCAGGGCGCAGATGGCGGTCCACATGTCCCGCTCGTCGTCCAGCCCGATGGTGGACAGCACCCGCTCGGCCTCCTCGACGGCGCCGCCGTCGCCCCGCTCCAGCACGGAGGCCAGCATGGTCACGCCCTGGAGCCGCTGCTTCACCTTCGCGATGGTCAGCGGGTCGCGCCGGGCCGGGACGGGGGCCTGGTGGTCGATCGTCACCCCGGGGTAGAGGGTGGCCATCCAGCCCTTGGTGACCAGCAGCTCGGCCGCGGAGCGCGGGTCGCTGCTGTCGGCGCGGTCGCCCAGGTGCCGGACCAGCTCGACGGCCTTGTCGATCTGGCCGTGCCAGAGCAGGTACTGGATCGGCCCGGCGGCCTGCGTGCTGCCCAGGTGCCCGGCCCGGACGGCGCTGGCCACCCCCTGTAGGTGGGGCATCGCGCCCTGCGGGTCGAGCCGCCATTCGGCGCGGGCGAGGGCGGAGCGGGCGCGCGCCCGCAGGCACTCGTCGGTGCCGTCCCGGTGGGCGCGGCGCAGGAACCGCAGGGCCGCGTCCACCTCGCCGTCGAGCAGGGCCTGCTCGCCGGCGTCGAGCAGGGTCCGGGCCATCCAGGGCTCGGCCAGCGAGTCGGTACGCAGCAGGTGCCGGGCGACCAGGACCGGCGACTCGCCGTCCTCGTGCAGGAGGCAGGCGGCCAGCCGGTGCAGCCGGGCGCGTTCCTCGGCGGTCGTGCCGTCGAGCACGGCCCGGCCGACGGCGGGGTGCCGCAGCCCGCCCTCGGTGATCAGGCCGGCGCTGGTGGCCTCGTCGATCGCGAGCAGGGCGGACTCCGCGCGCACGTCGACGAGCTGCGGGAGCAGCGCGCCGTGCAGCGGCTCGTCGGTCACCGCGAGCGCCCGGGCTGCCTTGAGCACCAGGTGCTCGCAGCGGTAGAGGCAGCTCAGCACGGCCTCCCGGAACGCCTCGCCCGACTCGGGCCGGGCGGCGCCGCGCGGCACGGCGGCCAGGTGGTCGTCGGCGAGCGCCTGCACCAGCAGGGGGTTGCCGCCGCTGATCCGGTGCGTCTCCTCGGCGATGCTCCGCGCCGTCGGCGCGCCGAGCCGGTCGGCCAGGGCCCGGTGCGTGCCGTCCAGGGTGAGCAGGGGGACCCGGATCCGGTGCAGCCGGGCCGGTTGCAGCAGCTCGGCATAGACCTCGGGGTGCCAGGGGCGGGTCCGGGGGGCCTCGGTCAGCACGATCAGCACGGGCAGGCCGGGGATGCGTCGGGCCACGTAGTCCAGGCAGCGCAGCGACGGCACGTCGGCGTGGTGGACGTCGTCGATCCCGATCACCAGGGGGCCCCGGGCGGCCAGCTCCAGCAGGGCGCCGCCGATCGCCGCGATGGTCCGGGCCGGCCCCTCCTGGCCGTCGTCGAGGTCGGACCAGGTGAGGACGCCCTGGTCGAGCAGCCGTTCGAGGCGGGCGCGGGCGTCGTCCGGCGGCGTGGCCCGGACGAGTTGGCGGACGACCTCCAGCGGGACCGCGCGCTCGGCCCGCGAGGCGCTCGCCCCCAGGAAGCGGACGCCGGCGTCGGTGGCCCGCCGGGCGAGGGCCTGGAGGAGGGTGGTCTTGCCGGCGCCGACGGGGCCGGTCAGCGCGATCACCGGCCGGGCGTCGACGGCCTGACCGGCGGGTCGGCGCAGGTCGCCGAGCCGGCGGGCCAGGAGGTCGAGCTGGTGGGACCGTTCGCTCAACTCCATGGGCGTGGCCTCGGAGGGCGCGCGAGGCCAGTCGTCACGGGGCCCGCCACCTTCCCTGGTCTGCCATCGAGCCTGACGAAATCGGAGACCGGCAATTTTCGACCCATTCCCGTATTGGCGAATATAGACGGCCGTCACGCGTTCGCGGCGGGCCATCGATTAGCTTGACTGGCTGATGCTCCCGGACCAGGGCACTACCAGCACCTTCGACAATTCTAGGGCCCGTCCGGACGCATCCCCCCGCTATCGACCGCCGTGCATGGTGGGAGTATGGCAGTCCGGCAATTGGGCGGCAAGCCGAAGGTTGTAAAGGATAGGCAAACATCGGTTTGGTGCCTTCCGCCGCCGCAGGCCACGTCGGTGGAACTGACAGCGGACGGTCGCCGGGTGAATTCACAAAGTGATACGTGAGCCTTTCTCTGGTCGGTTGATGCCGTTTTCGGGGCTTGCCGACAATTGGGTGGAAAGCGTTGTGCCACCCCCGTTGACCGGGAGGGAGCGCTCCCCGCGACGCTACGCGGGGAATCGGCGGTTCCCGCCCTGTGGCGGGCGTCGCCCCGCGTCCGGTCCCGGTGGTGGTGGCGCTGCGTGCTGGCCGGGCGGGCGTCCGGCGTCGGCGTCCGGCCGCCCCGCCCCTCTCGACGGCCGGCTTCGTGACGCTGCGGTTCCGGGGCGGAACGGGCAGTTCACGCCCTGGCGGGTGCCCCGGGGTGGGGACGTCGGCGGCGGGCGGGCCGCCGCGCCCGGCGGCCCGGAGCCGGCTGTCCGGCGGCGTCCCGCAGGGCGGGAGGATCTCGCTGCGTGAGGGCCCGGTGGTGCCGGCGGACGGTGGCCGGCTCGCCGGCCGGCCGCGCGCGAGCGGCGGGGATCGATGGCCCCGGCATTTCGGGCCGGGGCGGGGCGTCCGTCCAGGGTGGAGCCGGTCGGCGGTTCGGCGGGGTCCTGGGAAGGCCGCGTCCCCTTCGATGGCATCGACGCGTTCTTGCCCGATTCGGGACGCTTCAAAAACAAAGGAGGTCTTTGCCGTTAAAGGTGGGCTCCACGCGACCGGCCGGCGGCGGAGCGTGGGCCCGGCAGTGGCTGAAGTGAATCGGGCCCGAATCAAAAAGCGTGGTCGGCATCGATGTATAGGGATGCTGTTTCGGCGGGGTCGCCCAATCCGCACGGTCCGTGCCGCAATTCCAATTCCGCCCGGGCCCCGGCGGCCCGGCGACCGCCCGCCGGCTCGCGGAATAGCCGCGCCCCGCCCGAGGCGTCCGGCCCCGCCCCGGCGCGGGTCCTGCCTGGCCCGCCTGCCCGCCGGTGCGGCGGAACCCGGGTCGCGGTGGGCGTCGCGCGCCACGGCTAGGGGTTGTGCCGGGCGATAGGCGCAGCCTAATTTCGGGGCACCCGCAGCACGCGGGGATGGCCGGATATGGGGCTACCCGCACCCATGACGCGAAGGGTTCTGTGGCCGCGATGTCCCTGCCACCGCCGAGCCTCGTCGGCGCCCTCGACAGAGGTTAGGGCGGATGACACTGCTGCCGGCGTTACGCGCCTCCGGCGCGGACCGCCCCGACGCCGTCCGGGTGGCCGGGCGGACGCTCTCCAGCGAAGCCCTGCTCGGCTGTGTCGACGCGGTCGCCGACCGGATCCGGGGCGCCGCCGCCGTCGCGGTCGACGCCACCCCCAGCCTGGAGACGGTCGTCGCCATGGTCGGCGCGGTCCAGGCCGGCGTGCCGCTGGTGCCCCTGCCGCCCCGGGCCGACGGTCGGGAGCGCGGCCGCATCCTGCGGGAGTCCGGCGCGACCGTGCTCCTTGGCGGCGACCCGTCCGACGCCCCCACCCGGGCCGTCGGCGCCGGGCTGGCCACCGTCCCCGTCGACCTGAGCGGACGCTCCTCGGCCCCCCAGCCGGAGCCGCCCCCCGACGCCGACGCGGTGATCCTCTACACCGGCGGCGCGAGCGGGCCACCGCGGGGCGTCCGGGTCTCCCGCCGGGCCATCGCGGCGGACCTGGACCTGCTGGCCGACGCGTGGCGGTGGAGCGGCGAGGACGTCCTCGTCCAGGGCGCCCCGCTGTTCCGGGCGTACGGACTGGTGGTGGGCCTGCTCGGCGCGCTGCGCGTGGGCAGCCGCTTCGTCCACCTCGACCGGGACGCCGCCGCCGGCCCGGTCGGCACCATGTACCTGGCCGTCCCCTGCCAGTGGGCGCGCATCTCGCGGGACCGCCCCTGGGCCCGGTCGCTGTCCGGGGCGCGGATCCTGGTCTCCGCCGACGCCCCGCTGGCCCCCGCCGTGACCGAACGGCTCCGCCTGCTCACCTCGCACTCCCTCATCCAGGGGTACGGCACCACCGAGACCCTGATCGCGGTGACCGGGCGGGCCGACGCGCCCTGCCCCGCCGACGTCGCCGGGACGCCCCTGCCCGGCGTGCAGACCCGCGTCCTCGACCGCGACGACCGGCCGGTGCCGGCCGACGGCGAGTCCGTCGGCGAGCTGAGCATCCGGGGCCCGACGCTGTCCAGCGGCTACGTGGACGGGCGCGGGCGGTGCGCCGACCCGGCCGGCTGGCACGCCACCGGCGACCTCGCCACCGTCGCGGCCGACGGCTCGCACCGGATCCTCGGGCGGCGACGGACGGACGTGGTGCACGGGCGCGCCCGGCGGGTCCACGCCGGGCAGGTCGAGGAGGTGCTCCTCAGCTATCCCGGGGTCCGGGACGCCGCCGTGGTCGGCACCCCGCACGCGGCGCAGGGCGAGCAGGTCACCGCGTACGTGGTCGCCGCCGAGGGGCTCACCGCCCAGGCGCTCATCGACCACGTGGGCCGCCACCTGTCGGCCGGGCAGCGGCCCCGTCGGGTGCACTTCGTCGACGAGCTGCCGCGCAGCGCGCAGGGCCGGATCAGGAAGTCGCTGCTGATCGCGGCCGGCTGACCCGCGACGCCCCTACGGCACGGGCGGCGGCGTCAGCCCTCGACCCAGCCGTGCCGCCGCGCCAGCGCCAGCATCCGGGCGCGCACCGCCACGATCTGCGCCCCGGTCAGGTCCGGCACGGAGACCAGCAGCGCCTCGGTGGTCTCGGTGACGAAGGACCGCTCGGAGAGCACGTCGCAGAGCCCCTCCTCGTCCTCGATCCCGCCCTCGCCCGACTCGTGGCCGCGCCCCGTCGACGGCGCGACCGTCCGCAGCGGCGCGGCGCGCTCGCCGGCCACGGCGGGCCCGAGCACGCGCACCGTCAGCGCCTTCGGGCCGCGCTCGTTCTCCACCGCCTCGTATTCCACCGGGACGCCGGGCCCCAGCGCCCACTTGTCGCCGTCGACCGTGTTGGCGTGCACGAACACGTCGTCCCCGCCGCCGTCCGGAGCGATGAAGCCGTAACCCCGCACCTCGTCGAACCGGACCACCCTGCCAGTCAGCATCGCCACCCGCATTCCTCAGACCAAAGACCACTACACACCCCCGGCCAACCGGGCCGGGGCACCCCTCAGGGTGACATCCGCCCCCGCCGCCCTCCACCCGTACCCACCCCTATCGGCGAGTCGCGCCCGATCGAGGGACGGCGCGGGCCGCCGCAGCGGCCTAGCATCGGCGGCTGTGATCGAGCAGATCCTGCCTGCGGCCGCGGTGGTGGCCGAGGCCTTCACCGACCCCGCCGGCCTGACCCTGTTCCCCGAGGAGGAGCGGCTCGTCGCCAACGCCGTCGACAAGCGCCGCCGGGAGTTCACCACCGTGCGGCACTGCGCCCGCCGCGCGCTGGGCGAGCTGGGCATCGCCGAGACGCCGATCGTCTCCGGCGCGCGCGGCGCCCCCGTCTGGCCCGCCGGGGTGGTCGGCAGCATGACGCACTGCGAGGGCTACCGGGCGGCCGTCGTCGGCCGGGCCACGGCGCTGGCCACCCTCGGTGTCGACGCCGAGCCGCACGCGCCGCTGCCCGAGGGGGTGCTCGACGCGATCGCGCTGCCGGCCGAGCGGGCCCGCACCGCCGCGCTGGCCGCCGCCCACCCCACGGTCTGCTGGGACCGCCTGCTGTTCAGCGCCAAGGAGTCGGTCTACAAGGCGTGGTTCCCGCTGACCGGCCGGTGGCTGGACTTCGCCGAGGCGGACATCGCCGTCGACGCCGGCGGGACGTTCGTCGCGCGCCTGCTGGTGCCCGGCCCGGTCCTCGGCGGCGTCCCGGCGACCGCCTTCCATGGCCGGTTCCTGGTCGAGCGGGGCCTGGTGCTCACCGCCATCGGCATCCCCGCGGCCGCCGGCTGAGCCCCGCCGTCGGGCGGCGTCGGCGCCGCCTCCCGCTCAGTCCGCCGCCAGCCTGGTCTTCTGCACCTTGCCCAGGGCGTTGCGGGGCAGCGCGTCGACCAGCCGCACCTCGCGGGGCCGCTTGTGCGCCGACAACTGGCGGGCCACGAAGTCGATCAGCTCCGGGCCGTCCACCCCGTCGCCCACCACGTACGCGGTGACCTGCTGGCCGAGGTCCGGGTGCGGGGTGCCGACCACGGCGGCCTCCCGGACGCCCGGGTGGGCCAGCAGGGCGTCCTCCACCTCGCCGGCCCCGATCCGGTACCCGCCGCTCTTGATCAGATCCGTGGCGGCGCGGCCGACGATCCGGTGCCACCCGTCGGGGCCGATCGTGGCGACGTCGCCGGTGCGGAACCAGCCGTCCGGGGTGCGGGTCGCCGCGTCGGCGTCCGGCCGGCCGAGGTAGCCGTCGAAGAGGGTCGGGCCGGCGACCTGGAGCTCGCCCATCGCCTCGCCGTCGGCGGGCAGCGCCGCGCCGTGCTCGTCGGCCAGCCGGGTCCGCACCCCGGGCAGCGGCACGCCGACCGTCCCCGGCCGGCGCGGCCCGTCCGCCCGCGCGCTCACCGTGATCAGGGTCTCGGTCATCCCGTACCGCTCGACGGTCTCGTGGCCGGTGAGCGCGGCCAGGTCCGCGAAGACCGCCGCCGGCAGGGCCGCGCTGCCCGAGACGAGCAGCCGCGCCGGGCGCAGCGCCCGCGCCGAGTCCGGGTCCGCCGCGATCCGGGACCACACCGTGGGTACGCCGAAGTAGACCGTGCCGCCGGCCGCCGCGTACCGCTCGGGGCGCGGCCGGCCCACGTGGTGCAGCCGGCTGCCCAGCCGCAGCGGCCCCAGCACCCCCAGCACGAGGCCGTGCACGTGGAACAGCGGCAGCCCGTGCACCAGCAGGTCCTCGGGCGTCCACGCCCAGGCGTCGGCGAGCCCGTCCAGGCAGGCGGCGACCGCCCGCCGGCCGATCACCGCGCCCTTCGGCGCACCGGTCGTGCCGCTGGTGTAGAGGATCAGCGCGGTGGCGGCCGGGTCCGGCTCGGGGTGGACGGTGTCCGACCGCCGCGCCAGGTCGACGGGGATCACCGGCGGGCCCCCGTCGCCGGCCGGCCGGTCGCCGCCGGCCGGGGCGAGCAGCGCCGTCGCGCCGGAGTCGCGCAGGATGTGGTCCCGCTCCAGCGGCCCGGCGTCCGGCGGCACCGGCACGACCGCCGCGCCGGCCAGCAGCGCGCCGACCACCCCGACCACCGTCTCCAGGGTGGGCGTCGCCTCGACGGCCACCCGGTCCACCCCGCCCAGGTCGTCGGCGACCGCCGTGGCGAGCCGGCGCAGCTCCACCCAGGACACGGCCCGGTCGTCGACCCGGACCGCGCCCGGACGGTCGTCGGCCGACTCGGACAGCCAGCTCAGCAGCGGCATGTGGACGCACCTCTCCACCGGTAGGGTTCGCGGGGACGCCGGCCGGTCGGGCCGTCGCGGCGGACCCGGCCCGGCGGGTCCCGGCGACCCGACGCTAGCCGGGGCGGTCGTCGGCGGGCCACCCCTACGGCCTGTGCCGGCGTGTCGGGTGCGTGCGTGTGCGGGGAGGTGACGCCGGTGGCGGGTGCGGCGGAGCGCGGGCCCGGGGGAGTCCGGGCGGTGGTCCTGGACCTCGACGGCGTGCTGGCCGACAGCCTGGCCGTGGCCCGCGAGGCGTTCGCCCTCGCGTACGCCGAGGTGGTCGGCGGCGGCGTCGCGCCCGTCGACGAATACTGCCGCCACCCGGGCCGCTACCTGCCCGACGTGCTGCGGCTGATGGGCCTGCCGGCGGCGATGGCCGACCCGTTCGTGCGGGAGAGCAACCGGCTGGCCCACCTCGTCACGCCGGTGGACGGGGCGGCCGGGGTGCTCGGCGCGCTGCGCGGGCGCGGGATCGGGCTGGCCGTGGCGACCGGCCGCAGCGGGGTGCGTGCCCGCGACCTGCTGGGCCGGCTGGACCTGCTGCGCCTGGTCGACCACGTCGTCGGCTCCGACGAGGTGGCCCGCCCGAAGCCGGCGCCGGACATCGTGCGCCGGGCGCTGGAGCTGCTCGGTGTCGCGCCCGCCGACGCGCTGATGGTCGGCGACGCGCCCAGCGACCTGGCCAGCGCCCGCGCGGCGGGGGTCCGCGCCGTCGCGGCGCTGTGGGGGGAGTCCGACCCGGCGACCCTGCTCGCCGCCGGCCCGGACGTCGTCCTGGCCGGGCTGGGGGAGCTGCTGCCGCTCTGCGACCCGCGCCCCGCCCCCGACGCGTCGCCGGCCGCCCGGCCGGCGACCGGCGGCGACGGGCTCGCGGCCCCGGGCGTCGGACCGGGCGGGGTCGACGGACACGCCGGGTGACCGCCCGGCACCCCTGCCGACCGGTCCCGATCCCGGTCGGCACCCCGATCCGTCAGCCGATGAGTTGATTCGGGCCTCGGTTGGCCGGATGATATCCGGCGTCGACCGCCCGTGCGCCGGTCGTCGTCCGACCCGTGGCCACGACCGCACCGTGGCCCCGCACCCACGTCCCCAGCACCCCGCCACCCCATCCCCAGCCCGCGACACCACCCAGCACCCAGACGCCGCGATTCCCCGAGGGCCCGCCCTCGCCGGCCGGCGATCCGCACGCGACGGAGGACCACGCCCATGCCGGTCATCGAGGTCGAGCACCTGCACAAGCGGTACGGCGACAAGATCGCCGTCGACGACGTCTCCTTCACCGTCGACCAGGGCGAGATCTTCGGCGTGCTCGGCCCCAACGGGGCGGGCAAGACCACCACGGTCGAGTGCGTGCAGGGGCTGCGCCGCGCCGACGGCGGCACCGTCCGCGTCCTCGGGCTCGACCCGGTCCGCGACCGCACCGAGGTGCGCCAGCGCGTCGGCGCCCAGTTGCAGGAGAGCCAGCTGCCCGACAAGCTGCGCGTACGCGAGGCGCTCGACCTCTACCGGTCCTTCTACCGCAACCGGGCCGACATCGACGGGCTGCTCGACGACCTCGGCCTGGCCGCCCAGCGCGACACCGCCTTCCACAAGCTGTCCGGCGGGCAGAAGCAGCGGCTGTCGGTGGCCCTCGCGCTGGTCGGCCGCCCCGAGATCGCCATCCTCGACGAGCTGACCACCGGGCTCGACCCGCAGGGCCGGCGGGACACCTGGGACCTGGTCGAGCGCATCCGCGACCGGGGCGTGACGGTCGTGCTGGTCACGCACTTCATGGAGGAGGCCGAGCGGCTCTGCGACCGGCTGGCCATCATCGACACCGGCCGGGTCGTGGCGATCGACACCCCCGCCGGCCTGCTCTCCCGGGTGGGCACCGAGCACCGGGTGCACTTCCGCCCGCTCGACCCGGTGGACGACGCCCTGCTCGCCGCGCTGCCCGAGGTGACCGGGGTGCGCCGCACCGGCGACGAGGTCACCGTCACCGGCCCGGAGCAGGTCCTCCAGACGGTGCTGTCGGCCCTGGCCGAGCGGCAGGTCCGCTACGCCGGCCTGCGCGTCGAGCAGCCCACCCTGGACGACGCCTTCGTCTCGCTGACCGGCCGCGCCGCCCGGGCCACCACCCCGCCGTCGACCGACGAGAGGTCCTCGTGAACGCCCTGTCCAAGCTCATCGCCGTCGAGGCGAAGCTGTTCCTGCGCGAGCCGGTGTCGCTGTTCTTCGTCTTCGCCCTGCCGCTCGGCCTCATGCTGGTCTTCGGGCTGCCGCAGCGCGGGGCCTCCGGCGGGGACGCCGGGCAGCACGGCGAGCTGACCTTCCTGCCGGCCCTCGCGCTGGCCCTTACCATCGGCATGCTCGCCCTGTTCACCCTGCCGATGGCGCTGGGCATCTACCGGGAGCGGCGGGTGCTGCGCCGCCTGGCCACCACCCCGGTCAACCCGGCCCTGCTGCTCGTGGCGCAGGTGGTGGTCAACCTGGTGATGGGTGTGGCCGGCGCGGTGGTCACCGCGGTCGGCGTACGCTTCCTGCTGGACCAGCCGGCGCCGGCCAACGTGCCCGCCTTCGTGTTGGCGTTCCTGCTCGGCGTGGCCTGCCTCTTCGCCGTGGGCCTGCTCATCGCGGCGCTCGCCCCGTCGGCGCGGGCGGCCCAGTCGATCGGGCCGGCGCTGTTCTTCCCGCTGCTCTTCCTCGCCGGCGCCTGGCTGCCGCGCGACCAGATGCCGGCGGTGCTGGCCCGCATCGGCGACTACTCGCCGCTCGGGGCCACCGTGGACACGCTCGCGGCGGCCTGGGCCGGCGACAGCCCGGCGTGGCCGCAGCTGCTCGCCCTGGCGGTCACCGCCGTCGTCGGCAGTGTCCTGGCCACCCGCTTCTTCCGCTGGGAGTGAAAGGAAGGGCCCCCTCTTAACGCCTCCGGTAGAGACGGGTTCCCTTCTCACCAGCGGCCTACGCGGCACCCGGCCCGCTAGGGGGTCGCTAAGGGTGTTCGGTGAGTGTGATCTGGATTACGTTCGAGGCGGACGGGGGTCGTCGCCGACCGTCGGGAGGGCGTTTCTCCCGCCGCCCGTTCCGCCTGCCGCGGAACGGGGTGTCGCCCCCCGTTCGGTGATCCGCTCCGCGCAGCGACCGGCGCGTCCGAGGCGGAGCGACGAGCGACGGAGGTCGTGCGATGACAGTTTCCGAATCCGCCCCCACTGTCCGGACGGCGAACCCCATCGTCAACGATGACGACCGGATCGCCTGGTCGGTGCCGGCCATGACCCTCAGCGGCGAGGCTGCCGGCATCATCGACGTCGTGCTCGAGGGCGGGCCCGCCAACCTGCCGACCGAGCTGCGCAGCCACCGGGTCTCCCCGGTGGAACACAAGATCAAGGTACGCCACTACGGGGGCTACGAGCACTTCGAGCGGGACTCCGGTGGCGGCGAGGCGCCGGTCGTCTTCCGCTGGACCGGCCGCACCCGGATCGCCGAGTAGGCGAGGCAGCGCCCCGCGGCCGGCGCGGCCCGCGGCGGGCCGCGCCGACCGCCGGCGGCTCAGGGCCGTCGGGGGAGAGCACCGGCGGCTCAGGGCCGGTCGGGCGCGAGCCGGTGGGTCAGCGCCGTGTGCCGGCGACCGGTGCCGGCCGTCCGCACCGCGATGGCCAGCGCCCTGCGCGAACCGGCCAGCACCACCAGCTTCCGGGCCCGGGTGACGGCGGTGTAGAGCAGGTTGCGCTGCAACATCGTGTACGCCCCCATGGTCACCGGCACCACCACCGCCGGATACTCGCTGCCCTGCGACCGGTGCACCGTGATCGCGTACGCGTGCTGGAGCTCGTCGAGCTCGTGGAACTCGTACCCGATGTCCTCGTCCTCGTCGGTGCGCACGGTCAGGGTCTGCTCGTCGGGGTCCAGGGCCGTGACCACGCCGACGGTGCCGTTGAACACCCCGGCCGCGCCCTTGTCGTAGTTGTTGCGGACCTGGATGACCTTGTCGCCGACCCGGAAGACCCGCCCGCCGTGCCGCCGCTCCGGCGCGTCCTCGCGGTGCGGGGCGATCGCCTGCTGGAGCAGGGTGTTCAGGTTCCCGGCGCCGGCCGGCCCGCGCAGCATCGGGGTGAGCACCTGCACGTCGCGGGGGCGCAGCCCGAACCGGCGCGGGATCCGTCGGGTCACGATGTCGACCACCTGCTCGGCGGTGACCTCCGGCTCGTCGCTGGGGAAGAGGAAGAAGTCGGGGTGCTCGCCGAACACCGGGGCCTGACCGGCGTTGATCCGGTGGGCGTTGACCACCACGCCCGACTCCTGGGCCTGCCGGAAGATGCGGGTCAGCCGCACCCGGGGCACCGTCCCGGCGGCGAGCACGTCGCGCAGCACCTCACCCGCGCCGACCGACGGCAACTGGTCGACGTCGCCGACCAGCAGCAGGTGTGCGCCGGGCGGCACCGCCTTGACCAGCTTGTTGGCGAGGATCAGGTCGAGCATGGACGCCTCGTCGACCACCATCAGGTCGGCGTCGACCGGGTTGTCCCGGTCGAAGGTGGCGTCTCCGCCGGGGCGCAACTGGAGCAGCCGGTGCACGGTGGTCGCCGGGTGGCCGGTCAGCTCGGTGAGCCGCTTCGCCGCCCGGCCGGTCGGCGCGGCCAGCACGATCTTCGCCTTCTTCGCCGCCGCCAGCTCGATGATCGACCGGACGGTGAACGACTTGCCGCAGCCGGGGCCGCCGGTCAGCACGGCGACCTTCGAGGTCAGCGCCAGCCGTACGGCCTGCTCCTGCTCGGGGGCCAGCTCTGCCCCGGTGCGGGCCTTGAGCCAGGCCAGGGCCCGGCCCCAGTCCACGCCCGCGAAGGCCGGCATCCGGTCCGCCCGGTCGGTCAGCAGCCGGACCAGGCTCGCCGCGAGGGCCGACTCGGCCCGGTGGAACGGCACCAGGTAGACGGCCGGGATGACCGCGCCCTCGCTGCTCGGGTTCGGCACCGCCTCGCCGACCACGCCGTCCTCGGTCGCCACGAGGTCGGCCAGGCCGGCGGCGACCAGGTCCGCCGGGACCTCCAGGATCGCCGCGGCGTCGGCGACCAGGTTCGGCTCGGGCAGGTAGCAGTGCCCGCCGTCGGCGGCCTCGGAGAGCGTGTACCGGATGCCGGCGCGGACCCGCTGGGGGCTGTCGTGGGGGATGCCCACCGCCTTGGCGATGTTGTCGGCGGTGCGGAACCCGATGCCCCACACGTCGGCGGCGAGCCGGTAGGGGTCGTCGCGCACCACGGCGATGGACTCGTCGCCGTACTGCTTGAAGATGCGCACGGCGTGCGAGGTGGAGACGCCGACGCCCTGGAGGAAGACCATGACCTCCTTGATGGCCTTCTGCTCCTGCCAGGCCGCGCCGATTGCGGCGGTGCGCTTGCGGCCGAGGCCGTGGACCTCGATCAGCCGGCCGGGCTCCTCCTCGATGACGCGCAGCGTGTCCACGCCGAAGGCGGCCACGATCCGGGCCGCCATCTTCGGGCCGATGCCCTTGATCAGGCCCGACCCCAGGTAGCGCTCGATGCCCTGCACGGTCGCCGGCAGGACGGTGGTGCACTGGTGCACCTCGAACTGCCGCCCGTACTTCGGGTGCGAGCCCCACCGGCCGACCAGCCGCAGCCGTTCGCCGGGCTGCGCGCCGGGCAGGGCGCCGACCACGGTGAGCAGGTCGTCGCCGGAGCGGTCGGTGGCGACCCGGGCGATGGTGTACCCGGTCTCCTCGTTGACGTACGTGACGCGTTCCAGCACCGCTTCGAGCACGGCGCCGCGTGCGGGGGTGGCGGGGCCGGCCGGGGGCGCGGCGGCGCGGGCGGCGGCCGGCGCGGGTGGGGTGGCGGACATCGTGACGATGATGGCAGAACGCCCGCCGTGACCCGTCCCGCCGGTCCGGGTTGCGGTCCGGTCCGGCGGTCGGGCCCCGGTGCCGGCGGCGCGGCGGCCCGGGCGGAGTCGGCGGCGCGGCGGCGGGAGTGCGCCCGGTCGGCGGCCCGGCGGCCGGGTGCGCCGGGTCAGCGGCGGGCGGCGACCAGCCCGCCGTTGCGGCGGCGGTGCCGCCAGTACAGGTCGCGCCGGGCCCCCTTCGGGAAGCCGGGCTGCCACGGCTTGATCGGTCCGGCCGGGTGGAGCACCGCCGAGTCGGAGAGCTTCCCGCCGAACTCGGGCTCCAGCCGCCAGGCCATCAGGTCGTTCCACTGCCGGGGCAGCCGCAGCCAGTTGTCGTACACGGCGTAGTTGAGGGCGTCCTGGTCCGGATACCGCGACTCGTGGGCGTGCCGGGTGAGGTACGCCAGCGCCTTCTCGGTGACCTCGCACTCCCGCCACCGGTGCACGTCGATCAGCAGCACCCCCGAGTTGAAGTAGGAGGCCCACGGGTCCAGGTCGCGGTAATCGGCGAGGCCGGGGATTCCGCCCATGTCGAGCAGCCGCCGGTTGAACGGGTCCCGGACCGCGCCCAGCGGGACGCCGCCCAGGTCCACGTCGAACAGCGGGGCCAGGCTGTTCGTGCACATCGTGTCGCAGTCGAGGTAGAGGACCCGCCGCACCTCGTCGGGAAGCGCGGCCGGGACCAGCAGGCGCAGGTACATCGCCGGGGACAGGTAGGCCATCACGGGGTCGCTGCCCTTCGGCAGGTTCACCACGGACGTGTCCACCCGCAGGTACTCCACGGTGGCGTCGGGCCCGGCCGCCCGGCCGAGGGCGGCGCGGGCCGAGGGGCTGACGTCGTCGGCCGCGATGAGCCAGTAGCGGACCGCCTGGCCCGGGTTCGACTCGGCGACGGTCGACATGACGAC
This sequence comes from Micromonospora carbonacea, assembly GCF_014205165.1. Classification (NCBI taxonomy): domain Bacteria; kingdom Bacillati; phylum Actinomycetota; class Actinomycetes; order Micromonosporales; family Micromonosporaceae; genus Micromonospora; species Micromonospora carbonacea. The sequence goes on along the minus strand of NZ_JACHMZ010000001.1, from coordinate 4,509,325 downwards.
CGCCGCGTGGGCCGCATACGCGGCGTCGAAGGTCAATGTGAGTTCCACGTGCTCTCCTCCGCACAGGCTGAGCGTAAACTCCGTGAAATGTAAGTACGGAATTCGTTTTCGGCAAGGAGATCGCGCATTCGGTAACCCGTAATCTGAGTCGCGTGCGAGGTGGGATCAATCGACCCCAGAATTGACCCCTGAATCATCCTTAAGTGCTGGACTCGGCCGGCCGCGTACGGTCCGTGAGGATTCCTCGCATAGCTCGGCGTCGTTGTCCCGACGGATCAGGGCAGCGGCCGGCAGATGTCCCGGGCGTGGTCGGTCACCGCCGCGCCGACCACCGTCGCCTCCAGCGGCAGCACCTCCAGGCAGCGCCGCACCGCGGCCGCCATCAGCGCGTTGGGCACGCGCATCGACAGCGTGCAGTGCGGCACCCAGCGCCCCGGCCGGTAGTGCTCGGCCACCGCGATCCCGGCGGCGGCCAGCCGGTCGTGCACGAGCGCCTGGTGGGCCAGCAGGCCGGCCGTGGGCGACGGGCCCAGCCAGAGCACCCGGCCGACGAACTGCCCGGCGTGCCGGAACGACAGCCGCAGCGGGGCCGCCACCGTCGTGCCGGCCAGGGCGTCGGCCACCCGGTCCGGGTCCAGCCGCGGGGCCACCGCGAGCGACACGTGCGGGCGGTGCCGCCGCTCCAGCAGGCTGCGCATGCTCTGCACGCCCTCGGACTCCAACGCGTCCCACAGGACCCGGATCCGCCGGGTCGCGTCGGTGTCGAGATACAGCTCCAGCGCGGCGACCACCCGAACACCCTAGGGCCGGGCCCCGCCGCGCCGGCCACCAGGTTTGGCCGCCCGCCCCTGCGGTACTGGCGTGGGGACCGCACACCCGACCGAGGAGGAAGCGCGTGGAGATCAGCGACGTACTGACCGAGACCTACGGCCGGCTGCCCGCCCTGGTCCGCGCCGCGGTCGACGGCCTCACCCCGGAGCAGCTACGCCGCGCGCCCGCGCCCGGCGCGAACCCGGTGGGCTGGCTGGTGTGGCACCTGACCCGGGTGCAGGACCACCACGTCGCCGACGTGCTCGACGCCGAGCAGATCTGGGTCACCGGCGACTGGGCGGGCCGGTTCGGGCTGCCCGCCGACCCGGACGACACCGGCTACGCGCACACCCCGGAGCAGGTCGCCGCCGTCGCGCCGGAGAGCGCCCGGGCGCTCGTCGACTATCACGACGCGGTCGCGGAGCGGACCCGGGGATTCCTGGCCGGGCTGCGGCCGGCGGACCTGGACCGGGTGGTCGACGAGGCGTGGGACCCGCCGGTGACCCTCGGGGTCCGGCTGGTCAGCATCGCCGAGGACGACCTCCAGCACGTCGGCCAGGCCGCCTACGTCCGGGGCCTGCTGCTCACGGGACGATGACCGCGCGCCCCTCCACCGAGCCGTCCCGCAGCCGCCGATAGGCGTCGACCGCCTGGTCCAGCGGGAACGTGGTCGTCTTCGGCCGCACCAGCCCTCGGGCGCCCAGGTCGAGCACCTCGATCAGCTCCGGCCGGCTGCCCCAGTAGGTCGTCTGGATGCTCACCTCGTACGGCACGGAGAAGAACGACACCGGCAGCGTGCCGCCGGCGATGCCGACGATGGTGAGGTCCCCGAGCGTACGGGCGGCCGCCGCGCCGAGCCGCAGCGTGGCGTCCGCGCCGACGAAGTCGAGGACCACGTCCGCGCCCCGCCCGCCGGGGGTGGCCCCCCGGATCTCCTGCGCGGTCTCCTCGCCGGAGCGCAGCGTCAGGTCGGCCCCGTACTCCTCGGCCAGCTTGAGCGCCTCGGGCCGGGTGTCCACGGCGATGACGCGCGCCGCCGTGGTGGCCTTCAGGATCTGCACGCCGACGTGGCCGAGGCCGCCGACACCGATCACCACCGCGGTGCTGCCGGGCGCGAGCTTGTGCCACGACCGGCGGATCGCGTGGTACGGGGTGAGGCCCGCGTCGGTCAGCGGCGCGGCGTGCAGCGGGTCGAGCCCGTCGGGCAGCGGCACGACGTGCCGGGCGTCGGGCACCAGCTCGTACTCGGCCATGCCGCCGTCCAGGCCGAGGCCGCCGCCCCCACCGGGCACCGGCGCGGCGGCCGGGTTCTCGCAGTACGGGTCGACGCCCACCCGGCAGCGGTCGCAGGAGCCGCAGCCCCACGCGCCGTAGACCGCCACCGGCTGACCGACCTCTAGGCCGGTCACCCCGGCGCCGAGGTCGTGCACCCAGCCGGCGTTCTCGTGGCCGAGGGTGAACGGCGGGTTCCAGGGCACCGCCCCGGCGTCGAAGTCGTGCATCAGGTGCAGATCGGAGTGGCAGGCCCCCGCCCCGCCGATCCGCACCACCACCTGACCGGGGCCGGCGGTGGGTTCGGCCACCTCGACCAGCTCGGGTTCGGACTTCCAGCCCGGCAACCGCAGCGCGCGCATGGGTCTCTCCTGTTCCATCGCTCGGCTCGTGCCGTCGGCGTGCCCGTTCGACGTCCGGACAAACGGCCGCCGCCGCGCCCGGCCCGGACGCGCCGGCCGGAATTCACCCGGACCGGGTGACCCGGGATCACCCGCCGGGCGGGGACGCTCCGGAAACGACCTGTGTCGTCCGGGAGGGGGAGGGCCGATGACCGCATCCGCCGCGGATTACCTGGCCTGCTGGGTCGGGGGACGCCACGAGGACCTGCCGGACACCGTCAGCGGCACGGTGCGCCTCGACATCCGCGACGACGGCAGCACCGACCACTGGTTCCTCACCATCGGTGACCAGCAGGTCGGGGTGAGCCGGTCGGCGGAGGCGGCGGACCTCGTCGTCGCGGGGGACCGGGAGGTGTTCGACCGGATCGTCGCCGAGGGCACCCACATCGGCGCGGCGCTGGTCCGCAACGACGTCACCGCCCAGGGGGACCTGCGGCTGCTGATGCTGCTGCGCCGGCTCCTCCCCGGCCCGCCCGACGCCCGCCACCCCCGCGAGGTGGCGGTCAGGGCGGCCGCGGCGCGGGGTGCGTCGGCGTCGCACGGGGGTGAGCGGCCGTGAAGCAGGAACTGGTCAACGTGCTGACCGGCAACTCCTTCGCGGTCAGCGACGCGCAGGGCGACATGACGCCCGATCCGCTCGCGCCCATCGGCCTCTTCTCGTTCGACACCCGGTTCCTGTCCCGCTGGGTGCTCACCATCGACGGCAAGCGGCTGAAGGCCCTGTCCCGCGACGAGATGACGTACTTCGAGACGAGGTTCGTGCTGGTTCCCGGCGCGGCGAGCCACTACGTCGACGCCGACGTCTCGGTGATCCGGCACCGGTCCATCGACGACAGCTTCAACGAGCGGATCGTGGTGCTCAACCACTCGGCCGAGCCGGCGGACTACACGGTGCGGATGGAGATCGCCTCGGACTTCGCCGACACCGCCGAGATCAAGGAGCCGAGGGAGCGGCGGATCGTCGCCGTGCCGATGTCGGCCGAGGGGCAGCTCCGGCTGACCTACCAGCGGGAGCGGTTCGGCCGGGAAACCGTCGTCTCGTCCACCGCCCCCGTGGAGGTGGACCCCGACGGGATGACCTTCCGGATCCGGGTCCCCCCGAACGGCTCGTGGACGACCGACCTGAACATCGGCATGGTCCTGCGGGGGGCGGGGGCCCGGGACCTGCGGTCCAGCCTGGAGGCCCACCGCGAGCAGGTCCGCCGGGACATGCGGGAGGACCTGCGCCGCTGGCACGAGCGTGCCCCGAAGCTGGTCGCCGAGCACGACGGGCTCCGCGCGGCGTACGAGGGGAGCCTCGACGACCTCGCCGCGCTGCGGTACACGCCGTTGTCGATCCCGGACAAACTGCCGGTGGGCGGCCTGCCGTGGGCGATGGCGCTGTACGGCCGGGACGCCCTGATCACCTGCCTGGAGACGCTGCCGTTCACCCCGGAGCTGGCCCCGCCCACCCTGCGGCTGCTCGCCCTCGGCCAGGGCGGCCGGCTCGACGACCACCGCGAGGAGGAACCCGGCAAGATCGTGGCCGAGTACCGCTACGGCGAGAACGCCGTCTTCGGCGAGTCACCCACCTACCTGCACTACAGCGCGGCCGACACCACCCCGCTGTTCGTGATCCTGCTCGACGAGTACGAGCGCTGGTCCGGCGACGCGGACCTGGTCCGCGAGCTGCGCCACCCCGCCCGGATGGCGCTGGACTGGATCGACGAGTACGGCGACATCCTCGGCGACGGCTACGTGCGCTACCAGCGGCGCAACACCCGCACCGGGCTGGAGAACCAGTGCTGGAAGAACTCGCCCGGCGCGATCGTCGACGCCGAGGGACGCGCGCCGGCGCTGCCCCGCGCCGTCTGCGAGGTGCAGGGGTACGCGTACGACGCGAAGCGGCGCGGCGCGCGCCTGGCCCGCGAGTTCTGGGACGACCCCGTGTACGCCGACCGGCTGGAACGGGAGGCGGCGGAGCTGAAGGCACGGTTCAACCGGGACTTCTGGCTGCCCCACCGCGAGTACTACGCGCTGGCCCTGGGGCCCGACGGCGAACCGGTCGACGCGCTCGCCTCCAACATGGGGCACCTGCTGTGGAGCGGCATCGTCGCCGAGCAGCACGCCGAGGCGGTGGCCCGGCATCTCCTCGGGCCACGGCTCTTCTCCGGCTGGGGGGTGCGGACCCTGGCCGACGGGCAGCGGGCCTACAACCCGGTCGGCGCGCACCTCGGCTCCGTGTGGCCGTCGGACAACGCGATCATCGCGGCCGGGCTGCGCCGGTACGGCTGCGACGAGGCGGCGGCCCGGATCGCGGCCGGCATCTTCGACGTCGTGCAGATGCTGGGCAACCCGGTGCCGGAGGTGATCGCCGGCTACCACCGCGACCTCACCCGCTTCCCTGTCCAGCTCCCGCACGCCGGCCGACCCCAGTCGTGGTCGTCGGGCGCGCTGCTGATGCTGCTCGGCACCGTCCTCGGGCTGGCGCCCTGCGGCGAGAACCTGCTGGTCAACCCGGCGCTGCCGAGGGGCGCCGGGCGGATCGAGCTGCTCGACGTCCCGGGCCGCTGGGGGCACGCCGACGCGTACGGCCGCGACCGCACGCCGGGCGACCGGGCCCGCCACCCCGGCTGACCCCACCCGGCGCACCTCGCCCCGGTGATCAAGGATGATGCGTCAACCCGCGCCGAACCCGCCACTGCGCCACCCCGGTGATGTCGGCGTCCGGGCTCGGCCGGTCGCCGAGCCGGTGCGCTCCGGCTGCCGCCAGGTCGAGCATGTCGCGGGCGTCAGCGTGCCTGGCGTCCCGCACCGCGGCCGACGCGCCCTTCATCAGCAGGAACCCCCAGGCGGCGAGTTCGGCAGGTGACGCAGTGGACAGCCTCGGCTCGACCTGATCGGCTGTGCGGACCGCGAGGGCCTCCGCCTCCGCGAACCGGGCCTGCCGCAGCAGCAGCCAGCACATCGGCGCGACCGCTGCGGCACCCACCATCTGGTCGCCACTGCGACGCGCGTGGTCGAGGGCCGAGGCGAGGGCGACATGTGCGAGGTCCAGGCGGCGAAGCTGAATGAGCAGCCGACCGGCCAACTGGTGCGCCCGGGACGCGAGCGCGTGGGCGGTCGACCGTTCGTCGCCGTCGCTGAATCCGACAAGTGCCCGAGCCTCGTCCAGCAGGCCGGGAATCAGCCCGAGCGCCGCTGCGTAGTCGTTGGCGTGGTAGATCGTGTTCGCGGTCAGGATGGAGCGGCGAACGTCGGCGGCGGTGGGTGGGCCGGTCTCCGGATCGCCGACCACCGAGCGTCCGTCGAGACCGGATACCGGCGTCAGCGCGCGGCGGACGTCGACGAGGCCGAGTGGTTCGGCGTTAGGTTCACGCATCGCCTGTGCCTGGGCGGCGGACCCCATCAATGCCGTCGTGGGCACACCCAGCGCGGTAGCCAGCCGGTTCAGGGTCGACATGCGGGCGCTGGTTCGTTCGTTCTGCTCCAGCTTGCGAATCGTCTCGACGCTCACCCCGGCGCGTTCGGCCAACCGCTCCTGCGTCAGCGTGGACTCCGTCCGCAGCTTCCGCAGGTGATCGTACCGCCAACTCGGCGGGTCACCCTGCGCCGCGCGTGGTCGGGACGGGCCGGCCGGTGGGTGTCGTAGTGGGTCGGCCTCCCGCCGGGGTGGCCGGCATGGACCGGTCGGCCGGCGCGGGTCGGCCCGCCGGCGCCGACGGAGTTCCCGGCATCGACGGAGTTCCCGGCATCGGCGGGGTCGCCGGCACCGTGGGCCTCCCTGGCGACGCGGGGCCGCCCGACGGAGGGCCAGCCGGCAGCGAGGGAGTGGCCGGGGACCGGCCGGGCCGCCCGTCCGGCCTTCCGTCGACGCCCGGTTGACCCGTCGGCGTCGTGGCGGCGGCCGGGGCGGACGCCGCGACCGCCTCGGCGCACCAGCTCACCACAAGGTCCGGGCCGCCGGCGGCGGCGACCAGGTCCGCGTAGCGCGGCGCGGCGAGGGCCTCGTCCACCGTGGCCTCGGCGCGCAGGCGGTGACAGAGGACGACCAGCGGGGCCGGCGGGACCCGGGGGTCGCGGACGCCCCCCGGCGAGCCGGCGGTGCGCCCCGGCGACCGGCTCGGCGCGGGCCGCCCGCTCGCCGGTGCCTCCGCCCGCTCGCCCGCCCCGTCGAGCGGCTGGGGCAGCGCGCCGTGGGTGGCGGCGAGCGCGACCCCGCCGGTCGCGGCGACGGCCAGCGCCGCGAGCGCGGCCTTCGCGCTCAACAGGCCGGCGAGGAGCGTGGGCCGCGCCCGGACCGGCCCGGCCGACCCGGCGCGGGCCAGCCGGAAGGCGTGCAGGGCCGCGCCCTCGCCGCGCAGCTCGTCGGGGCGGGGGGCGGCGCGGACCGCCGCCAGGAGTCGGACCAGCGGCTCCGGGTCGCGTCGGGCGTCGCCGACGGAGCTGCCGACAGGGCCGGCAACGGGGTCACCGACGGAGCCGGCGAGCAGGCGCTCGACGGTCTCCTGGTCCATCCGGTGTGCGTTCATCTCGTGTCCCTCAGCGCCATCGGGCGTGCGGGCGTCACATCGCCACCGGACGGGCCGGCTCAGCCCATCATCTTCGCGCCGTCGATGGCCTCGCGGAGGATGTCGGCGTGCCCGGCGTGCTGGGACGTCTCGGCGATCACGTGCAGCAGCACCCGGCGCACCGACCAGGTCGCCCCGGGCTCGAACCAGGGGGCGGCGGGCAGCGCGTGGGCGGCGTCCAGGTCGAGCGTCGCGACCAGCTCGTCGGTCGTCGCGGCCACCCGGGCGTAGCGGTCGAGCAGGGCGGCCAGGGTCTCGTCGCCCATCCGGAACCCGTCGGCCCAGTCCTCCTGGCCGGCCCGCATCGCGTCGGCGCCGTCGACGGCGAACCGCAGCCACGACTGCTCGGTGAGGGCGACGTGCTTGATCAGCCCGCCGAGGCAGAGCTCGCTGACCGTGCTGCGCCGCGCGGCCTGCTCGTCGGTGAGGCCGTCCACGGTCCTGCGCAGGAACGCGCGGTGCTGGCGCAGGGCCTGCAACAGGTCGGCCCGCTCGCCGGTGCGGAGCTGCTCGGGACTGGTCATGCCACCATCCTTACTGGTCATCTCCCGACCAACCTATGCGGACCCACCGACACTTTCCGCCACCCGGCGACCTGGCGGGTGGCGCTCCGGTTGCCGATCCGGCCGGGGCGCGGTCCACTGATCCACATGGGTGAGATCAGGGTGGGCACGTCCTCGTGGGCCGACCAGCTGCTGCTGCGCTCGGGGTGGTATCCGCGCGCCGTCAACACCCCCGCCGGCCGCCTCGGCTTCTACGCCGAGCGGTTCGGGCTGGTCGAGGTGGACACCTCGTACTACGCGGTGCCCGCGCCGGAGACCACCGCCGGGTGGGTGGCCGCCACCCCGCCGGGCTTCACCTTCGACGTCAAGGCGTTCAGCCTCTTCACCGGCCACCCGACCCCGGTCTCGGTGCTGCCCCGGGACCTGCGCCCGGCCGGCGGCCCGTCGCGCGTGCGCCGCCGGGACCTGCCCGCCGGGGCGTACGACGAGCTGTGGAGCCGGTTCCGCGCGGCGCTGGAGCCGATCGCGGCGGCCGACCGGCTCGGCGCGGTGCTGTTGCAGTTTCCGCCGTGGCTGGCGCGCAGCGCCGCCGCCGAGCGGCGCATCGTTGAGACGGCCGCGCGGCTGCGCCCCTGGCGGGTGAGCGTCGAGCTGCGGCACGGCTCCTGGTTCGCCGACGAGGCCACCGCACTGCGCACGTTGACCCACCTGCGCGAGCACGACCTCTCCTTCGTCTGCGTGGACATGCCGCAGGGGTTCGCCTCGTCGGTGCCGCCGATCCTGGTCGCCACCGCGGACCCGGCGGTGGTCCGGTTCCACGGCCACAGCGCGGCCTGGGAGAGCGGCGACAAGCAGGACAAGTTCCGGTACGCCTACGACGAGCGGGAGCTGCGCGCCTGGGCGGAGCTGCTGACCGAGCTGGCCGGCGGCGTCGACGAGCTGCACGTGCTGTTCAACAACTGCTGCGGCGGCCAGGCCCAGCGCGACGCCGCCCGGCTGGCCGAGCTCGTCGGCGAGGCGGCCGTCGCGCCCGCCGGGGTCAGCCGCGGCGGCTGATCCCCTCCGGGCGCATGCCGGTCGCCTCCTCCAGGGCGTTGTCCGGCAGGTCACCGTCCGCGCTGTCGTCGGGGAAGGCGCGCCCCGACGGCGCGGGGTCGGGCGGCGCGCCCGGCCCCGCCGGGACCGTCGGCCGCTCCTCGACCGGGCCGAACCCGTGCCGGCCCGCCGGTGGCGTGGGCGCGGCCGGCTCGCCGGCCCGCCGCTCGCCGAGGCTGCCGCGCGGCGCGGCGGTCTCCTCGCTGCCCTCGTCCATCGGGGAGTCCTCCCCGGCGCCCCAGGGCGGGTCGGCGTCGAAGCCGTCGGTGCTGCCCCACGGGTCGGCGGACCCGGGCCCACCCCGGTCCCCGCCGGGCGTCGATGCGTCCCTGCTGGCCATGGCCACCTCGCTGGCTCGCTGGTCGGTTGCGTACGGGCGTCGGTCGCCCGCCCGCGCCGCTCCCGCCCCGCCCGTGGCGGCGGCGGGGCAGGAGCGGCGCGTGGCGGACGGTCAGCGGCCGGACATGGCCATCTGGCGCTTGGCCGCGCCCATCGCCGCCACCTTGCCGATCGTCTTCGGCGCGCTCGCCAGCCCGCCGACCCGGCCGATCATCCCCCGGAACACCTGGCCGGGCTTCTGCTGCTCGCTCATGTACGCGGTGACCACCACCAGCGCGCCGGTGAGCGCCGGGATCGTCCACTGGAGCAGCCGCATCTGCCGCTGGTAGGAGGCGACGTCGGCCGGCGTCTGCGGGTTCGGCTCGGTGATCCCCTCGACCGACGGGCCGCCGGCCCGTTGCAGCCGCATGCCCAGCAGCCGGCTGTAGCCGGTGACCGCCAGCGCGCCGACCGTGAGGGCCGTCTTCACGGCGCTCATCCGGCCCACGCCCGACTGGGCGAGCATGCGGGGGCTCTCGGTCGCCAGCTCGCCGACCGCGCCGGCCAGGTGGGCCCCGATCGCCGCCGCGTTGACCGGCGTCCACCGGGACCACCCGGCGGAGGCCACCGGGAGCCGCTGGGTCGAGTCGTTGATCTGCGTCGCCGCGCCGTTGACGCCGAGCGCACCCATCAGCGAGCCGCCGAACCAGGCGGCGAGGCCGAGGTCGTGCATCGAGCGCAGGGCGGTGTGTCGTTCGGACATCTGATCCCCTTCCAACCGTACGGGCGCTGCGGCATACCCACCGATCGCGCGACTACGCACGGGGAAGGGAGCCGGTCATGCCTTCGGCAGGCCGGCCGCCCACGCCGCCACCCGGGCGGCCACCGGCCCGCTGGCGCGTACCCAGGCGAAGTGGTCCAGCGGGGCGCCCGCCTGCGCCGAGGTGAGGCGCTCGCGCACGACGGTGGCCGCGGGGAGCTTGCCGCAGAGGTGGTCCAGCGCGGCGTGCGGGGTGTACTGGTCGTCGTCGACGCTCAGCGCGAGCACCGGCACGTCCAGCGTGCGCAGCGCCGCCTCGACGTCCACCCCGTCCAGGGCGGGGAAGCGGCCGGCGCGGGCGGTGTACGCCCAGTCCCGGATCACCCCGCGCGCCTGCCGGCCGCCGAACCCCCAGCCGGGCCAGACGCCGAGCAGCCGGGCGGTCGCGGCGATCCCCTGGCTGTACGGCAGCACCCCGAACCGGCGTGGCCCCTGGTAGTGCCGCCAATAGGGGACGCCGACGGCGACCAGGGCCAGCCCGTCCACCGCGCCGGCGCCGTGCAGGGCCAGGTGCAGCAGGGCGGCCTGGCCGCCGAGGGAGTGCCCGAGCAGGATGGTGGGCCGGCCGTCCAGCCGGGGCTTCAGCGCCGCCAGCACCGCGCCCACGTCGGCGGCCAGCTCGGCGTAGCCGTACCGGCAGGCGCGGCTCGGCGCGGGCGTGCTCTCCCCGGTGCCGCGCAGGTCGGCGACGACCACGGCGAGGCCGGCGGCCCGCAGGTGCGCGGCGAAGGGGCGGTAGTAGCGGGCGCGCACCCCCATGGCGGGCCAGAGCACCACGACCGGGGCACCGGGCGGGCCGTCGGGCTCGGGGTGGACCTGCACCCCGAGCCGGGCCCCGTCGACGTCGACGTACTCCTGCGTGTACTCCCCGGGCGCGCTCACCGGCCCAGCCTACGGCCGTAAGCTACCGACGGGTAGCTTGGGGTGGTCGGCGGGGCCGTCGCCGGCCCGCCGGGCGCGGCGGGCGGTGGGGCGGGGTGCGTCGCCGGGCGCGGCCGGGCGGGCCCGGGGCCGTCAGGCCAGCGCCGGTGCCGGCCGGGCGACGGCGCCCACCGACGCGTACACGGCAGCGAGCTGCTCGGCGCAGCGCCGCCACGAGTACCGGCTGCGGACCCGGTCCAGCGCCGCCGTCGCGTACGCGAAGCGGCGCACGTTGTCGGCGAGCAGCCGGCGGATGGCCACGCCCAGCGCGCGCGGGTCGCGGGGCGGGACCAGGTCGCCGGTGAGGCCGTCGACGACGGTGTCGGCGATGCCGCCCACGTCGGTGCCGATCACCGGCAGCCCGCAGGCCATGCCCTCCAGCGCGGTCGACCCGAACGGCTCGTGCCATCCGGCGGCGACCAGCACGTCCGCCGAGCGGTACCAGGCGGCCAGCTCCGTGCGCGGGACCGCGCCGACCAGCCGGACCCGGTCGGCCACCCCGCAGGACTCGGCGAGCGCGGTCAGCCGGCCGGCGAAGCCGTCGGCGGGCAGCAGCCTCGCCGGGGGGCCGCCCACGATCACGCACTCGGCGTCCGGCACGGCCGGCATCGCCCGGACGACCTCCTGGAGGCCCTTGTGCTCCACCAGCCGGCCGACGGTGAGCACGCGCGGGCGGGCCGGGTCGCGCGGAGCGGCCGGGCCGTCCGGGCGGAAGATCCGCTCGTTGACCCCGGCCGGGACCAGCGCCATCCGGGACCGGGGAACGCCGAGGCGGACCAGCTCGCCGAACTCCTCCTGGGACTGCACGACCACCCGGTCCACCGCCCGGCCGAGGGCGCGTTCGTAGCCGAGCCGCCCCGGCGGGCCGGTGTCGCGCGGGTCCCGCTGCCGCCGGGCCGCCGCCGCGCCCAACGCGTGGTACGTCAACACCACCGGCACCCCGGCGCGGCGTCCCGCGTGCACGGTGGCCAGCCCGCTCGTCCAGAAGTGGGCGTGCGCGACGTCGGGCAGCCACCCGCCGTCGCGCCACTGGCCGGCGAGCCACCGGCCGAACTCGCCCAGGTGCGGCAGCAGCTCGTCCGAGGGCAGCCGCCGGGCCGGGCCCGCCGGCACGTGCCACACCTGGTAGCCGTCGCCGGTGGGCACCGCGTCGGGCAGGGCCGGGGAGTCGCGGCGGGTGTAGACGCGCACGTCGTGACCCTGGCCGCTCAGTTCCGCGGCCAGCTCCGCCACGTGGGTGTGCAGCCCGCCGGCGCCCTCCCCGCCCGTGCCGCCGTCGCCGGTGCCCTGCCCCCCGGTGCCCTGCCCCCCGAGCACGGCGAGCGGGCTGGCGTGCTCCGAGATCATCGCGATGCGCATGGCAGAGTCCCTACCCTCGCCCCCGCCGCCTAACCGGCGGACCGCCGACTTCTCCGCCCTGCTCCGCGTCGCCCTCCCCGCCCTACTCCGCGTCGCGCAGCATGCCGGGGCCGAACACCTCGTAGGCGATCCGGTCGCTCGGGAAGCCCCGGCGCAGCAGGCCGCCCCGGACCTGGTTCATGAACGGCAGCGGCCCGCACAGGTGCACGTGGGCGTCGGTGGCGAGCGGGATCAGCTCCGGGTCGACCCGCCCGGCGCTGACCCGCACGGGCAGCCCGGTGAGACGACCGTCGGCCCCGTCCGGCTCCTCGTACCACAGCGCGGTGCGCAGGTTGGGCAGCGCGTGGTGCAGCCGGGGCAGCTCGTCGCGCAGCGCGTGCGCGGTGCCGGCCCGGTCGGCGTGCACCAGCGTCACCGGCCGCTGCGGCGCGGTGGCCGCCAAATGCTCCAGCGCGGACATCGCCGGGGTGAGCCCGATGCCGGCGCTGACCAGCACCAGCGGCCCGTCCCCGGCCACCGCGCTCACCTCACCGAACGGCGGGCTCAGCCGCAGCGCGTCGCCCGCGGCGACCCGGTCGTGCAGGAAGGTGGAGACCATCCCGTCGGGCGCGCCGGCCACGCCGCGGACCCGCTTGACGGTGATCCGCCAGCGTGCCGCCCCCGGGCGGCCGGAGAGGCTGTACTGCCGGATCTGCCGGCCCCGGCCGCCGTCGAGGTCGACCGCGACGGAGACGTACTGGCCGGGGACGAAGCCGGGCACGTCGCCGCCGTCGACCGGCTCCAGGCCGAGGGAGACCACGTCGGCGGTCTCCCGGACCCGCTCGGCCACCCGCCAGGCCCGCCAGACCGGCTCGCCCCCGGCGACCCCCGCGCCCTGGTAGAGCCGGGCCTCCCGGGCCACCAGCTCGCAGGCCAGCAGCCAGTACGTCTCGTCCCACGCCGCGACGACCTCCGGGGTGACCGCGTCGCCGAGCACCTCGCCGACGGCGGCGAGCAGGTGCCGCCCCACGATCGGGTACTGCGCCGGGGTGATGCCGAGCGAGGCGTGCTTGTGCGCGATCCGGTCCATGATCGGCCCCCACGGCGCGTCGCTGAGGCCGACCAGGTGCTCCGCGTACGCGACCACGGCGGCGGCCAGCGCGGCCTGCTGCGCCCCGGTGGCCTGGTTGCCCCGGTTGAACAGGTCCAGCAGCTCCGGACGGGCGGCGAACATCCGCTGGTAGAACCGGCCGGTGATCGCCGCGCCGTGCGCCTGCACCGCGGGCAGGGTCGCCCGTACCACTGCTGCCGAAGATTCCGTGAGCACGCGTCCTCCTGCGGTGGGGCCGGCTTGCCGCCCGGCGCTCTCCCGGGCCCGGCGCGGTCCGCCGGGCTCCCGATGCGCCCAATAAACAGGAATCTCAGATTCCTCTTCAGGGTCGAAGGTCCCGGGTCGGGCGTAGCCCGGATCACAGCGGGCACCGGCCCTCCGGCCCGTGCCGCAGGACGGACCCGCTGGCTAGGGTCGGTGCGTGAAGCTCAACCGGTCCACCGACATGGCGCTGCGCATCGCCATGCTGACCGCCGTCACCCCGGCGCGCACGACGGTGGACGAGCTCGCCGAACGGCTCGCGCTGCCCCGCAGCCACGTCGCCAAGGTCGTCCAACGGTTGCAGCGCCTCGGGGTGCTGGTGACCATCCGGGGCCGCGCGGGCGGGGTGGCCATCGCCGAGGCGGCCGGCGACCTCACCGTGGGCGCGGTCGTCCGCGCGTTCGAGGGCGACGACGAGGTGGTCCCCTGCGAGCAGCCCGCCTGCCCGCTGGCGGTGGACTGCCGGCTGCGCGGGCAGTTGCGCCGCGCGCAGGCGGCGTTCCTCGCCGTGCTCGACGAGACACGGCTGGCCGACCTGGTCGACGGGACGGCGGGCCCGCTGCTGCTCACCCTCGGCCCCCGGCCGACCCCGCCGCCGGCCGCCCTGCCGCTCTGAGCGGCCCGCCCGTGACCCGGCGGGCTAGGCTCGGGCGGGCGAGAGGGGGTGCGATGTCCGGGGTCTCCCGTCCGGTCTTCGCCCGGCTCTACCGCCGGGCCACCGACGTGATGGACCGGGCCGGGGTCGGCGCGCACCGCAGCCGGACCGCGGCCGGGCTGCACGGCCGGGTGGTCGAGGTGGGCGCCGGCAACGGCCGGGCCTTCGCGCACTACCCGCCGACGGTCGCCGCCGTGCTCGCCGTCGAGCCGGAACCCCGGCTGCGCCGGGCCGCGCGGGACGCCGCCACCGCCGCGCCGGTGCCGGTCACCGTGGCGGCCGGGCTGGCCGATGCGCTGCCCGTCGCCGACGGCCACGCCGACGCCGTCGTGTTCTCCCTGGTGCTCTGCTCGGTGCCGGACCAGGCCGCCGCGCTGCGCGAGGCCCACCGGGTGCTGCGCCCCGGTGGGCAGCTGCGCTTCTTCGAGCACGTACGCGCCGAACGGCCCGGCCCGCTGCGCCGGGCGCAGCGCCTCGTCGACGCCACCTGCTGGCCGCTGGTCTGCGGCGGCTGCCACACGGGGCGGGACACCGTCGCCGCGATCGAGGCGGCCGGCTTCACGCTGACCGACCTGGACCGGTTCCACTTCCCTGACACGCCGGTGCCGATGTCGGCCTCCCCGCACGTCCTCGGCGCCGCCCGCCGTGGTTAGGAGGGGCCCCCTGTGCAACAGAATGCGTTAACAGGGGGCCCTTCCTTGCGCCTCAGCTGACCGTGATCGTGCCGTCGGTTCCGCGGACGCAGGCCACCGCCCGGCTGGCGGTGACGGCCGCGCCGGTCAGGCAGCGCCCCAGCGCCTTGTGCCCGGCCACGTTCGGGTGCCACGACTCCTGGCAGGTCTGGAAGTAGGACACGCAGGTGTTGGCGATCCGCTGAATGTCGATCTTGTCCTTGCCCGAGAGGCTGGTCACGAAGCTGCCGCTCGGGCCGTCCATCAGCCGGATCGGCGTGGCGAGCGCCCCCGACGGGCTGGTCGGCTGCTCGCACAGCCGGGCGCCGTCGAACGCCCGCTGCACGTTCAGGTAGACCAGGTCGTCGGCCGGGAACTCGCCGGCCAGGCTGTCGCGCACCGAGCGGACCAGCGTGCCCAGGCCGGTGGAGAAGCGGTGGCCCGGCGCGAGGCTCGCGCGGTGGATCGGGCAGCCGGCCGCGTACCGCTCCGCGCCCAGGTCACGGAACTTGTCCCGGTCGTCCTCCCGGCCGTCCTCCTCCCAGTAGTTCGAGGCCAGGTCGAACGGCAACGGGTTGGTGTAGTCCTGGAACACGACCCGGTGCTGGCCGTCGGCGTCGACCTGGTCGAGGGTGGCCATCAGCTGCCGCACCGCGGCCGTGGTCTCCGCCGTGGCCGCGCTGAACTGCGCCGAGGTGGCCAGGTCCGCGTCCGTGCACGGCTCCTGCGGCACCGGCCCGCCCAGGTACGCCCAGAACTCCCACCAGCCCGTCCAGGCGTCGGCGATGAACCGGTTGGCGCACTTCTCCGCCACGCTGCCGAAGGTGAACGAGCTGTTGTTCGACCCGAGGCCGATCAGCACCAGGTCGATGTCGTGGGTCTGCGCGACCGCGCGGAGCTGGTCGAGCTGCGAGGCGACCGAGCGGCCCTTGGCCCGGCTGACCGAGGCCCCGGCGATGTCGTACGGCTGGCCGCCCGAGCAGGCCAGGTTGAACCGGTCGGTGATGCCCGGCAGGTCGGCCTGGAACAGCGACGCGTTGGGCGAGCGGTGGCAGAAGTACGCGTTGCTGTTCGGCGCGTCCCAGCCGGGGAAGCCCTGGCTGACGCCGTTGACGTCCACGACGGGGGAGTACGACCCGGCCCCCTCGCCGCTGATGAAGCTGTCACCGAGCGCCACGGCCGCGGTGGGGAGGCCGGCCGCCGCCGGGACGGCCGGCGCGACGGCGGTCGACAGCGCCGCCGCCGCGACGGTCAGCGCCGCCGCGAGCGCGGTACGACGGAACACGGACATGCGCGTCCTCCATCCATCCATGGAAATATGAAAGTTTCTACGAGACGGTGATCACATCACGGGCGCGCGACGGGCGTCAACGACCCGTGGCCGGATCAGGGGGTCGCCGGCCGGGGCCGGCGGGCGGCGTACCGTCGGGGAACGGGATGAACCGCGGACCCGGCGGCGTTGACCCCCGGTGCCGGGGCGCTCACGGGCCCGCCGACCCGGGCGCCCGCGCCGCAGGCGGCGCGGCCCGAGGTGCGGGGTGCCGGCGTCCTGTCCCACCTGCCCGTTAGGCTCGCTGCGGCGCGCCGCGCGAGGTGATCGAGCCGGTGAGCGGCACCACCACCGCCGAGACCTGGGAGTACGACCAGTTGACCGCACAGCCTGAGACGCTCTACGGGGCCGACGACCTGACGCACCTCGAGGGGCTGGACGCCGTCCGCAAGCGCCCCGGCATGTACATCGGCTCGACCGACAGCCGTGGCGTGGGTCACCTCGTCAACGAGATCCTCGACAACTCCACCGACGAGGGTGTCGCGGGTCACGCCACGCGCGTCGAGGTGATCCTGCACGCCGACGGCTCGGTGCAGGTCGACGACGACGGCCGGGGCATCCCCACCGACGTGCACGCCAAGTCCGGCATCTCCGGCGTCGAGCTGGTGCTCACCCGCCTGCACGCCGGCGGCAAGTTCGGCGGCTCCGGCTACAAGACCTCCGGCGGCCTGCACGGCGTCGGCGCGTCCGCCGTCAACGCCCTCTCCCGGCGCTTCGACGTCACCGTGCGCCGCGGCGGCAAGGTGCACGCCATGTCCTTCCGGCACGGCGTGCCCGGCGTCTTCGCCGGCCCCGGCCCCGACGCCGCCTTCACCCCCGGCCCCGGCCTCCAGGTCCTCGGCCCGATGAAGCGCGGCCAGCGCACCGGCACCTCGATCCGCTACTGGCACGACGCCCGCTACTTCGAGACCGGCGCGACGCTCGACGCCGAGGCGGTCCGGCTCAAGGTGCGCAACACCGCGTTCCTGGTCCCCGGCGTGAGCTACCTGCTGCGCGACGAGACCGGCGAGGAGCCGGTCGAGGAGACCTTCCACTTCCCCAACGGCCTTACCGACATGGTCGAGTTCCTCGCCCCGGCGGGCGACCGGCCGGTCACCGGCACGCTGCTGGTCGCCGGCGAGGGCACCTACCGGGAGAACGCCGCCGACGCCAACGGCGTCATGCAGTCCAACGTGCAGCGGCGGGCCGAGGTCGAGATCGCGTTCCGCTGGGGCACCGGCTACGACCGCACCGTCGAGTGCTTCACCAACACCATCCGCAACGCCCACGGCGGCACCCACCGCAAGGGCTTCGAGCGGGCCCTGGCCCGCACCCTCGCCGAGGCGGCCCGCTCCGCCCGGGGCCTGCTGCGCCCCAAGGAGGACGCGCCCACCCTGGACGACGTCCTGGAGGGCATGACGGCCGTGGTGCACGTGCGCATCCCCGAGCCGCAGTTCACCTCGCAGACCAAGGACGAGCTGTCCACCGCCGGCATCACGAAGGTGCTCCAGGGTCTCGTCGAGGCGCACGTCAAGGCGTGGCTGGAGGACCGCCGCACCAAGGCCGAGGCCCGCACGGTGCTCCAGAAGATCGTCGACGCGGCCCGGGTCCGGCTCACCCAGAAGCAGCAGAAGGACGCGGCCCGCCGCAAGACCGCCCTGGAGGGCGCGTCGATGCCGCCGAAACTGGTCGACTGCCGCGCGACCGGGGTCGATCGGAGCGAGCTGTTCATCGTGGAGGGCGACAGCGCGCTCGGGTGCTTCACCGGCGACACGATGGTCGCCCTGGCGTCCGGCCGGAGCCGCTCCTTCGCCGATCTTGCCGCCGACTGGGCCCAGGGCATCAGCCACTTCGGCTACACCACCAACAAGGCCGGCCGCGTCGTCGTCGCTCCGCTGGTGGAGCCCCGGCTCACGAAACGCGACGCCCCGCTGGTGCGGGTAACCATCGACAACGGCGAGACGGTGCGCTGCACCCCCGATCACCTGTTCCGCCTACGCGACGGCTCCTACCGGCGCGCCGACGCGCTGGCGCCAGGCGACTCCCTGATGCCGCTCTACCGCAGCCTGTCCAGCAAGGCGGAGGGGCAGAAGCTCCAGGGGTACGAGCGGGTCTGGATGAACGACAAGGAGGAGTGGGTCTACACCCACTACCTGGCGGACGCGTGGAACCTGCGGCACGGCCGGGACAGCGCGACCAACGGCAACGTCCGCCACCACATCGACATCGACAAGCGCAACAACGACCCGCGCAATCTGCGGAGGATGACGTGGGCGGACCACTCCGCCCTGCACGCGGCGATGATGGGTGAGCACGTCCAGGCCGGCTGGCGCGAGTGGTTCGCCAGCGGCGGCCGTGAGATCCGCTCGGCGATGCTCACCGCTCAGTGGCGGGACCCGGCCTTCCGTGAGGCCTGCCTCGCCCGCCTGTTCGCGCTCAACGAGTCCCCCGCGTTCCGGGCCAAGCTGGAGCAGGCCTTCCGGGACTGGTACACCGCGCTCAGCCCGGACGAGCAGCGCGCCTACGCCGAGCGGATGCGCGAGCGGCAGGCGGCCTACTGGTCGCAGCCGGAGCACCGGGCAGCAGCGGCCGAGCGGGTCCGCCGGTTCTTCGCCGACCCGGCCCGTCGGGCGGAGTGGCGGGAACGCTCGCTGCGGCAGTGGCAGGACCACGACCTGCGGGCCTGGCGGTCCGGCAAGACCGTCGAGCAGTTCGCGGACCCCACGGAGCGCGAGCGCCAGCGCGACGCCGTGTCGGCCTGGCATCGGAACAACCCGCAGTTCGGTGAGCAGCACTCCCGTCGGATGCGGCAACGGATGACCGATCCGGACACCGGCCATCTCGCCCGCGTGCAGGCCGGACGCGCCCGGTACGTCGCGTCCGTGCCCCGCGAGGACCGGGTGGCCCGGCTGCTCGAAGGTCGCCGTCTCGCGGCGCTGCGCCGTCTCGCGCCGCTGCTGCCGCTCGCCGACGACGATCTCGCGGCCGCCTACGAGGCGGAGCGGTTGCGGACCGCCCGGACAGGCCTGCGCTTCGACAGGTTGCTGGCCCTCTACGACGGGGACTGCGGGCGGTTGCGCGAGGCGGCCTCCCTGGTGAACCACCGTGTGGTGTCGGTCGAGCCGCTGGACGAGACGGCGGACGTCTACGACCTGACGGTCGACGGCTACCACAACTTCGCCCTGGAAGCCGGGGTGTTCGTCCACAACAGTGCCCGTGTCGCGCGTACCGCCGAATACCAGGCGCTTCTGCCGATCCGCGGCAAGATCCTCAACGTGCAGAAGGCCAACCTCCAGCAGGTGCTGGACAACGCCGAGTGCGCCGCGATCGTCCAGGTGCTCGGGGCCGGCTCGGGCCGCACCTTCGACCTGTCGTCCATGCGGTACGGCCGGGTGCTGATCATGGCCGACGCCGACGTGGACGGCGCGCACATCCGCACCCTGCTGATCACGCTGTTCGCCCGCTACATGCGACCGCTGATCGAGGCCGGCCGGCTCTACGCCGCGATGCCGCCCCTGCACAAGATCACCACCAAGGGGCGTAACCCGCAGACGACCTACACCTACACCCAGGCCGAGATGGAGGCGACGGTCCGCAAGCTGGAGAAGGCCGGCAGGCAGATCGTCACCCCGATCCCCCGGTTCAAGGGTCTCGGCGAGATGGACGCCGACGAGCTGTGGGAGACCACGATGAACCCGGCGACCCGGGCGGTGCGCCGGATCACCCTCGACGACGTCGACGCCGCCGAGCGCATCCTGGAGCTGCTGATGGGGGAGAAGGTCGAGCCGCGCCGCAACTGGCTGATCGAGTCCGCCGACCGGGTCGACCGGGACGCGATCGACGCATGACGACCACCCACCCCCGCCCCGTCCCGGCCCGCCGGGACGACCGCCGCCAGACCGTGGCCCGCGCAGGAGAGAGCTGAACCATGGCACGCCGTAAGAACACCGGTCCCCGGGCGGACCTGGCCGCCTTCGACCAGGCCGGCGCGCGGGTCTTCGACAACCCGCTGGTCACCGAGGTCTCCGACTCCTACCTGGAGTACGCGTTCTCGGTCATCCACTCCCGGGCCCTGCCCGACGCCCGCGACGGCCTGAAGCCGGTGCACCGGCGCATCCTCTACTCGATGCACGAGGCGGGGCACCGGCCCGACCGGGCGCACGTGAAGTCGGCCCGGGTGGTCGGCGACGTGATGGGCCGCTACCACCCGCACGGCGACACCGCGATCTACGACGCGATGGTCCGGCTCGCCCAGGACTTCTCGCTCAACGTCCCACTCATCGACGGGCACGGGAATTTTGGGAGCCCAGACGACGGCCCGGCAGCGGCGCGCTACACGGAAGCGCGGATGTCGCACGAGGCGATGCTGCTGGTCGGCGAGCTGGGCGAGGACACGGTCGACGTCGAGCCCAACTACGACGGCTCGCTCACGCAGCCGACGGTGCTGCCGGCGGCGTTCCCCAACCTGCTGGTCAACGGCGCGTCCGGGATCGCGGTCGGGATGGCGACCAACATGATCCCGCACAACCTGGCCGAGGTCGTCTCCGCCGCCCGGTGGCTGATCAACCACCCGGACGCCGACCTGGACAAGCTGATGGAGTTCGTCCCCGGCCCCGACCTGCCGACCGGCGGCGTGCTGCTCGGCCTCGACGAGGTGCGCCGGGCGTACGAGACGGGGCGCGGCGTGGTGCGGATGCGCGGCCGGGTGGAGATCGGCCCGTTGGAGGGCAGCCGGGGCCGGCAGGCGATCACCGTGGTCGAGCTGCCCTACGGCGTGGGCGCGGAGAAGGTCATCGCGGCGATCACCAACGAGGTCAACAAGACCAAGCGGCTCACGGGCATCGCCGACGTGAAGGACCTCACCGACCGCGAGAACGGCACCCGCCTGGTCGTCGAGTGCAAGGTGGGGGTCAACCCGCAGGCGCTGCTGGCGGACCTCTACCGGCTGACCCCGCTGGAGCAGTCGTTCGGCGTCAACAACCTGGTCCTCGTCGACGGGCAGCCGCAGACGCTGGGGTTGAAGGCGCTGCTGGAGGTCTTCCTGCGGCACCGCTACGACGTGGTGACCCGGCGCAGCGCCTACCGCCGGCGCAAGCGGCAGGAGCGGCTGCACCTGGTCGACGGCCTGCTGATCGCCCTGCTCGACATCGACAAGGTGGTCCGGCTGATCCGGGGCAGCGACGACGCCCAGGCCGCCAAGGACGGCCTGATGCGCCAGTTCAAGCTGTCGGACATCCAGGCCAGCTACATCCTGGACACTCCGCTGCGGCGGTTGACCAAGTTCGACCGGATCGAGCTGGAGGCCGAGCAGGAGCAGTTGCGCAAGGAGATCGCGCAGCTCTCCACGATCCTCGACGACGAGAAGGTGCTGCGGAAGGTCGTCTCCGACGAGCTGGCCGCCGTGGTGAAGAAGTTCGGCACCGAGCGGCGCACGACGCTGGTCGACGGTGACCTGAAGGAGGTGCTGGCCGCGTCCGCGCCGGCCGGTCCCCTGGAGGTGGCCGACGACCCGTGCCAGGTGATCCTCTCGGCCACCGGGCTCGTCGCCCGCACCGCGGCCGAGTCGGAGGAGGCGTCCGAGGGGCGTCGGCGCAGCGGCCGGGTCAAGCACGACGCCGTACGCGCGCTCGTGCACTCCACGGCCCGGGGTCGGGTGCTCCTGGTGACCAGCGCCGGCCGGGCGTTCAAGATCGACGTGTTGCCGCTGCCGGTGTTGCCGGAGCAGGCCGGCACGGTGTCGCTGCGCGGCGGGATGTCCGCCGCCGAGCTGGTGCCGCTGGAGCCGGGGGAGTCGGTGGTGGGGTTGGCCCCGCTGGGCGCGACCGGGGAGGGCTCGCCGGGGCTGGCGCTGGGCACGCGGCAGGGCGTGGTGAAGGTGTGCGCCCCGGACTGGCCGGTGCGTTCCGACGAGTTCGAGGTGATCGGCCTGCGCGAGGGCGACGAGGTGGTCGGGGCGACCTGGCTGACCGACGGCGCGGAGGCGTTGGCGTTCGTCTCCTCCGAGGCGTCGCTGCTGCGTTTCCCGGCGTCGGCGGTGCGTCCGCAGGGGACGAAGGGCGGCGGCATGGCCGGCATCAACCTGCCGGCGGGGGCGCGGGTGGTCTTCTTCGGCGCGGTCCGGGAGGACGATCCGGCCCACGGCGAGCCGATGGTGGTGACGTCGACCGGCGCGACGGTGAAGGTCACGCCGTTCGGGGCGTACCCGGCGAAGGGGAGGGCGACCGGCGGGGTGCGGGCGCAGCGGTTCCTCAAGGGCGAGACGGATCTGGTGGTGGCGTGGGTCGGCCCCCGGCCGGTCGGCGCGACGGCGACCGGCGACCCGGTGGAGCTGCCCCCGGCGGACCCGCGCCGCGACGGCAGCGGCTTCGCCGTGATGCTGGGTCCCACGGTGGTCGGTCACCAGATCGAACGCGACTGACCCGCCGCGCCCCCGCCCCGGTCAGCTCGACGGGGTGGGGGCGCGCAGGCGGGCGACCAGGCGCATGCCGTGATGGACGGCCAGGGCGGCGGCGGTGCCGAGGGCGATGCCGTTGAAGGAGAGCTCGCCGCTGGTCAGGGTGTAGTTGGCCGCGCCGACGATCAGCGCGACGGCGGCGGTCATCAGGTTGACCGGGTCGTGGAAGTCGACCCGGTTCTCGATCCAGATCCGCGCGCCGAGGACGGCGATGAGGCCGTACAGGGCGGTGGTCGCGCCGCCGAGCACCCCCGCCGGCACGGTGAGGATCAGCGCGCCGAACTTGGGGCTGAGCCCGAGCAGCACGGCCGCGAGCCCGGCCACCCAGTACGCGGCGGTGGAATAGACGCGGGTCGCCGCCATCACGCCGATGTTCTCCGCGTAGGTGGTGGTGCCGGAGCCGCCGCCGGAGCCGGCGAGCATCGTGGCCAGCCCGTCGCCGAGGAACGCCCGGCCCATGTCCCGGTCGAGGTTGCGGCCGGTCATCGCGGCGACGGCCTTGACGTGCCCGGCGTTCTCGGCGATCAGCACGAGGATCACGGGGATCACCAGCACCGTCGCGCGCAGGCTGAAGCTCGGCGCGTGGAACTCGGGCAGCCCGATCCACGCCGCCTTGCGCAGCCCGTCGACGGCCTTGGGGTCGAGGCCGCCGAGGGCGGCGGCGACGAGCCAGCCGACGACGACACCGAGCAGGATGGACAGCCGGGCCGCGAAGCCCCGGAACGCGACGGTGGCGAGCAGGATCGCGGCGAGGGTGAGCACGGCGATCAGCGGTTGGGCCTTGACGCCGGTGCCGCTGCCGCCGCCGTCCCAGGCGACGGGGGCGAGGTTGAGCCCGATCAGCGCCACGATGGCGCCGGTGACCACGGGCGGCATGAGCGCGTCGATCCAGCGCGCCCCGGCGAGTTGGACGACGAGGCCGACGGCGGCCAGGGCGGCGCCGGCCACGACGATGCCGCCGAGCGCGGGGCCGATGCCGCCGTCGGTCTTCGCGACCAGCACGGGGGCGATGAACGCGAACGACGACCCGAGGTACGACGGCAGCCGGTTGCCGGTGATCAGCAGGAAGAGCAGGGTGCCGACGCCGGAGAAGAACAGGGTGGTGGCCGGCGGGAAGCCGGTGATCAGCGGCACGGTGAAGGTGGCGCCGAACATCGCCACCACGTGTTGCACGCCGACGCCGACGGTGCGCGGCCAGGAGAGCCGCTCGCCGGGGTGCACGACGTCGCCGGGGGTGACGGAGCGGCCGTCGCCGTGCAGGGACCAGGGGGACCAGCGGGAGCGTGGCTCGGCGGGGGTCTCGGTCATCGCGGCGCCCTTTCGCGTCGACGGCGGTGCGGGGCGGGGACCCTGGAAGTCGTTTCTAGCAGAGGAGCCGTGGGCTGCGCTCAGGCGACCCCGGCGGGGCGGAACTGGACGCTGACCCGGGGGCCGACGGGGCGGGCGGTCTTCGGGACCGCGTGCTCCCAGGTGCGCTGGCAGGAGCCGCCCATCACCACCAGGTCGCCGTGGCCGAGGGGGAAGCGCAGGCCGGGGCCGCCGCCGCGGGGGCGCAGCAGCAGCGGGCGGGGTGCGCCGAACGAGACGATGGCGACCACGGTGTCGGCGTGCGCCGAGCGGCCGAGGGTGTCGCCGTGCCAGGCGACGCTGTCGCGCCCGTCGCGGTAGAGGCACATGCCGGCGGTGACGAACGGCTCGCCCAGCTCGGGGGCGTAGTGGGCGGTCAGCGCCGCCCGCGCCCGGGTGAGCACCGGGTGGGGCAGCTCGCGGTGGCCGGAATACCAGCAGAGCAGCCGGGGGACGTCGACCCGCGCGTCGTACATCGTGCGGCGCTCGGCCCGCCAGGGCACGTCGGCGAGCAGCACGTCGAGGACGGCGTCGGAGCCGCGCACCCAGCCGGGCAGGTGGTCGACCCAGGCGCCCCGGCTCAGCGGGTGCCGGCGCAACCCGGCGAGCGGGCCCGGCGACGGCCCGTCGGCGGCGAGGTCGAGCATCGACGGCTGGTAGGCGGCACCGGACATGCCCCGCAGCCTACCTGGCCTTTCGTACGCGTGTGCGAGCGCGGTCCGGTCCCGTCACCCGCCGGTCACCTGCCGCACACGTGGACGTCGCCGCCCGTCGCCGGGCCGGGCCTAGCGTGACCGGGTGCAGAGCCAGTCCGCCACCGTCGTCGCGCCGGCCGGTCCGCCGGAGCCGCCGCCGGGCCGCCCGGCCTGGCCCACCCGCCGGCTGGTCGGCTGGCTCGTCGCCGCGTGGGTCGGGCCCCTGCTGGCGTACGCGGCAGGGCTGGCCGGGCTGCTGCCGCTGGTGCTGCTCGGGTTGACGGCCGGGCTGCTGCGCGGCGGCCGGACCCTGCTGGACCGGCTGGTGCTGGCCGGCGCGCTGCTGGCCGGCGCGACGTGTGCCGCCGGGCTGCTCTTCTCGGCCTGGCCGTGGGGGTTGCACCCGGTGCCGGTGGCGGGGACCGCGTCGACGGTCCTGCTCGGGATCGCCGCGGCCACCGGCCGCCGGCCGGGGCTGCCCCGCCCCGTCGCCGCCGACGCGCTGCCGGTGGGGGCGGCGCTGCTGGCCGCCGTCGCGTTGGCCTGGCCGTACCTGCGCGCCGGTGACCTCGCCGGCCGCCTCGCGTACGCGATGACCGGTGAGGACAACAGCCGGCACCTGGCCACGGTGGAGGGCATCCGGGCGGTCGGCGGGTATCTGTTCACCGACCCGCAGGCGGCGGCGCGGATCGCCCCGGAGCCGATGGTCTGGTATCCGCAGGGCTTCCACCTCACCGCCGCGCTGCTGGACACGTTCCTGCGCTCCTCGACGGCCCCCGCCGGCCCGGCCGACGCCCTCGACCACTACCTCGGCTGGTCGGTCGGGGCGTGGGGGCTGCTGGTGCTCGCCGTGACGTGGGCGGCGCAGCGGCTCGCCGGCCCGTGGCTCGACCTGCCCCGCGCCCTCGCGCTGACCGGCGCGGTCACGGCCGCCTGCCTCGGCTCCGAACTGGCCCGCTTCGTCGTCTACGGCTATCCCGGCGAGAGCCTCGGGCTGGCGGCGACGGTGCTGCTGGTGGCGGTGACCTGCCGGCCGGTGGCCCGCACCGGCACCCAGGTGGCCGTGGTCGGCGCGCTGTGCGTGACGGTCGGCTTCGCGTACCTGATGTTCCTGCCGGTGGTCGCGGCGCTGGTGGCGGCGTGGCTGGTCCGGGACCGGCGGCGGCTGCGTCGCCGGCCGCGGCTGCTGGCGGTGGTGATGCCGGTGGCGGCGGTGCTGACGCCGCTGCCGGCCGTCGCCGGCCTGCTGCGCACCGACCAGGTCGACAACGTGGCCACCGGCGGCGGCGTGTTCCCCCGCTACGACGCGTTCCTGGCCCTCGTGGGCCTGGTCGGCGCGGGCCTGGTCGTGGGCCGGCGGCTGCCCGTGTGGCGGCGCTACGCGGGCGCGCTCGCCGCGGCGGGCGTGTTCGCGGCCGGGTTCCTGCTCTACTTCCGGGCGCTGGGCACCGACCCGCGCTACTACTACGGCAAGACGCTGCACCTGCTGCTGGCGGTGCTGCTGGTCGGCGCGGGCGCGCTGGCCCTGCTGCTGCCGCCACCGGGGCGGCCGGCGTCCGGTCGCCGCGCGGTGGGCGGGGCCGGTCGGCGGGCCGGCGCGCGGTGGGCGGTGGCGGTCGCGCTGGTGGCGGCCTGCGCCGGGGCGGCCGGGCTGCCGCGCGGCACCGGGCTCTTCGCCCAGCCGTTCGGCCACCGGGTCACCACCTGGGCGGCGGCCTGGTGGTCGGGGTCGCTGGCCCGCCCGGGCCCGGCCGCGTCGACGGCCCGCGCGCTGGCCCGGCCGCCGGCCGCGCCGGGCACCGTGACGGTGGTGGTGAGCGACCGGCGCCGCGAGGGCTACCTGGTCACTCTGTTCGTCGCCACCCTCCAGGGCGCGGCCGGCGCGTCGGGGCCGGCGGTGTACCGGCTGCCGCTGGCCGAGCCGGCCCGCAGCGCCGCCGTGGTGGCGGCGGTGCCGGGGCCGATCCGCTTCCTGGCCGCCGACGCGGCGGCGACCAGGATCGTCGAGGACCTGCTCGCCGCCCGGCCCGAGCTGCGCGCCCGGGTCAGCGTGGAGCGGCTGTCCTGAGCCGGAGCGGCTGCCCGGCGGGCGGCGGTGCGGGCCGTTCCGTGGCGGCTAGCTGCGGCTGGGCGCGCCGACGAGCGCGAGGACCGCGTCGGCGACCCGGGCCCGGCCCCGCCCGTCGACCGTCGCCCAGGCGCGGGCGGCCAGGGCCGCCCGGCGCTCGGGGGAGTCGAGCAGGGCGCGCAGCGTCCGCGCGGCCCCGGCGCGGGCCGCCCGGCCGGGCAGCCCGGCGGCGGCCAGCGCGGGCAGCTCACCGAGGCCGGCCGCGAGCCCCGCGTCCACCACCCGGCCGTACGACTCGCGCTGGTTGTCCACCACGCACACCAGCGCGGCCGGCGCGCCGAGGCAGCACAGCTCCCAGGTGGACGTGCCGGCGGCGCTGACCACCAGGTCGGCGGCGGTGACCAGGGCGGGCAGGTCGTCGGTGGGTGGCACGGGCCGCACCGCCTGCCCCCGGCCCGGGGTCAGGGCCGCCAGTTCCGTCTCGACGTCGGCGCGGCCGACGACCACGGTCAGGTCCATCGGGTGCCCGGTGGCCAGCAGCACCCGGGCCAGCACCGGGGCCGCCCCGAACGCGTCGGTGCCGCCGAAGAAGGCCAGCACCCGGGGCCGGGCCACCGGCGTCGCGGTGCGGGGCGTCGCCGGCCGGGCGGCCACCACCGCGTCGCGCAGCAGCGGGTACGCCGTCCCGGCGAGCAGCCGGCCGGGCAGCGGCCCGTGCGCCGCGCCCAGGTTCTGGTCCAGGTAGACGTCGGCGTCCTGCCCCCGGGTGTCGCCGTCGACGACGGCGAGGGTCACCACCCCCGCCGCGCGCAGCGCTCCCGCCCCGGCCGGGTCCAGCTCGTACGAGTCGAGCACCACCACGTCGAGGTCGTGCCGGCGGGCCGCCGCCACGAGGTCGGCGGGGCGCTCGGGGCCGGGGTGCAGCGGGATGCCCCGGGCGGCGAGCTGCCGGCCCGCCCAGCCGACGCCCTCGACGGTGCCGAAGAACTCGACGCGGTGCCCCCGGGCGAGGAACTCCTCGGCCAGGGCGAGGCAGCGCACCAGGTGCCCCACCCCCCGGGTGGGCCCGGCGTCGCAGCGGACCCCGACGCGTACGGTGCTCAGGACTCCTCCAGCCGCTTCTGCCGCACCGAGGCGTTCAGGGCGCGCAGGGCCGGCTGGCCCGCCAGCCAGTCGGCGAGCTTCGCCAGCGGGACGCTGACGTCGCCGAAGTGGTCGGTCACCGCCCGCACCAGCGCCCAGTCCTGCTCGGTGTCGAGGGTGAGCCGCAGGGCCGACCGGTCGGGGGTGAGCGTCACCCCGAGCACCCGGAACAGCTCCGGGTGGGTGTACGCGTACGAGGTCACGTGCACCCGGTGGTGGTCGGTGGCGATGCGGTGCAGCGTCCGCAGCGTGTCCGCCCGGATGATCTCCACGTCCAGCCCGCGCGGCAGCGTACGCGCGATCGACGTGCTCGCGTAGTCCAGCCCCGGCACGGCCCGGTACACGTCGGCGACCAGCCGGACGATGTCCGGGTCGAGCAGCGGGCAGTCGGCGGTGAACCGCATGACCGCGTCCCCGGGGTGCGCGTCGAGCGCGCCGACGAACCGGTCGAGCACGTCGTCGACGGAGCCCCGGTGGCAGGCCACGCCGAGCCGGCCGCACTCGGCGACCACCGCGTCGTCGACGGCGTCGGTGCTGGTGGCGACCACCAGGTCGGCGAGCACCCCGCCGTCGGCGGCGGCCCGGACCACCCGGCCGAGCACCGAGCGCCCGGCCAGCGGCCGCAGCACCTTGCCGGGCAGCCGGGACGAGCCCATCCGGGCCTGCACGATCCCCACGATCCGGGTCACTGCTGTTCCTCCTCGGCGCGCCGGGGCGCGAGGGCGTCCTTGGCCCGCCGCTTCGCGGCGCGGGCGCCCCGCTTGGCCAGCCGGGCGGGGGTGATCGCCAGCCGGCCGACCCGGTAGCTGATCGAGCCACTGAGCAGGTTGATGGTCGCCTCGGCCCGGCGCAGCGCCCGTTCCCGGGAGGTGAGCAGCTCCTCCGTCCAGCGCAGCAGGGCCGTCACCCGGGTCAGCTCGGCGCGCTGCCGCAGCCACGCCTCGCGGAGCTGCTGGTGGCTGTCCAGGCCGACCGGGGGCGCGGTGGGCTCCACGGCGCGCAGCTCGTCGGCGAGGGCGACGCGGTCGGCGTTGTCCAACCCGCGCAGCGCCGCGGTGACCGCCACCTCCGCGTCGACGGCGGCCGTCACCGTCGCCCGGTCCAGGTCGCGCCCGGCGGTGCCGGCCAGCACCACGGTCAGCCCGGCCACGTCGAGGGTGGACGACCAGGGGTGGGCGTATCCGCCGGTGGCCAGGGCGGCGGCGAACCGCCACAGGCCCCGGGCCAGCGTCACGTCCAGCGGCCACGGGTCGCTGGCCCGCCAGCTCGGGTCGAGCACCGCGAACCCCGGGGACGCACCGGCGGCCCCGCCGCCGGCGAGCACCACGTTGTCGAGGCTGGCCAGGGCCGTCGCGCCGGTGAGCCGTCCGGCGTCGTCGGCGTGCGCGTCGAGCCAGGCCGCGTACCCGCGCAGCAGCCGGCGCAGGGCGGCCAGGTCGCGGCGCAGGCAGGCGTCGAGCAGCACGGTGCGCAGCAGCCGCCCCTCGGGCACCGCGCCGGTGAGCACGGCCGGGTCCCGCCAGGCCGCCGCGCGGGTGGCGAACGGTGCGTCGGCGGCCGCCGCGACCGGGCCGGGCACCCGCCACCGCCAGCCGTCCGCCGCCGCCACCTCCACCACGCCGATCCCGGGCGGCCCGGTCTGCACCCACAGCACCGGCAGCCCGCCGGGGCCGGCGGGCGCGGTCCGGGCCGCACCCGGGGCGGTGCCGGCCGGGTCCGGCGGCTCGCCCGCCGCGGGGGCGGCCGGGGCCGGGCGGTGGGCCAGCACCAGCCAGCCCGGGGCGAGCGCGGCGCCCAGCCCGGCGTGCAGCGCGTCGACCGCGAGCCGGGCCGGGTCCTGGAGCACGGGACGGTCGGCGCGGCCCGGCGCGCACGCGCCGTGCAGCACCGCGTCCAGCAGCCCGCTGCCGGGGTACGCGGCCAGCGCGTCGGCGTCGACGAGCGCGGTCGGCGCGCCCGGTTCGGGGTAGGCGGCGAAGCAGCCGCCGGGGCGCAGCCCCGCCCCGGCCAGCCGCTCCCGCGCCTGCTCCAGGTTGGCGGGGCGGTCGGCGTCCAGCACCCCGCCGACCGTCCAGTCGGCGTCGTCGCGGCCGGCGTACCAGGGCGCGGTGTCGACCATCCGGGCCAGCCCCACCGGGTTGTCCAGCCGCAGCAGCAGCGTCCCGCCCGGGGCGAGCACGGCGGCGAGCCGGCGCAGCAGCCCGTCCCAGCCGACCGGGGTCCCCTCCACCGACTCCACCGCGTCCAGGCCGGCGGCGGCGATCACCACGTCGAACGTCTCGTCGGCCGGCAGCCCGCCGGGGCCGCCGACGACCACCCGCACGGGCCGGTCCTCGGCCAGCGCCGACCCGTCCGGCCAGCTGCGCAGCAGGCAGGTCACGTCGGCGTGGGCCAGCCGGTCGACCAGCCCGGGGTCGTGCGGCCCGGCCAGCAGCACCCGCGCGCCGGCCGGGACGACCCGGGCGGCCAGCGCGGCGAGGGGCCCGCCGCCGGGCAGCCGCCGGCCGGTCAGGTCCGACCAGGCCAGCATCTCCCCGCCGGGCAGGGCGATGCGGGTCGAGGTGTCAGTGGTCAACGTGTTCCTCCTGGAGGGTCGCCCAACCCAGCAGCTCCCGCAGCTCGGCCGGCGTGCAACGGTGGTCGGTGCCCAGTTCGGCGCGGGCGATCTCGACCGCCGTCGGCAGGTGCACCGACTCGCCGTGCAGGTCCGGCCACTGCCGGCGGATGCGGGCGGTGCCGCCGAACGTCGGGTCCTCGTCGGCCAGGATCATCGGGTCGCCGTAGACGGCGGGCTCGCAACCGGCCGCGATGCCGTAGAAGATGGCGCTGGTCAGCCGGTTGGACGCGACCCGGCGGTGCCGGCGCAGCTCGGTGAGCTGCTTGTCGAGGAAGAGCGGGTCGGTGTCCTTCCACCAGTGCCCCCGGTAGCCGTGGCAGATCACCCGGAACCCGGCCTGCTCGTAGAGGCGGCGGACCCGGCGCATGCCGTACTCGTGCCAGTAGAGGCACACGGTGACCGGGCCCGGCTCGGTGGCGCGGATGCGGGCGATCAGCTCTCGGTGGTCGCCGCGCACGTGCTGGCCCTCCCAGCCGTGGAACGGATACCAGATGGTCCCCTCCCGCTGCGGCTCCGGCGGGTCGTCGACGCGCAGCGCCAGCAGGTACGCGAACGGCGCGCCGGTCACCACGACGTTGCGCCGCCCCACCGACCAGGCCCGCCGCCGGGTCTGCTCCGACCACAGCAGGCTCGGCGTGCCCTCGACGTACGGGTGGCCGGGGGCGAGGCCGTCGCCGATGTTCCAGCCGTGCTGGACGTACCCGTCGATCCGGGGCGGGTGCCCGTCGCCGAGGCCGCAGTAGCGGGCCAGCACGTGCGCGTGGCCGTAGAAGTGGTTCGCGTGGTGCATCCCGGTCCCCTCAGGCGGCGGCGCGCGCCGGGGCGGCGTGCAGGGCGGCGGCCAGGGCGTCGACGACGCGGTCCTGGTCGGCGTCGGTGAGGTCGGGGAACAGCGGCAGGGAGAGCTGCTCGGCGTAGAACCCCTCGGCGACCGGGCAGGAGCCGCGCCGGTAGCCCAGCTCCGCGAACGCCGGGTGCCAGTGCACGGGGACGTAGTTGACCTGCACGCCGATCCCGGCGGCCCGCATCGCGTCGTAGACGGCGCGGCGGCGGCCCTCGTGCACCCGGATCGGGTACAGGTGCCAGGCCGGCTCGGCCCAGGACCGCCGGCCGGGCGTCGACACGCCGGGCAGGTCGGCCAGGGCCGCGTCGTAGCGGGCGACCAGCTCGGCGCGGCGGGCCAGGAACCGGGGCAGCCGGCGCAGCTGGCTGCGGCCCAGCGCGCAGAGCACGTCCGGCAGCCGGTAGTTGAGCCCGAACTCGTGGATCTCCTGGTGCCAGCCGCCCTCGTCCGGCCAGCGCTGCGCGGCGCGGTCGCGCACGAGGCCGTGGTTGCGGAACCGGCGGGCCCGCTCCAGCAGGGCCGGGCTGACGGCGGCGACCGCGCCGCCCTCGGCGGTGGTGAGGTTCTTCGTCGGGAAGAACGAGAACGTGGTCAGGTCGGCGAGCGACCCGACCGGCCGGCCGTGGTAGGCCGCGCCGATGGAGTGGGCGGCGTCGGCGAGCAGCAGCGGGTCGCCGCCGCCGAGCACCGCGCGCAGCGCGTCGTAGTCGGCGGGGTGGCCGGCGTAGTCGACCGCCGCCACCACCTTCGTCCGGGCGGTCAGCGCCGCGCCGACCGCCGCCGGGTCCAGGGTGTACGTCTCCGGCTCGACGTCGGCGAAGACGACCCGCGCGCCCAGCGCGACGGCGGTGCTGGCGGTGGCCGCGAACGTCATCGGCGGCACGACCACCTCGTCGCCGGGGCCGACGCCGGCCGCCGCGTACGCCACGTGCAGGGCGGCCGTGCCGTTGGACACGACCGCGCAGCCGACCCCGTCGGTCCAGCCGGCCAGGTCCGCCTCGAACGCGTCGACCTGCGGGCCGGTGGTGAGCCAGTCGCTGCGCAGCACGGCGACCACGGCGGCGACGTCGTCGTCGGTGACGGACTGCCGCCCGTACGGGAGCATCGCCATCACGCGGCGATGCCGAGCATGTCGCGCAGCTGCTCCACGCCGAGCCACTCGTCGTTGCTGTCCGACTGGTAGGCGAAGCCGTCCGGCACCGGCTCGCAGTGCGCGGGCGGCTGGTAGCCCCAGGTGGCGATGGTCGGCTGCACGATGAACCGGTCCGGGGTGCGCAGGGTCCGCCGGCTGTCGTCCGGGGCGATCATCTCCTCGTGCAGCTTCTCGCCGGGCCGGATGCCGATCTCGTGGGTGGTGGCGTCCGGGGCGACGGCCTCCACCAGGTCGAGGATGCGCATGCTCGGGATGCGCGGCACGAACAGCTCCCCGCCCTGCATCTGGTCGAACGAGTCCACGACGAACTGCACGGCCTGGTCCAGGGTGATCCAGAACCGGGTCATCCGCTTGTCGGTGACGGGCAGGCTCCTGCCCTCGGCGGCGAGCCGGCGGAACAGGGGCACCACCGAGCCCCGGCTGCCCACCACGTTGCCGTAGCGCACCACGGCGAACCGGGTCGGGTGGTGGGCGGCGTAGTGGTTCGCCGAGACGAACAACTTGTCGCCGACGAGCTTCGTCGCCCCGTACAGGTTGATCGGGCTGGACGCCTTGTCGGTGGAGAGCGCGATGACCTTCTTCACCCCGGCCTCGATGGCCGCGTCGACGACGTGCTGCGAGCCGGTGATGTTGGTGGCGATGAACTCCGACGGGTTGTACTCGGCGGTGTCCACCTGCTTGAGCGCGGCGGCGTGCACGACGTGGTCGACGCCGTGCATGGCCCGGGTGAGGCGGTGCCGGTCCCGGATGTCGCCGATGAACCAGCGCAGCCGGGGGTCGTCGCCGAGCTGCTGGCGCAGCTCGTACTGCTTGAGCTCGTCGCGGGAGAACACCACCACCCGGGCCGGGTCGGCCTCGGCCAGGACGTGCCGCAGGAAGGTGCGGCCGAAGGACCCGGTGCCCCCGGTGATCAGAATGGAGGACCCATTCAACTCGCTCAACTGGTGCTCCCAAGGTCGGTTGATCTTCCGGCCGGGGACGGTGCCGGCCGGCGGACGGTTCGTGACGCTAAGCCGGCAGAGTTAACGGCCCCACGCCGGACGGTGAACGGGCGCGACGCGGGCGGTGAATGCGTCATGCCCGTCCCGCGTCGACAGCGGGCCGCCAGGTGAACGGGACGTGTCCGCCGGTCAGACCAGGTCCCAGCCCAGCGCGGTGCCCCGGGGCACGTCGCGGCGGAACGTGCGGCCCAGCACCCGGTCCAGGTCGGCCGGGGGCAGGCCGCCGGCCGGGCGGATCGAACGCACGTTGTCCCGGGTCACCGGCTCGCCCGCGCGCACGTCGGCCACTACGTACAGCGACCGGCGGAACCGCAGCCCCTCCCGCTCGGTGGGGGTCGGGCCGATCGTGGTGACGCCCAGCGCCGCCCAGGCCCGCTCGGACTCGACGCGCAGGTCGGCCAGCTCCGTCGGCTCCAGCGAGAAGTCCGAGTCCACCCCGCCGTCGGCGCGGCGCAGCGTCACGTGCTTCTCGATCAGGCAGGCGCCCAGCGCCACCGCCGCCACCGGCACCCCGATGCCGGGCGTGTGGTCGGAGATCCCGACCGGCACGCCGAACGTGTCGGCCAGCACCGGCAGCCGGCGCAGGTTGCTGTCCTGCGGCGGGGCCGGGTACGACGCGGTGCACGCCAGCAGCACGATGCCGCCCGCGCCGCCCTCGCGGGCGGCGGTCACCGCGGCGTCGATCTCGCCGACCGTGGCCATGCCGGTGGAGATCACCATCGGCTTGCCGGTGGCGGCCACCAGCCGGATCAGCGGCAGGTCCACCAGCTCCGACGAGGCGATCTTGTACGCCGGGGCGTCCAGCTCCTCCAGCAGCTCCACCGCCGTGGCGTCGAACGGCGACGAGAAGACCGTCAGGCCGTGCCGGCGGGCCCGCTCGAAGATCGGCCCGTGCCACTCGTACGGCGTGTGCGCCCGCTCGAAGAGCTGGTAGAGCCGCTCGCCGCCCCACAGTTCGTGGCCGCCGGAGATGCGGAACTCCGGCGCGTCCACGTCGATGGTCAGCGTGTCCGGGGTGTACGTCTGGAGCTTGAGCGCGTGCGCGCCGCTGGCCGCCACCGCGTCCACGATGGCCAGCGCCCGGTCGAGGCTGCCGTTGTGGTTGCCGGACATCTCGGCCACCACGAAGGGCCGCTCGCCGGTGCCCACCGCGTGCGGGCCGATCTTGACTGTCGTCATGTTCCCCTGCTCAGTTGCGTCCACACCACCTGGTGCGGCGTGCCGTCGACGTCCCGCTCGTAGCGCCGGACGATCGTGAACCCGAAGCGCCGGTGCAGCGCCAGCACCGGCCGGTTGGTGGCCAGCGTCTCCCCGCCGAGGGTGCGCGCGCCGAGGGTGCCGAACGCGTACGCGATCGCCGCCTCCTCCAGCGACAGCCAGGCCGGCAGGAGCGCCCGCCGGGCGTCCAGCCCCTCGACGTCGAGATAGAAGCCCCAGGTCAGCGCCCGGTCGGGGCTGGTCACGCCGGAGAAGGTCACCACGCCGCAGGGCTGCCCGAGGTGCTCGTGCACCAGCACCCGCCGGTCCGGGTCGACGCGTACGCCCGCCCACCAGGCGGCGTGCTCGGCCGGGCCGATCTCGTGCCGGGTGAGGCTGACCTCGCGGACCTGCGGGTGGTTGCGCCACCGCAGGATCGTCGCCAGGTCGGCCTCGCGGGCGGGCCGCAGCCCGCCGCCCGCCCTGGTGGTGGCGCTTCCGGCGCTGTCGGCGGCGGTGCCGGCGCTGGAGGCGCTGGTGGCGGTGGTGGCGGTGCCGCCCGGTCCCGGCCCGGTCATCCCCGGCCCGCCAGGGCGCTGCCCCGGTCCGCCTCGGACGGCGCGACGGCGTCGGCGGCCAGCGGCCCGCTCCCGCCGGACGCCGCGTCGGGGGCCGCCGTCCCGGCGGGCGACGTCGGCCGCAGCGAGCCGGCCAGCCGGTGCGCCCGCCGCAACGTCTTGTACGCGAGGTAGCTGTCCCGGGCGACGAGGCGGTGCTTCAGCCCGGCCACCCCGCCCGGCCGGGCGTACCCGCCCGAGGGCAGGTAGCGGCGGTAGTGCTCGGCGACCCGGCGGAAGAACCCCCGCCGCAGCCTCGGGTGCACCCGGCCGTCGTTGCCCACCACCACCAGGTAGTGGTTGATCATCAGACCGAACAGGTCGGTGCGGATCCACTCCTCGGTGACGTGCCGCGCCACCCACTGCTGGAGGCGCTCGTACTGCACGAACGCGTCGAAGTGCCGGCCGCTGCGGGTCGAGGTGATCGCCCCCAGCCGGCCCTGCCGGTAGTGGTAGCAGACGTGGTCCAGCACCCCGATCCGGTCCGCGGCGATGAGCAGCGGGTGGCTGAACGGGATGTCCTCGTACCAGCCGGGGTGGAAGCGCAGCTCCAACTCGTCGAGGAACGCCCGGCGGACCACCTTGTTCCACGCGGTGTGCTGCACCCGCAGCAGTTCGGGCCGGTCGGCCAGCCGGACGCACCCGTCGACCCCGCGCAGCAGGTGGCTGCTCGCGTCGACCTCCAGCCGGCCGCCCTCGTGCACCCGCAGGTGGTCCACCAGCAGCACGTCCGGCTCGTCGCGGCGCAGCCGCGCCAGCACCGTCGGCAGGGCGCCCGGGGGCAGCCAGTCGTCGCTGTCGACGAACCACACGTACCGGCCGGTCGCCTCCGCCAGCCCCGCGTTGCGGGCCAGCCCCAGCCCCACGTTGCGGGTCAGGGACACCACCCGCACCTGGGGCCGCCCCGCCGCGTACGAGCGCAGCATCTCCCCGCACCGGTCCGGGGAGGCGTCGTCGACGGCGACCAGCTCGACCTCGGCGGCCTCGGCGGCGGACAGGCCGCCGAGGATCGACTCCAGGCACTGGTACAGGTACGCCTCGACCCCGTGCACCGGGACGACGATGCTCAGCAGTGGGCTCCGCGTCGGCTCATTGACCACGCCCGACACCCTCGACCGCCCGGATGGACGGCCCCGGAACCTGACGTATCCGCCGGGGGTGGGCTCGCTGAACAGACCCCCTACGGAGGGTTAACGCTTGAGCATCCGCTTCATCCGGCCGCCGGCCGCCCGCACCCGGGCCCGCAGCCGGTGCGACTCGAACCCCGCGACGGTCTCCTTCAGCTCCTGGTTGCGGTCGTGCAGCCACTGGATGCGGGCGATCAGCTCCGCCGGGTCGGTGGCCGACTGCGCGCGTACCGCCGGGGGGAAGGTCGTCTCGGCGACCTGCCGGTCGAACCGGGCGGCGCTGTCGCCGTCGGCGAAGGAGACCCCGAGGTCGTGCTTGGCCAGGAACGCCGTCATCGTCGCGTACCGGGCCTTGTGCCCGTTGTTGAGCGCGCTGTAGTCGGCCTCGTCGTAGAGCTCTATGGCGTCCACGTCCGGCGGGACGTCCTTCATCAGCCGGTGCGGGATGTCGAAGTACCGGGCCAGCTCAAGCGTCCGCGAGTCGTGCGCGAAGAGATAGCCCGGCGTGCCCGCCACCAGCGCCGTGATGGTGCCGTGGATGCGGGTGCCGAAGTTGAAGTCGAACCGCGACAGGTAGTCCATCCACGTCCACGGGTCGACGAACATCCGCACCTTGTCCTCGGTGAACAGCGGGTGGGAGGTGTGGATCGGGATGGCCGCCTTCTTGCCCCGGTCCTCCGGCGCGTCGCCGAAGAGCAGGGTGCCGAGCGTCTTCAGGTCCTGCGGCAGGTAGCGCAGGTTCGGGTACCG
Source organism: Micromonospora carbonacea (assembly GCF_014205165.1). Taxonomy (NCBI): domain Bacteria; kingdom Bacillati; phylum Actinomycetota; class Actinomycetes; order Micromonosporales; family Micromonosporaceae; genus Micromonospora; species Micromonospora carbonacea. Next base: position 4,472,277 of record NZ_JACHMZ010000001.1, on the reverse strand, counting down.
CCGGTGGTGCGAGGCGATGACCTTCGCCATCGACTTGACGTACGGGGAGACGGTCAGCGCCACCCGGTCCTCGACGGTGAGCGTGGTCTTGCGCTTGTCGACCCGCAGGCTGTCGCCGTGCAGGAACATCGACGGGCAGCCGATCACGTCGACGGCGGAGAAGCCGAGGGTCCGCAGGTATCCCTCGGTGATCTCGCCCCGCACCCCGATGCTGTGCGACCGGTCCAGCACCGCCGAGACGAACCCCTTCACCGCGTCGTCGATCGGCCGCAGGTACTCCCGGTCGGCGTCGACGTTGGTCTGCGCGCCGACCCCGAACACCACCACCGGGATCTTCAGCCGCTCGATCAGCTGGGTCATGGCGACCAGGCGGTGTGCGTAGCTGCGCCGGAACGCGTTGGCCAGCGGCACCACGAACACGTCGAACCGCTCGTTGATCTCGTCGGCCTCGCGCGGGTTGACCCGGAACTCCGACGAGGTGACCTCCGCCGTCGACGTCCGCAACAGCTTGTGCGCCGCGTGGCTGAACACGAGGTTGCCGGCGTTCTCGCCGATCCAGTTGCGCTCGAACGTCTCCTCCGGGGAGTAGACGTCGAACGGCCCCTTCTTGGCCCGCAGCAGGATCCGCTGGTGCATCCGTGTTGTCCCCTCGTCGTGGCCGAGACCGCGATATTAGGCCATCGCGCCCGGGCCGCCGCCAGGCGCGTCACGGGACGCCCGACGGCGGGCGGCGCGCCCGGCCGCACCGGGTAGGGTGCCGGCGGGGCGGCACCGCGCGGCCCGCCGTCACCCGGGCGGCGGCCTCGGCCCGGGCGTCCGCGAGGAGGAGAGCGGTGCTGGTGACCCCCGCCGAGGGTCGGGCCGTCGGCCTCCCCGGCGCCCCGACCGTCGTACGCGCCGACGCGCCGGCCCGCCCGGCCAGCCGGCTGCCCTCGCTGACCGGGCTGCGCTGGGTGGCTGCCCTGCTCGTCTTCGGCTACCACGTCGGCACCATGCGGATCGTCGGCCAGCCCGAGGCCAAGGCCGTCGTCGACTGGCTGTTCACGCTGGGCCTGTCCGGCGTCGAGTTCTTCTTCATCCTCAGCGGCTTCGTGCTGGTCTGGTCGGCCCGCGACGGGGACCGCCGCCGCGACTTCCTGCGCCGCCGGCTCGCCAAGATCTACCCGAACCACCTGCTGATGTGGGCGGTGGTGCTGGCGACCGGGGTGTGGGTCTTCGCCGACCCGGTCAACGTCCGCGCCGCACTGGAGAACCTGTTCCTGGTCCAGGCGTGGGACCCGACGCCCGGCTACTTCTACAGCGTCAACTCGGTGAGCTGGTCGCTCTCCTGCGAGCTGTTCTTCTACGTCTGCCTGCCGTTCGCGCTGCCCCTGGTGCGCCGGGCGCCCGTCGGGGCGCTGTGGGCGGTGGTGGTGGCCGTGCCGCTGCTGATCGTGGCGCTCTGGCCGGGGCAGCGCCTGGTGCCGCAGGAGAGCACCTGGTGGTTCACCCAGATCTTCCCGGTCGTGCGGTCGCTGGAGTTCTGGATGGGGGTGGCCGCCGCCGAGCTGCTGCGCCGGGGGCGCTGGCGTGGGCCCGGGCTCACCGCCGCCAGCGCCATCTTCGTCGTCACCTGGGTGGTCGCCGCCCAGTGGATCCGCGCCGAGCTGTGGGCGGCGCTGCTCGCGGCGGCGTACCTGCTGGTCATCGTGGCCGCCGCCGACGCGGACGTGCGCGGCGCGCGGACGCCGTGGCGGTCCCGGCCGATGGTCTGGCTCGGCGAGGTCTCCTTCGCCTTCTACCTGGTGCACGTCTTCGTCATGATCACCGTCCTGCGGCTGGCCGACCGGCTCGGCACGGGCCTGCCGGGCTGGTGGGGCCCGCTGGCGGCGGTCGGCTTCCTGCTGGTCAACCTCGGCCTGGCCGCGCTGCTGCACCGCTGGGTCGAGATGCCGCTGACCCGCCGGCTCGGGCCCCCGCGCCGCCCCCGCCCTCCGGCCGCCGCCCACCCGCCGGTGGTGCGCCGCGCCGCGCCGAGCAGGTGACCCGCCCGCCGGCGGCGCGTCGCGCGACCGGTGGCGGTAGCGTGGACGGGTGCTTCCCGTCGCGCTGACCTGTCCCCTGTGGTGGGTCGTGCGCTGGACGGCGCGGATGCTGGCGACGCTCGCCGTCGTGGTCGCGTTCTCGCTCGGCGCCGCGGCGCTGCCGGCGGGCGCGGTGGTTCCCGGCGGCGTCGACCCCGGCCCGGCCGCCGCGGCCGCCGCCGATTCTGCCGCTTCCGCCGCCGTCGTGGAGGCACCCGGATCCGCAGGGGCCGCGACCATCGCCACCACCACCACCACCACCACCGGCCCGTGGCCGTCGCCCGCCGAGGCCGGTCCCCCGCCGGGCACCGCGTCGGCCCCGCAGCGGGTGCCGACCGGGTTCGTCCCCGCCGCCGCCGGCCCCCGCGCGCCGCCGGCCGCCTGAGCAACGCGGCGGGCCGCGCCCGCCACCGTCGCCGACGAACCGCGCCACCCGCCTGCCGGGCCGGCCGCCCCACCCCCCGCCGCCCGCGCCTCGTCCGGCGGCGTGGATCCCGTTCCGCCTCCACCGTCGTGAGGTGCCGACCATGGACATCGTGCTCTACCAGTTCCTGACCGAGGTGCCGCTGGCCGCCGCCATCTGGTCCGTGCTGCTCGTGCTGGCGCTCACCGTGCTCGCGGTGCTGGTCGCCCGGCCGGAGCGGGACCACCCGCCCGCCGTCGAGGCCCCCGCCGGGCCCGCCGCCCCGCCGGCCCCGGCGGTCGCCGACCTGCGCCGGTACGCCGACGAGGTGGCGGTGGCCGCCGCCGGGGCCGCGCAGAACGCCCGCCGTCGCCGGGCCGCCTGGACGGCCGCCCAGGACGCCGCCGAGCGGGCCTGGCAGGCGTACGACGAGGCGGAGACCGCCGCCCGGCGCTTCCGCGACGCGGGGGCGCTGCCGACGCCGCACACCCCGCGCACCCCCACCGAGTACGCGGCCCGGGAACGCTGGCTGCACCACGCCGCCACGGCGGCCCACCTGCGGGGCGAGCTGTCCATCGGGCAGCTCTGCGACGTCTTCGCCCGCCGGGGCGGCTGGGACCCCAGGCGGCACCCGGTGGAGCAGGAGGTCGTCCTGGCCCGGGCCGTCCGGGACGGCAGGCTGGCCCGCTACCGGGCCGCCGCCGCGCGGGAGCGGGCCGCGTGGGACGACGCCGAACTGGCCGCCGCGGCCGCCCGGGCGCTCGCCGCCGAGGCGTACGCCGCCGCCGAGCGCGTCCGACCCGCCCACCCGCCGGCGACCACCGCGACGGCCTCCCGCAGGGCCCGGAAAGCCCTCGGCTGGCCCCACCCCCGGCCCTCCGCCCCGGCCCCGGCACGGTGATCAGGAGGTTCGCCTCACCGTGGAGATCGATCCTGACGCTTCTCTCTTGATCACCGGCAGGGGAGGGGCAGGGGTGGGTGGTGGTCGGGGTGAGGCGGGTCACGGTGGGGTGGGATCGGGCGGCGGGGGCGTTCTGGTCGATCGGGGGCGCAATTCGTGGAAGGTTCGCGGCTCGTTGTCCCGTTGCGGGGCGGCTGACGTCGGATGGGTCGGCAGTCCCATTGAGTCGCGTCAGTCTCCGAATGGCCCGTAAATGCGCCGGCAGTGGCACGTTTAAGCAGGTGGTGGGGGGTTGGCAGGGCTTCCGTCGGCCAGTAGTGTCGGCCCGTCCGGTGCGGTACCCGATCGCAAGAGGCGACGCCGCGCCGACCCGCTCAATCGTGATCATCACGAACCGGGGACCCATTGCACGTCCGGGGTGAATCCGCGGGCCACGGCCTGCGGTAGGGCGATCTTCCCGCCCGAATCCGTCAGCTAACCCGGTAGGCGGTGTCGGAAGGAGTTCCATCCTCGTGCAGTTTGACCCCACCCCCCGGGTTGTTCCTCCACCACGGAGCCCGGTGCCCGCGTCCGTCGCCGTCGAGCCGGCGCACTGACCGTCGCACCCCTGCGTACGCCCGCCTGAGCGGGCGTCCCCCCCAGAAAGCGGACCCCACCGGCCGCGGACACGTCCGCGCCGCCGTGCGCCGACGCGCGCCCGGGTGCCCCCGCTTCCGCCCCGCCCCGTGGAGGAACACGTGAACGATCAGCTCAAGCGGCACCTGCGGCGACTCGCCACGGAACGCCCCTACCAGGTCGTCGCCGGCTCCGCCGCGGCGCTGCTGCTGGCCTCCGGCACCGGCGCGCTGCTCGCCGCCGTCGACGACGACCCCGCCCCGCAGCGGACCACCAACGCCGCCGTGGCCGAGGTCGCGCCCCGCCTCGACGGCGCGGCCAGCCGCGCCCAGGCCCGGGTCGCCGCGCCGCCCGCGACCGCCGCCCCGGGCAGCGCCTCGCCGTCGCCGAGCGCCACCCCGACCACCCCGAACCCCGACCTGACCGCCAGGTCGACGCCGAAGAAGACGACGGCGAAGCCGGCGGCCCCGAAGCCGCCGTCGACCAAGCTCCTCGACTACGACTACGAGGCCCAGACCACCTACTACTACTGCGGCCCGGCGGCGGTGCGCAACGCGCTCTCCGCCACCGGGGTCGACGGCACCCAGGACGCCCTGGCCGTCCGCCTCGGCACCACCGAGATGGGCACCAACTCCGCCTACGACACCACGCGGGTGCTCAACGAGATGGTCAAGGGCGAGCCGTACCGGACCCGGCTGATCCCCGGCGGCGCCGCCACCCCGGCCGAGACGGAGCGGCTGCGGGCCGACGTGGTGCAGGCGGTCGGCGCCGGGCGCGGCGTCGTGGTCAACATCGCCGGCGACGCCACCGACGTCGACGGCGGCTGGCACTCGTTCCCCGGCGGCCACTACATCGCCGTCGTCGGCTACCGCGACTCCGGGCGCACCGTGCGGATCGCCGACTCGGCGGACCCGGCCGTCCCGGCGTACTGGATCAGCACCACCGCGCTGGCCCACTGGGCGGCGACGCGGGGCTACTCGGCCTGACAGCACCCTCCCCCTGCCGGCCCCGGCTCTCTTTCCGAAGAGAGCCGGGGCCGGCGCCGTCGTTTCAACGCCGAGGCCGAAGTGACGGGACGTCCTCACGAGGGGCGCTTGACGTGGCAGTAGGCTGACGAATCGCGCTGAGGGGGAGCATGGCGACCGAGTTTGCCTTCGACAACCAGATCATGGTGCTGGACGGCCGTGTGCTGGAGATCTTCCACCGGGACACGGAAGAGAGCTTGCGATACCACGTGGCGTTCCTCCGGGTCAGCGGACAGCCGCATGGCGACGGCTTCAAGGTCCGCCTGGGGCGGGCGTCCGGTGACGACGGCATCGTCGGCGGATGTCGGTGGAAGATGACCGCCGCACAGTTCGCCGAGTTCCGGGAGTTCGTCGCCCTGGCCATGGCGGCGCGCGACGACGGTACCCAGGCGTAACGGCCGTGCTACCGGGGCGCGGCAGTCCCGTCCGGCCGTGACCGAAGCGCCCCTGGTGCCGGTGCCGGGGCAGGGCGTAGGTTGACCCTTCCATGGTCCGGTCACGGCGACGCAGCGGCCCGGGGCAGCCCCCGACCAGCGCGACGGTGACCCGACGCGGTTTCGAGTGACATGAGGTCCTGAGGTGTTCGACCAGCGCCGGATCCGCAAGCGAGGCCTCGCTGCCCAGGCGCTGGTGCTGTCGGTCCGGGAGGCATCGGCCCTCGGCGGCAACGGGAGCTGGCAGAAGTACGACTTCGTCTTGGAGGTTCGGCCGGGCGACCGGGAGGCGTTCCGGGCGGAGCTGCGCGAGCGGTTCTACATCGTCGAGCGCAAGCCGGGCGAGGCGGACGTGGTCTCGGTGAAGTACGACCCTCACACGCTCAAGGTCATCTTCGACCTCGCGGGCGATCCCCGGTTCGACGTCGAGGCCATGCAGCGCCGCACCGCGCAGCTGAAATGGGACACCTACCAGCGGTCGCAGTCGCGGGACGCCTCTTCGGAGGGACGTGCCGCCTTCGTGACCCCGCAGGGGGCGACGCCGGGCCGCGCGACCGAAGAGCGGACGCAGGCGTTGGCCCGACTCGTCGGCCTGCGCGACGCGGGCGCGATCAGCGAAGCGGAGTTCACGGCCCTCAAGGCGCGGCTGAGCCCGTAGTCCTCCGAGCGCCAGAGACTGTCAGGCGGTGGCGGTGGGGGAGAGCGGCGAGTCGCCCTGCGCCACGGTGTCGGCGGCGCGCGGGGCCGGCGGGTTCCAGCCCGGGTCCAGCTCCCGGCGGGCCGCCGCCAGGAACGCCTCGGCGTACGACTCGGCCGGGAAGTCGCCCAGGTAGTGTGCCCGGGTGCCCCAGCGGGCCGCCGCCTTCGGGTCGGTGTCCAGCAGCAGGCCGAGCACCTCGTCGAGGTTGCCCGCGTCGCGCCGCAGCACGTAGCCCGAGCCGGCCAGCGGGAACCGCTCGACGAACCGGTCGCCGTCGCCGGCCATGTCGGTCACCGCGTACGGCTTGCCGGAGTAGAGGTAGTCGGAGATGACCCCGGAGACGTCCGAGACGAGGGCGTCGGAGCGGTTGACGCAGTCGACAAGGGACAGCTCGCGGCTGGCCGCCGCGCCGAAGACGTGCTGCCGCCCGGTGCGGGCCCGGTCCGCCGCCAGCAGCTCCGTGAGCCGGGCGAGCTGCCGCGCCGACGCCGGGTTCTGCCCCGTGTACGGGTGGGCGCGCAGGATCACCGTCGCGCCCCGGGCCAGCAGCCCCCGCACGATCGTCTCGCCCACCGGCAGCGAGCAGTAGTTGGCGTCGGCGTGGTGCCCCGTCCAGGTCGGGGTGTAGAGCACCGTCGGGTTCGCCAGGCCGGTGGCCGGCGCGCGGCGTACCTCGATCGACTCGACCTGGGGGCGGCCGACCACGACGAACTTCTCCGCCGGGATGTCCACCCCGGCGCGGGCGTACCGGTCGATCGCGGCCCGCCCGGCGACGAAGTTGCGGTCGAACAGCGCCGTGACCGGGTTGGCGCTCGGGGCCTTGTCGCTGTCGCCGTGGTGGATCTGCACGTGGGTGAGCTGCGAGAACCGGATGCAGTGGCTGTTCTTCGCCCCGTGGTTGACGTAGAACGCCACCTTCAGGCCCGGCACCAGCGCCTCGTCCATCGCCTTCAGCGTCGGGCAGTAGACCACCGGGGCGCTGGTGGCCGCCGCGATGGGGGCGAGGAACTCCGGCTCCCGCACCATCACGAAGAACGGCCGGCCGATCCGCTCCAGGTACGGCAGCCACATGGTGACCTGGTATTCCGACCCGGGCGGGGCGGAGAAGTGCAGCAGGAACTCCGGCCGGTGCGCACGCAGCGCCCGGGCCACCGCCGAGCCGCCCGCCCCGGGCCGGAATCGCCGCTTCGCCAGATCCGCCGCGACCGCCCCGGCCCCCGCGCCGACGGCGAGGGCCACCAGCAGGGCCACCCAGGCGGGCAGCGCCAGGGCGGCGGCCAGCGCCACCACGGCGAGCAGCGCCAGCAGGGCGTCGCCCAGCCAGGCCGCGACCAGCGGGGTCCACGACCGCACCGGCAGGTTCGCCGCCCGGATCTCCAGGTCGCCGGCCTGCCGCAGCGGCCCCACCAGCAGCGCCAGCCCCAGCAGCACCAGGGCCGTCGCCACCAGCGCCGGGTCGAAGCCGGCGTCGAGCCGCCGCGCGTATCCGACGAGGACGGCGGCGGCGAGCAGCACCGCCTCGGCGGTGCTGTCCGCGGCCGGGCGGACCCGGCGCTCCCAACCGGCGGCGGCGAGGGCCGCCACCGCGAGCGCCAGGCCCCAGCTTGTCGCCCCGGTCAGGGCGAGGACGAGGAACGCCAGCACCGCCAGGCCGGTGGCCGCCACCCGGGCGGCCAGCTTCCTGACCAGGTCACCACGCATGTCGCTTCGCTTCCTTCGCCCGTCGCGGTGGCCGTCGACCCGTCAGCCGGCCGTGGCCGGGGCGGACGCCCGGCTGGCCTGGGCGGGCACGCCCGCGGCGGGCAGCTCGCCCGGCGCCCGGCGTACGTCGATGACCTGCCCGGTCAGCTCGGAGATCAGCACGTCCAGCGACGACTGGGCGACGGTCTCGGCGGCCAGCAGCGTGTGCTCCGGCTCCTCGCCGAACGCCTTGGTGCGCATCGGCGTTGCGGTGCGCTCCGGGTTGATGCAGTTGACCCGTACGCCGAACTCGGCCCACTCGTCGGACAGCGCCTGGGTGAGGTTGACCAGGGCGGCTTTGGTGGCCGAGTAGAGCGCGTAGCGGGCCCGGCCCCGGGTGTACGAGCTGGAGGTGTAGAGCAGGAGCTGACCCTTGGTCTGCTGGAGGTACGGCAGCGACTGCCGGGCGATGGTGACCGGGCCGACGAAGTTGACGTGCAGGACCCGGTCCATGGTCTCCTGGTCCATCTCGGCCAGCTCGCCCTTCTCCAGGATGCCGGCGGTGACGACCACGTGGTCGATCCGGCCGGTGGCCTCGAAGGCGGTCTTCAGCGCGACCTCGACGTCCTCGGCGCGCTCCACGTGGGTGCCGGTGGTGGAGCGGCTGAACGGGAAGACCTGCGCGCCGTGGCGGCGGGCCAGCTCGGTCAGCTCGTGGCCGATGCCGTAGCTGCCCCCGAACACGACGATCGTGCGGCCGGCCAGCTCCTCGGTGTAGTCCCGGGCGGTCAGCCGGGGGGCCTGCGCGGCGGCGAGCTGGAACAGCTTGTCCGCCAGGTGCACGTCGACCGGGTGGGTGACCTTGATGTTCTCGTCCGAGCCGTCGATCACCTTGATCGGGGTGCCCGGCAGGTAGCGCAGCACGACGCCGCAGTCGTCGGTGGCGGCGAAGTCGGGGTCGCCGGCGGCGATCCGGTACGCCTCGCGGATCGTGCCGGACCGGAACGCCTGCGGGGTCTGCCCCCGGCGCAGCGTGGAGCGCACCGGGATGTCGGTGATGCAGTCGTCGTCGTCGACCTGGATGATCGTGTCGGCCGACGGGATCGCCACGTCGACCGCCGAGTAGGTCCAGAGCGCGTTGACGCACTCCCGGACGATCCGGCCGCTGAGCAGCGGGCGCACCGCGTCGTGGAAGAGGATGTTGACGTCGCCCTCGCCGACCGCGTCGAGCGCGATGCGGGTGGTGGCGTTGCGCGTGTCGCCGCCGGCGATGACCTTGCTGACCTTGCGGAAGCCGGCCTTGTCGACGATCCGCTGGGCGTCGGGGACGTGCCCGTCGGCCATCAGCACGATGATCTCGTCGATCTCGGGAGCCGCCTCGAAGACCGCCAGGGTGTGCTCGATGATCGGCTTGCCGGCGATCTTCAGCAGCTGCTTGGGGATGCCGAGGCCGAGCCGGGTCCCGGTCCCGCCCGCCAGCACCACCGCCACCGTCCGCGAGGGCCGCCACGGCGCCGGGGTCTCCGGTGTGGCGTCCGGGCCAGTGGTGTGGTCCTGCGTCATTGCCGATCCTCACTCTCACGGTTTGCGAACAGGGGGTGACGGCCGCACGGCGGCCGGGTGAACCATAACGCAACCACCGCGCCGCCCCCCAGGGACGACGCGGTGGGGAAGACACCCGCACGACACCGTACGGAAGCCGCAACCTTACTTCTTGTTGGAGAAGTCCTCGTACGCGCGCAGCACCTCGTCGGTCGGGCCGTCCATCCGCAGCACGCCCGATTCCAGCCAGATCGTCCGTTCGCAGGTGTCCCGCACGGAGGAGAGCTGGTGGCTGACCAGGAACACCGTGCCCGCGTCCTCCCGCAGCTCCCGCACCCGCTGCTCGCTGCGCTTGCGGAAGCCCTTGTCGCCGGTGGCCAGGGCCTCGTCGATCAGCAGCACGTCGTGCTTCTTCGCCGCCGCGATGGAGAACCGCAGCCGGGCGGCCATGCCGGAGGAGTACGTCCGCATGGGCAGCGAGGCGAAGTCGCCGCGCTCGTTGATCCCGGAGAACTCGATGATCTCCGGGGCGAGCCGGGCCACGTCGGCCGGCTGCATGCCCATGGCGAGGCAGCCCAGGGTGACGTTGCGCTCGCCCGGCAGGTCGTTGAGCAGGGCGGCGTTGACGCCCAGCAGCGACGGCTGCCCCTGGGTGTAGACCGCGCCCCGGTTGACCGGCAGCAGCCCGGCGATGGCCCGCAGCAGGGTGGACTTGCCGGAGCCGTTGCTGCCGATCAGCCCGATCGCCTCGCCCCGGTACGCGGTGAAGCTGACCCCCTTGACCGCGTGCACCTCCCGGATGTTCGGCGCGGACGTGCGGGACACGATCCGCTTCAGGGCGGCCACCGGGCTGGTGCCGCCGGCCGCGCCCTTGTGCACCCGGTAGATCACGTGCGCGTCGTCGACCACCACGGTCGGGATGCGCTCGACGATCCTGGGCAGCGTCACGGTGACGTCGTTGGACGCCTCGATGTGCTCAGCCACGGCCGTACTCCTGTTCGCCCCGCCAGAAGTAGATGAAACCACCCACGCCCATCACGACCGCCCAGCCCACCGCGTACGACCACGCCTGGACCATGGAGGAGTTGAGCAGCGGCGCGCCCTCCAGCAGCGCGTGCCGGGCCAGCTCGATGTAGACCAGCATCGGGTTCGCCTCGACGATCCGGGTCGCCCAGCCCGGGAGGTTCTCCTCGAACAGCGCGACGTTGTAGAGCACGCCGGAGCCGTACATCCAGGTGCGCACCAGGAACGGCATCACCTGCTTGAGGTCGGCGACCTTCGAGCCCATCCGGGCCACGGCCATGGTGAGCCCGGCGTTGAACAGCGCCTGGAGCAGCACCACCGGGACGAGCAGCAGCCACTCGACGGTGAGCGGCTCGCCGGTGACCAGCACGATGCCCATCAGCACCACCAGCGAGGCCATCAGCTGCTGGAACTGGGTGAGCATGACGGCCAGCGGCAGGCAGGCCCGGGGGAAGTGCAGCGCCCGGATCAGCCCCAGGTTGCCGGTGATCGACTGGGTGCCGTTCTGCACCGCGGTCTGGGTGAAGTTGAAGATGAACAGCCCGGCGGTCAGGTACGCGATGAAGTTCGGGATGCTGTTCTGCTTCAGCACCAGGCCGAAGATCAGGTAGTAGACCGCCGCGTTCGTCAGCGGGGTGAGCACCTGCCAGAGCTGCCCGAGCCGGGCGTTGCTGAACGAGGCGACCAGCTTGGCGCTCGAGTACGCGGCGATGAAGTGCCGGTACGCCCACAGGCGGCGGGTGTACTCCGCCAGGGACGGCCGCTCGCCGGCGACCCGCAGCCCGTACCGGGCGGCCAGTTGCGCCTGGGACAGGCCGGCGTCGGGGTCGGCCAGCGCGGTGTTGGCCATGGGATGGGCGCTCCGATCTTGTCGTGCCAGCGGGGTGCGTCTGTTGTACCAACGGGATGGGCGCGACGACGGGTTCGCCGGTGGCCGGTGCGTGGAGCGCCGCCTCGTCGCTGCGTGGAAGGTAGTCCATAACAACGTCGGGACGCAACCGTACCGTCGTTGCGGTACATTGTCCCACGTGACAGCCGAGGAGGGTCTGCCGTGACGCCCGAGAAGAGTCTGCCGTGACCACCGAGAAGAGGCGCGCGCCGGCCGGCGCGGCGGTGCTGCGGGGTGAGATCACCACGGCCATCCGGCGCGCGCTCATGCAGGAGCTGGCCGCCGTCGGCTACGGCCGGCTCTCCATCGAGGCCGTCGCCCGCCGGGCCGGGGTCAGCAAGACCGCGATCTACCGGCGGTGGAGCTCCAAGCTGGAGCTGGTCGTCGAGGTCGTCGGCGCCGCCGCCGGCAGCAGGCTGCCGGCGCTGGACACCGGCAGCCTGCGCGGCGACCTCGGCCTGCTGCTGCGGGTGCTCGCGCATGCCCTGAGTCACCCCCTGGCCGCGCAGATCGTGCCCGACCTGCTGGCCGAGGCGGCCCGCAACCCCGAGATCGACGGGACCCTCCAGGCGGTGCTGCGGGCCCAGCAGCAGGAGGTCGGCGGGTCGCTCGTCGCCCGCGCCGTCGCCCGGGGCGAGCTGCCCGCCGACACCGAGCCCGGTGCCGCCGTGGACCTGATCGTCGGGCCGCTGTACTGGCGGCTGGCGATCACCCGCACGATGCCGACCGAGGCGTACCTCGACGCGCTGGTGGAGGCCGTGGCCACCGGCCTCGGCGCGGCCGGCGTCGTGCCCCGGCAGCGCGACGCCGCCCCCGCCTGAGCGCCCGCCCGCCGACCCGTCGTCCCGCCCGCGCCCGCGGCCCCGCCCGAGCGCCTCAGCGGGCGGTGTCCACCGGCAGCCGGGACACGATGTGCCGGGCGATCTCCAGCGAGCTCGTCGCGGCGGGGGAGGGCGCGTTGAGCACGTGCACCTGCCGGTCCGCCGCCACGATCAGGAAGTCGTCGACCAGGCCGCCGTCGGGCAGGATCGCCTGCGCCCGCACCCCCGCGCCGGCCCGGACGATGTCGGCCGGCGTCAGCTCCGGCACCAGCCGTGCCAGGCTCGCCGCGAACCGCGCCTTCGACAGCGACCGGGCCACCTCGGTCAGCCCGTACCGGAAGTGCCGCCGGCCCAGCGCCCACAGCCCCCGGTAGGTCAGCTCGTCCCACACGTCGCGCGGGCTGAACCGCCCCCACGAGTAGCCCTCCCGCGCGGTGGCCAGCACCGCGTTCGGGCCGGCGTGCACGCTGCCGTCGATCATCTTCGTCAGGTGCACCCCGAGGAACGGGAACTGCGGGTCCGGCACCGGATAGATCAGCCCCCGCACCAGGTCCCGCCGCTGTGGGGTCAGCTCGTAGTACTCGCCCCGGAACGGCACGATCCGCACCGGCGTCGGCACCCCGGCCAGCCGGGCGATCCGGTCGGCGTGCAGGCCCGCGCAGTTGATCAGCACGTCCGCGACCACCTCGCCGGCCGTGGTGGTGACCACCACCCCCGCCGGCCGGTCGGCCACCCCCGTCACCTCGGCGCGGGTGCGCAGGTCCGCCCCGGCGGCGGCGAGCAGCTCCGCCAGCTTCCGGCAGACCGCGCCGTAGTCGACGATGCCCGTCGAGGCCACGTGCAGCGCGGCGACGGCCGCCACGTGCGGCTCGTGCTCGGCGGCCTCGGCCGCACCGACCAGCCGCACCGGCAGGCCGTTGGCCTCGGCCCGCTCGTGCAACGCCCGCAGCCGGGGCAGCTCCGCTTCGTCGGTGGCGACGATCAGCTTGCCGCAGACCTCGTACGCCAGCCCGTGCGCCGCGCAGAACTCGACCATCGACGCGCTGCCGGCCCGGCACAGGGTGGCCTTGAGGCTGCCCGGCCGGTAGTAGACCCCGGCGTGGATCACGCCGGAGTTGTGGCCGGTCTGGTGCGCCGCCCAGCCGGCCTCCTTCTCCAGCACGGTGACGGAGTCGCCCGGCCGGTCGGTCACCAGCCGGTGGGCGACCGCCAGGCCGACGATGCCGCCGCCGACGACCACGAACCTCGTCATCTCGCTCTCCCCTGCCCGGTCGTCACCTCCGCCGGGCGACCACCGATGGTAACCAGCGCCCGGCGTGCCCGATTCGTCGCTGCCGGCCGGGGGTGCCTACACTCACCGGGTCCGTCTTCTAGGGAGCCTCATGTCAGACGACGTCATCGCGCTCGGCCAGCCCACCGTCGGTGAGGCGGAGCTCGCGGCGATCGCCGAGGTCTTCGCCTCCGGCTGGCTGGCCGGCGCCGGGCCCACCTGCCGCCGTTTCGAGGAGCGCTTCGCCGCCGCGACGGGCACCCGGCACGCGCTGACCACCGCCAACTGCGGCTCCGCCCTGCACCTGGCGCTGCTCACCCTCGGGGTCCAGCCCGGCGACGAGGTCGTCGTCGCCGACTACACCTTCCCGGCCACCGGCCACGCGGTGATGTGGACGGGCGCGAAGCCCGTCTTCGCCGACGTGCGGCCCGACATCTGGACGGTGGACCCGGCCGCCGTCGAGGCCGCCATCACCCCCCGCACCGTCGGCGTCATCGCTGTCGACGCCTTCGGCCAGCCCGCCGACTACGACGAGCTGCGGGCCGTCGCCGACCGGCACGGGCTGTTCCTGGTCGAGGACGCCGCGTGCGCGGCGGGCGCCACCTACAAGGGCCGCCCCGCCGGCAGCCTGGCCGACGTCGCCACCTTCAGCTTCCACGGCCGCAAGGGCATCACCGCCGGCGAGGGCGGGGCCTACGTCACCGACCGCGACGACCTCGCCGCGCACGCCCGCAAGCTGCACACATACGGCGTGGAGGGCGCGCTGACCCGGGCCGAGCTGTCCGACCTGCCGATTCCGGCCTTCACCGAGCTGGGCTACAACTACCGGCTCTCCGACGTGGCGGCGGCCATCATGCTCGCCCAGCTCGACCGGCTGCCCGACCTGCTCGCCGCCAAGCGGCGCACCGCCGCCCGCTACGGCGAGCTGCTCAAGGACCACGAGCTGATCGCCACCCCCCACGAGGCGCCGGACCGCGAGCACCCCTGGCAGTCGTACGTGGTGACCCTCGACCCCTCGGTCGACCGCGGCGCGGTCGCCCTCGGGCTGCGCCGGCACGGCGTGCAGTGCACCTTCGGCACGTACGCCTCGCACGCGCAGCCGCTCTACGGCCAGACGACGCCGTGCCCGGTCTCGGCGGACCTGTTCGCCCGGCACCTGGCCATCCCGATGCACGCCAACCTCACCGACGCCCAGGTCGAGACCGTCGTCGCCACCCTGGTCGACGTCGTCGTCAGCGCCGCCACCGGCCGCTGATCTCCTTCAGGAAGGACATCGCACGACATGTCGAAGCAGACCGTCTTCATCACCGGGGGTGCGGGCTTCATCGGCCTGCACGTGGTGCCGCTCCTGCTGGACAAGGGCTACCGGGTCCGCATCTTCGACAACATGTTCCGCGGCGACCGGGAGCAGGTCGCCCGGCTGGCGGCCAGCGGCGACGTGGAGCTCGTCGACCAGGACGTGCGCTACGGCGGCGCGGTGCACGCGGCCATGAAGGGCTGCGACCTCGTCGTCCACCTCGCGGCGGTCTCCATCAACAAGAGCCAGGCCGACCCGTACGAGTCGATCGACATCAACATGGTCGGCAACCACAACGTCTTCGCCGCCGCCGCCGACCACGGCGTGAAGCGGCTCGTGTTCGCCTCCTCCGCCTCGGTGTACGGCGATCCGAAGAAACTGCCGATGCACGAGGACGACCGGCTCGACCCGCTCACCCCGTACTGCATCTCGAAGCGGGCCGGCGAGGACCTGCTCGCCTTCTACCAGCGCAGCAAGGGCCTCAACTGGATCGCCCTGCGCTTCTTCAACGTGTACGGCCCCGGCCAGAAGCCGACGGCGTACTACACCTCCGTCATCAACCACTTCGTCAAGCGGCTGAAGACCGGCCAGCCGCCGGTCATCGACGGCCGGGGCGAGCAGTCGATGGACTTCATCCACGTCCACGACATCGCCCGCTCGGTGGTCGCCGCGTTGGAGGCCGAGCAGGGTAACGTGCCGGTCAACATCGGCACCGGCATCGACACCTCGGTCGCCACCCTCGCCGAGATCCTCATCAAGGCCGTCGGGGTGGACGTCGAACCGCAGTTCAACCCGCGCGAGGTGCTGGTCAGCCGCCGGGCGGCGGACATCACCCGGGCCCGCGAGGTGCTGGGCTGGGAGCCGACCATCGCAGTCGAGGACGGGATGACCGACCTGATCAAGGTCGAGGTGGCCTGACGCGCGTGCCTGCCGCAGAACTGCCGCCCAACCGGTGGCACGCGCACGCCTGGGTCGTCGGCGACCCGGTCGTCGGCGAGGGAACCTGGATCGGCGCCTTCACCGTCGTGGACGGCTCCGGTGGGTTGACCATCGGGGCCGGCTGTGACATCTCCAGCGGGGCGCAGATCTACACCCACTCGTCGGCCAGGCGTTGCGTGTCGGGCCGGGCCTACGCCACGGTCGACCGTGCTCCGGTCACCATCGGCGACCGGGTGTTCATCGGGGCGAACGCCACGGTGATGATGGGCGTGACCATCGGCGACTCGGCCGTGGTCGCGGCCGGTGCCGTGGTCACCCGGGACGTGCCCGCCCGGACGGTGGTCGCCGGGGTCCCCGCCCGTCCGGTTGCCCGGGTCGAGTTCGCCGCCGACGGCACGCCCGACTTCGTGGCCATCGACGGCGCGGCGGCCGGCTGACGGGGGCCGTGTACTCCGGGTCAGAGCACCAGGCCGCCGTCGACGCCGACGATCTGTCCGGTGACGAACGCGGCATCGTCGCTGAGCAGGAACCGGATGACCCGGGCGACGTCCTCCGGGCGCCCCAGCCGGCGTAGTGCGGTGTCGGCCACCCGCTGCTCGATCAGCTCAGCCGGCAGGTCGCGAATCAGGTCGGTGTCGATGAGCCCGGGCGCGACGGCGTTGACCCGGATGCCGCGCGGCCCGAGCTCCTTCGCCGCCGACCTGGCGATCGCGGCCACCGCCGCCTTCGACGCCGCGTACGCGGTTTGGCCTGCGCTGCCGCGTTCGCCCAGGATGGACGCGAGCAGGACGATCGAGCCGCCCTTCTTGCGCAGCATCACCCGGGCGGCGGCCTGCACGGTGGAGATCGTGCCGGCCACGTTGGTGTCCAGCATCCGGGCGACCAGGTCCGGTTTGATCATGCCGATCGGCGCGTTCTCCAGCACGCCCGCGTTGGCAACCAGCGCGTCGATCCGGCCGTGCCCGGACGCGATCGTCCGGAACACTGCGCCGACCTGCCCAGGATCGGTGACGTCGAGGGCGAGGCCCTCGACGGCGCCGATCTCCTTCGCCGCACGCTGTGCCACGTCGCCGTCGCGGCTGGTGACGATCACCGAGGACCCGGCGGCGACCAGCGCTTCGGCGGTGGCCCGGCCGATTCCTCGGGCGGCGCCCGTCACCACTGCCACCCGCCCGTCGAGGGCGTGCGCAGACTCAGGCACGGACGCCCATCCCGGCCAGCATGTCCAGGGCGACCTTGAAGCTGCTCATCTCGATGACCTGTTCGGTGTCGAGCTGGACGTCGAACTCCTCCTCGATCGCTGCCACGAGGGTCATGTGGCCCAACGAGTCCCACTGTTCGATCTCGCGGTACCTGAGGTTCTCCACGTCCACCTCCCCGCCCAGTTCCAGAGCCTCGACGAAGACGGCGCGGAGCCGGTCGGACAGCGGCACGGGTTGCTCCCTACTCAGCAGCGGTGACTGTGGCCCAGGCGTGGTCCGGCGGCTCGCCACCGCCTGGACCGGTCTGGTTACGGTCGGCCAGCCTACTGGAGGGACCGGCCGACCAACGGCTGCCAGACGTGCTGCCCACAGGCGTTCGCCCAACGTTCTTTCGCACGTCATCGACGGTGCCGGCGGAGTCGGCCACTCTCGTTGCGGGGACAGTTCGGCCACGCCGGGGCACCGGGTCGGTCCACGGTGACCCGCCCGGGGTTGCGGTAGCGTGGCGCGGTGCGCCGGAACCGTCCCGACCGATACCCACACGTGTCCAGGTCTTCCTCCGGTCACGCCGTCCCCCACCGGAGCTGACAGGAGCCACCACCGTGCGGATCGCTGTTGTCAACAACTTCTTCCCGCCCCGGCCGGGTGGCAGTTCCCACCTGTCCGCCTCACTGGCCGCCCGGTACGTGGCGGCCGGTCACGAGGTGCTGGTGCTGACAGCGGCGTACCAGGACGCGCCCGCCGAGGAGGAGCGCGACGGATACCGGGTGGTCCGGCTGCCCGCGATGCCGATGCCGCAGCTCGGCCTGTCGATCGACTTCGACATGGCCTTCGCGCTGGCGCGCCCGGCCAACCTGCGCCGCGTGCGCAGGCTGCTGGACGGTTTCCAGCCGGACGTGATCCACCAGCACGGTCAGTTCTTCGACCTGACCTGGCTCTCCGGCTGGTACGCCCGGCGGAACAAGATTCCCGTGCTGCTGTCGGTGCACACCCGGCTGGAGAGCCCTGACCCCAAGTACACGGCGCTGTTCAAGGCCCTGGACCGGTTCCTGGTCAAGCCGATCCTGCGCAGCTACCGCCCGCGCTACGTCATCATGGACGAGCTCTGCGGCGCGTACTGCGAGCAGCGGTACCTCGCCACCCCCGACGAGTTCGAGTACATTCCCGTCGCGGTGGAGCCGAGTCGGTTCGAGGCGCCCCCGACGCGTGACGTCCGGGCCGAGTACGGCATCGGCGACCAACCGCTGATCGTCTCGCTCGGGCACGTCATCCCGCTGCGCCACCGGCTGCCCCTGATCGAGGCGCTGCCGACGATCCTCGACAAGCACCCGCAGACCAAGGTGATGATCGTCGGCCGGATCTACTACGACGCCTTCGTGAAGCGGGCGGCCGAGCTGGGGGTGACCGACGCGATCGTCACCACGGGCGTGGTGCCACCGGCGGACGTGCCGTCCTTCTTCGCCGCCGCCGACATCGTCACCCACGACCTCCAGGGCACCGGCTTCGGCACGGCCAGCCTGGAGGCGATGGCGGCCGGTCGGGCGACCATCGGCACCATCACCGAGACCAACTTCCCGGCCGTCGAGCTGCGCAACTGGGAGAACTTCGTGCTCGCCCGGCCGAACGACGGGCCAGACCTGGCCGAGGTGGTGATCCGGCTGCTCGACGATCCGCAGGAGCGGGAGTGGATCGCGAAGGCGCAGCGGGAGCTCGTGCACGCCAACTTCACCCTCGACGTGGTGGCCCGGCGGCACCTTGAGGCGTTCGCCCGGATGACCGGAGCCCCGCTGCCCCAACTCGACCCGCCCAGGCCGGAGGAAAGGCCCGCATGAACCTGGTCGCCCCGAGCGCCCGGCTGATCGACGCCGCCACGGGCGTCGTCCTCGGCGGCGCTGACCTCGCCGCCGAGGTGGGTCGGCACGCCGCCGCGTACGCCGGGCTCCCGCCCGGGGTGGTCTTCGCCCGCAGCGGCACGTCGGTGCCGGCGGTGCTGCGCTACGCGGGCGCGCTGCGCGCGCAGCGCCCGGTGGCGCTGCTCGACCCGGCGCTGGACCCGGCGGTGCTGGCCGACTTCGTCCGGCGGTTCTCCCCGGCCGTGGTGGTGGGCCTCGCCGAGGGCGGCGCGGGCGCGGATCCCGGCGAGCGGCCCGGGGACTACCGCGCGGTCGACGACGGGGTGCTCGGCCCGGTGTGGGTCCGCGAGCGGACCTGCGCCGACCGGCCGCACCCGGATCTCGCGGTGCTGCTGGCCACGTCCGGCTCGACGGGGGACCCGAAGTTCGTCCGGCTCTCCCGCGCCGCCGTGGAGTCCAACGCGGCGGCCATCGCGCGGGTGCTGGCCATCGGTCCGGACGAGATCGCCCCGACCAGCCTGCCGCTCTACTACAGCTTCGGCATGTCCGTGCTCAACAGCCACCTCGCCGCCGGGGCGACCGTCCTCGTGGTCGACGGCGGCGTGCTGGCCCGCGAGTTCTGGCAGGCCGTCTCGACCTACGGCGCGACGTCGCTGGCCGGGGTGCCGCACAACTACGAGATGCTGCACAAGATCCGGTGGAGCCCCGCGAAGTACCCGACGCTGCGCACCCTCACCCAGGCCGGCGGCAAGCTGCGCGACGAGACGATCCTCGCCTTCCACGCCAGGATCGCCGAGGCGGGCGGGCGGTTCCACGTCATGTGGGGCTGCACCGAGGCGGGCCCCCGGATGAGCACCCTGCCGGCCGACGCGCTGCCCGACCGGGTCGGCTCGGTCGGCCCGGCCCTGCCCGGCGGCTCGTTCACGGTGCTCGGCCCCGACGGCGCGGAGACCGACCGTCCCGGCGTGGTCGGCGAGCTGGTCTACCGCGGCCCCAACGTGATGATGGGGTACGCGGAGAGCGCCGCCGACCTGACCCGCGGCGACGAGCAGGGCGGGGTGCTGCGCACCGGCGACCTGGGCTGCCTCGACGCCGACGGGTTCGTCTGGCTGCGCGGCCGGCTCAAGCGGTTCGGCAAGGTCTTCGGCATCCGGGTCAACCTGCACGACATCGAGGAGCTGGCCCGCGACCAGGGGCCCGTCGTCGCCGTGTCCGGCCCGGACCGGGTCGTCGTCTTCGTCGAGGGCGGCACCGACGACGGCACGCGCGTCCTCGCGGGGCGGCTGGCGGAGCGGCTGCGGCTGCACCGGTCCGGCTTCGACGTGCGGGCCGTCGAGCGGTTGCCGCAACTGCCCAACGGCAAGATCGACTACCGCTCGCTGGAGGCGCTGGTATGAGCCTGTTCGCCCTCGACCAGGCGGCCCGCGAGGCCCGGCTCCTGCCGGAGCTGGTCGAGCTGACCGAGCACCACCGGGCCCGCAGCCCCGAGTACGCCCGCCTGCTCGCCTCCCTCGGCCACCTGCCCGGCCGCCGCTACGACCGCGTCGCCGACCTGCCCTGGCTGCCGGTGCGGCTGTTCAAGCACCACGTCCTCAAGAGCATCGGCGACGACGAGGTCTTCAAGGTCCTCACCTCCTCCGGCACCACCGGCGACGTCAGCCGGATCTACCTGGACAAGGACGCGGCGGGCGTGCAGCAGAAGATGCTGTCGGCCACGCTGAGCGCGGTGATCGGCACCAAGCGGCTGCCGATGCTGCTGGTCGACACCAAGGCCCTGTTCAAGAACCGCACGTCGTTCTCCGCCCGGGGCGCCGGGGTGCTCGGCCTGATGAACTTCGGCCGCGACCACACCTTCGTCCTCGACGAGCAGGAGCGGCCCGACCCCGACGCCGTGCGCGCCTTCCTGGAGCGCCACGGCGACCAGCCGTTCCTCATCTTCGGCTTCACGTTCATGACCTGGCTCTACCTCTACGAGCTGGCCCGCGAGCACCGGTTCGACCTGAGCAACGGCATCCTGATCCACAGCGGCGGCTGGAAGAAGCTGGTCGACCGGGCGGTCGACAACGCCGAGTTCCGCCGCCGCTTCACCGCCGACACGGGCCTGACGCGCATCCACAACTTCTACGGCATGGTCGAGCAGATCGGCACGACGTTCCTGGAGGGGCCGGACGGCGGCGGGCTCTACTGCCCCGAGTTCGCCGACGTCATCGTCCGCGACCCGCACACCTGGGCGGAGGTGCCCGTGGGCACGCCCGGCGTGGTGCAGGTGGTCAGCACGATGCCCCGGTCGTACCCGGGGCACCTGCTGCTCACCGAGGACCGGGGCGTCGTGCACGGCGTCGACGACGGGGCCTGGCCGGGCAAGCGGTTCTCCATCCTGGGCCGGCTGCCCCGCGCCGAGGCGCGCGGGTGCAGCGACACGTTCGCGGAGGCGGCGGCATGAGCGGGTGCGACGAGCGGATCGTCGGGCGGGGCGCGTCGGCGTCCCGGGCCGGCGTCGGGCGCGGCGGGGTGCGGGCATGAGCGGCAAGGTCGTCGAGCGGTTCCCGGCCGGCGGCGCGACCGACGTCGACGACCTCGTCGCCGCGCTGCGCGCGGTGCCGGCCGGCGGCCCGCTGACCGTCGGCGACGACCGGATCGTCGAGTTCCTGGTGGCGTTCGCCCGGCGGCTGCTGCGCCCGGCGGTGGCCCGCCGGCACCCGGAGCTGGCCTCCCTCGGCTTCTTCCTGCGCCGGGGCGAGATCGCCAGGGCGCTCGCCCGGGTCGCGGACGAGCCCGGCCAGCTCCGCTTCCCCCGGGGGCTGGTCTTCCACGTGCCGCCGGCGAACGTCGACACCATCTTCGTCTACTCGTGGGCACTGTCCGCGCTCGCCGGCAACGCCAACGTGGTGCGCATCTCGTCCCGGTCGGCGGGCGCCGCCGACGCGGTGCTCGACGCGCTCGGCGACACCCTCGCCGACGCCGACGACGTGGTGCGGCAGACCCAGCGGATGGTCACGTACGGGCGTGACGACGCGGTGACCGCCGCGCTGTCGGCCGCGGCGGACCTGCGGGTGATCTGGGGCGGCGACCGGTCCGTCGGCGAGATCCGCCGGCACCCGCTCGCCCCGCACGCCCGGGACCTGACCTTCCCGGACCGCTCGTCGTTCACGGTGATCGGGGCGGCCGGCTGGCTCGCCGCCGCCGAGGCCGACCGCGACGCCGCCGCCCTCGGCCTCTACAACGACGCGTACTGGTTCGACCAGGCGGCCTGCGCCTCGCCCCGCGCCGTCTACTGGGTCGGCGACCCGGCCAGCACCGGGGCCGCCCGCGCGGACCTGCTGTCCCGGCTACGGAGGGTGCTCGACGGCAAGCGGCCCGAGGTCGACGCCGCGATGGCGGTGGAGAAGCGGGTCGCCACCTACGGCCTGGCCGTCGAGGGGGCGGCCACGGCCATCCACTTCGACGGCAACGACCTGGCGACGGTGGAGCTGGCCGGGCCGGACGACATCCCGCGCCGCTGGCTCGGCGTCGGCACGTTCCCGCAGGCGCGCGTCGACAGCCTGGCCGACCTCGCGCCGGTGGTGGTGCGCCGTGACCAGACCGTCACCCACTTCGGGTTCGCCGCCGACGAGCTGGTCGCCTTCGCCCGCGCGCTGGCCGGGCGCGGGGTCGACCGGATCGTGCCGGTCGGCGACGCGTTGAGCTTCGCCGCCACCTGGGACGGCTACGACCTGATGCGCGAGTTCACCCGGATCACCAGCGTCGTCACCCGCTGACCTGCCGCCCGGGCCGGCCTAGCCGGCGGGGGTGGCGGACGTCTCCGTCGGGGCGTCCCGGCGGAGCTGACGCACCCCGGACAGGGCGGCCAGGCCGGCGGCGAGCACGTCGGCGATGGTGAAGATGAGCCGGGACGCCAGCGCGATGCCCATCGCCGCGCCGACGCCGCCGTTGCCGTCCAGGAACGGGGCCAGCGCGGCGACCAGCACGGCCTCCCGTACGCCGAGCCCGGAGGGGGAGAGGAAGGCGAACATGCCGACGGTCATCGCGATGGCGAACGACCCGACGCTGCGCAGCAGCCCCTCCACGCCGGGAGTGGCCTGGGCGTTGGCGAGCAGCCACAGGTGCACGCCGAACAGGGTGTAGCCCAGCGCGCTCCAGCCCACCACCCGCGACACGCCCGGCCAGGTGAGGCGGTGCGTCAACGGCGGGCGGCGCAGCACCTTCAGGGCGAGCTGCACCAGCGCGGTGAGCACCCGCGGCACCGCGCAGACCAGCGCGACCGGGAACAGCGCCGCCACGATCCACAGCGCGACCCGCACCGAGTCGGCGTACGTGGAGTCGCCGCCGCCGGCCGCCTCGCGCAGCGCCGGCAGGCTGAGCAGGCCGAGGCCCAGCGCGGCCGTCACGCCGAGGCCCACGGAGACCAGGGTGGCCAGGAAGGCGCGGGCCCGGGGCAGGCCGGCCCGCCGGCTCAGCTCGACCTGGAGCACGTACGCCCACACGCTGCCGGGGATGTACTTGCCGAGCTGGCCCACCAGGCAGATGCGCAGGGCGGCGGGCACGGACACCCGGTGTTCCAGGTCGCGCACGGCGGCCCGCCAGGCCATCGTGTTGGCCACCATCCCGGCGAGCGCCGCGAGGACGGACAGCACCACCGACTGCCAGGCCAGGCCCAGCCACGTCGACCGGACCTGCGGCCACTGGTCGACGACGCTCCAGACCATCCCGGCGGCGATGGCGACGACGATGGCGACGCGGACACCCAGCGACAGCCACCGCTTCAGCGGGCCGGCCGGTGCGGCGGGAAGACCGTCGTCGCCCGGCTCCGGGGCGCCGGAAGTGACGACATCCTTCCGCGGGACGGTCTGGACCATGCGTTACGTGCCTCCGCGTCGCGTTTCGTCCGTAGCGGAAAGTGAGGACGGACCGGGCAGGGCACTACACTAGCCCAGGCCCCGCGGCCCCACTCGCTCGGCGCGCCCGCGCGGAATTCCTACCCCGACGCCGGCCACCGCCCGTCGTGTCGACCTCCGCCGCTGTTACCGTGCTCGCTGCCACCGACCCCGAGGAGACGTGCTGTGATCCCCATTTCCGTCGTGAAACTCGACGAGAAGGCCGAACAGCTGGCGGTGGAGGTGATCCGCTCCGGCGTGCTCGCGCAGGGTCCGATGGTGGCCCGGCTGGAACGCGAGTTCGCCGACCTGGTCGGGGTGGAGCACGCGGTGGCGGTCAACAACGGCACGACGGCGCTGGTCGCCGCACTGGAGGTGCTCGACCTGCGGCCCGGCGACGAGGTCGTGACGAGCCCGTTCACGTTCGTCGCCACCCTCAACGCGATCCTCGAGGCCGGGGCGACCGCGCGGTTCGCCGACATCCGCGAGGACGACTTCTGCCTGGACCCGGCGGCCCTCGCCGCCACGCTCGGTGCGCGTACCCGGGTCGTCATGCCGGTGCACCTGTACGGCCAGCCGGCCGACATGGGCGCGATCGTGCCCCTGGTCGAGCGGCACGGCCTGGGCCTGGTCGAGGACGCCGCGCAGTCACTCGGCGCGACGGTCGGCGGGCGGGGGGCCGGCAGCTTCGGCCTGGGCGCCTTCTCCCTGTACGCCACGAAGAACCTCACCACCGGCGAGGGCGGCATGATCACCACCGACGACGCCGTCCTCGCCGACCGGCTGCGGGTGCTGCGCAACCAGGGCATGCGCCAGCGCTACCAGTACGAGGTCGCCGGCCACAACTACCGGCTCACCGACCTGCAGGCCGCGCTCGGCATCCCGCAGCTCGCCGGCTACGCCGACACCGTCGCGCGCCGCCGGGACAACGCGGCCCGGCTGCACGCCGGCCTGGCGGACGTGCCGGGCCTGCGCCTGCCGGCCGAGCTGCCGGGCCGGACGCACGTCTGGCACCAGTACACCGTCCTGGTCACCGACGCCGCGCCGGCCAGCCGCGACGAGGTGGCCGCCCGGCTGGGGGAGCAGGGGGTGGGCTGCGGCGTCTACTACCCGAAGGCGGTCTACGACTACGACTGCTACCGGGAGCACCCCCGGGTGGTCGCCGACCCCGCGCCGGTCGCCGAACGGGTGGCCCGGCAGTGCCTGTCCCTGCCGGTGCACCACCACCTCGCCGACGGCGACGTTGACCGGGTCGTCGAGGCCGTGCGCAAGGCGGTGGGCGCGTGACCGCCCCGGTGCGCTTCGCCCTCGTCGGCACGGGCGTGATGGGCGCCCTGCACGCGCGGGTCATCGCCCAGTCCGACCGGGCCCGGCTGGTGCGGGTCGTCGAGCCCCGCGAGGCCGTCGGCCGGGCGGTGGCCGACCGGTACGGCGCGCGGTGGGCGCCCGACGGGTCGGACCTGTCCGACGTCGACGCGGTCGTGATCGCCGCCCCCACCGAGTTCCACCACGCCCTCGCCGGTGAGGTGCTCGCCGCCGACAAGCCGCTGCTGATCGAGAAGCCGGTCTGCGGCAGTCTCGCCGAGACCGAGGACGTCGTGGCCACCGCCGAGAAGCGGGGGGTCCCGCTGGTGTGCGGGCTGCTGGAGCGGTTCAACCCGGCGGTGCTCACCGCGCTCGCCCTGGTCGACAACCCGGTGCACCTCACCGTCACCCGGCACTCACCGTACGCGCCGCGGATCCGCACCGGCGTGGCCTGGGACCTGCTGATCCACGACGTGGACCTGGCCGTCCGGGTGTTCGGCGGGCAGGAGCCGACCGACGTACGCGGCGTGCTGGGCCACTTCCACCCGGGCTCGCTGCCCGGCGCGGAGGACGTCGCCGAGGCCCTGCTGACCTTCGGCGGCGCGGCGCTGGCCAACGTCTCGGCGAGCCGGATCGGCCAGCGGAAGGTGCGGACGCTGGTCGTGAGCGAGGTGGACCGGCTGATCGAGGCGGATCTGATCCGCCGGGACGTCACCATCTACCGGCACGTGTCGCTGGACGCGGCGACGCCCGACGGCCGGGGCTACCGGCAGCAGAGCATCATGGAGGTGCCGGAGCTGGTCTCCAACCGGGAGCCGCTGGCCGCCCAGCTCGACCACTTCCTGGACCTGCTGGTCGGCGTCGCCGACGCCGACGCCGAGCGGCGCTCGATCCTCCCGGCGCACCGGGCGGTCGGCCGGCTCTTCGCCGACCGCGCCTGACCTGCGGGGCCAGGGCCGGGGGCGTCGTGTCGCCGGCCCGGCTGGCGATCACGTTCGGGTAGGCTTGCCCACCGTGCGCCCGGCCGGCCGCCGCCGCCCGCCGAGGGTGAGCCCCGGCAGCCCGCCTTCCCACTCGACAGAGATCAAGGAATCCCCTGTGCCGAACGTCGCAGACGACGCCCTGGCAGTGGAGGACCAGCGCGCGCCGGAGGACCTGCCCCGCGTCCCGGACGACCAGCCCGAGACGCCGCAGGACCCGCCCGGCACGCGCGAGCCCCAGCCGGAAACGCCCGACGACCGCCCCGCGGGACCGCGGGACGAGCCCGGCACACCGCAGGACGAACCCGCGACACCGCAGGACCCGCCGGGCACACCGCGCGACGAGCCCGCGACACCGGGCGACGAGCCGGTCGCGCGCGACGGGGCCGCCGACCCGACCGGGGAGCGGTCCGCGCCGCAGGGGAGCCCCGACGCACCGACCGCCTCCGGGTGGCGGTCCTTCCCGCGGCGGTTCGGGGCCGCCTTCGGCGCCCTGCCGCGCCGGATCACCGACGCCGCCGTGCTGGCGTTCGCGCTGTTCACGGTGATCTACCACGCGGGCTTCCTGGCCGAGCTGCGACCGTCGGTGATGTTCGTGAGCTGGCTGTGGTGCTGCTCCGCGCTCGCTGTCCTCGCCGTGGTGCTCGGGGTGGTCCGCGCCGTACGGCGTCGCCGCGCCGTGCCGACGCCGCCGGCCGCCCCGGCCGGTCCCGCGCCGGCGGGCAGGGGGCGCTGGTGGTGGCTCGCCGTCGGCGTGGCCACCACCGGGCTCGGCGTCGCCGCCGCCGTCACCGCCGGCATGGGCGGGCTCGCGTCGTGGTGGGTGCCGACCGGTCTGGGGCTCGCCGCGTCCGTCGGCGCGGCGCTGCTGGCCCGCCGGGCGTGGCTGGCCCGCACCGGCCCGCCGGAGCCCGCCGCCACCGGCTGGCAGGCGCTCTTCGCGCTGCTCGTCTCGGCCGGGGTCGCGGTCTCCTCGCTCTACATGGCCCGCAACAGCAAGGACGACGTCTTCTACCTCGGCAAGTCGGTGTGGGTGGCCGAGCGGGACATCGTCCCGGTGCGGGACTTCCTGTTCACCGAGAACGTGGCCGCCCCGCTGAGCACCCAGCCGCCGACCGCCTCGATCGAGGTCTTCGCCGGTGCGCTGGCCCGGTTCCTGGGCCTGCACGCCGCCGACGCCACCTGGTTCGTGCTGCTGCCGGCCCTGGCCGTGCTCGCGGTGCTGGCGCTGTGGCGGCTGGTGCACCGCTGGGCGCCCCGCCGCCCGGTGCTGGCGTTCGTCGTGGCCATCACCTACCTCTACCTGGTGGTCGGCTCGGACGCCGCGCTCGGCACCTTCCACCTGCCCCGGCTCTACGAGGGCAAGGGCATGTTCGTCTCGGCGGTCGTCCCGCTGATGTGGGTCTACCTGACCGACTGGTTCGAGTCCCGGTCGAGGTGGAAGCTGTTCCTGATCGCCGCGCTCTCCGTGGTGGCGACCGGCCTGTCCACGACGTCCGCGATCATCCTGCCGCTGCTGGTCGGCTCGGCCGGCCTGGCGATGCTCCTGGTGGGTCGGTGGGGAGCGGCGCTGGCGGCGGGCGTCGCCGCGCTGGCCTACCCGGTCGGCGGGGTGCTGGTGTCCCGGCTGGTGCTCGGGCCGGTCGCCAGCGCCGGGGGCGAGACCCAGTTCTTCGACGCCGAGGGCACCTACCGCCGCACCCTGCTGGTGGGCGTGCTCGGCGTCATCGGCGGCCTCGCCCTGTGGCTGGCGCCCCTGCTCGTGCGGGCGCGGACGCCCCGGCTGCTCGCCGCCGGCGCGGCGCTGACCATGAGCGTGCTGTTCGTGCCGGGCGTGCTGGAGGCGCTCGCCGACGCCAGCGGCGTGGCGGCGGTGCTGTGGCGGGTGCCCTGGATCCTCGCCCTGCCCGGCCTGATCGGGATCCTGTGCACCGTCCGGCTGCCCCGGCTGCCGTGGGTGTCCCGGCTGGTCGGCCTCATCGTCGCCAGCTCGCTGATCTTCTGCTTCGCGACGTTCGGCGTGCCGATGTGGAGCAGGGACAGTTTCACGGAGGTGGCGCCGCGCCCGCTGTGGAAGCTGCCGCAACAGCGCCTGGAGATCGTCCGGTGGATCGAGGGGCTGCCCCGCGAGCCGGGCCTGCTGCTCGCCCCGTCGACGCTGATGCGGGTCGCTCCCGTCGTCAGCAGCCGGCTGCGGGTCGTCATGCCCCGCGACGGCTACCTCGTCGAGTACGACCAGAACTCCGACTTCGTCCGCGACCGGCTGCGGTTGGCCGCGTTCGCGGACGGCACGGCGATCGCCCCCGACGCGGAGGTGAAAGCGTCCATCGAGCGGCTCGACGTGACTACCATCTGCGTCTACTGGGTCAACCTCGAGGCCAAGGCCACCCTCAAGCGGCTCGGCTACGAGATGTACGCCCGGCGGTTCGCCCCCGGCTCGGTCCGCTGCTTCCGCCAGCCCTGAACGGCCGGTCCCCGACCCGCCCGACGGCGCGGTCGGGGGCCGATCGGGTAGCAACGGGACGAAGCCCGTAATACCCGAATATGGCTCGCCGTTCGTCTCGCGTTAAGGTCTGAGGGCGAGTGGGACCAGGACGACGCACGGGGGGTTCCCGCCGCTAGCCGCACTGAACGAGGAGGCCGGTCCCGCACGGGGCCCGGCCCCGTCGCCGATCTCGTTGGGGGAGAGTAACCGTTGTTCGGCAAGTTGATGGGACCGGCGGGCGTGGCCGCTCGCGGGGCCGTGCTGCTGCTCTTCTACCTGATCGCGCTCGCCGCGGGCGCCCTCGGCGCGGTCTGGGTGTTCGCGGTGGGCGGGATCGCCGCGATCGCCGGTGAGTTCGCCCTCGCCCGCTGGTCGGCGCCCACCGTGACGCTGCTGGAGAAGGTCGGCCTCGGCCGCGGCTACCGGCAGCTCACCCGCGACCTCTCGGCCGTGCTGCTCGTGGTCTCGGCCATCCGGCCCGGCTCGGTCGAGCTGACCACGATCCTGCTGCTGCCCGCCGTGACCTGGGTGATCGCGGTCTTCGCCGGGGCGCTGAACCGCATGATCGACCGGCGTAACCCGGTCTCCGCGCTGGTGCGCAACATCGACCTCGGCCCGATGCGCTCCGCGCCGCGCCCGCCCGAGTGGGCGGCCGGGGTCGCCGGCGAGCGGCTCGCCATGTGCAACCTGCTGCTGGTCCCGGCGGCCGTGCTCTCGGCGGTGTGGGACGACGCCGCGCCGATGCTGGCCGGCGGGGCCGCCGCCGTGCTCGCCGCCGCCGTGGCCGGCGGCATCGTCGCGCTGACCTGGCTGCGGGGCCGGGGCACCGGCAAGAGCACGGTGCTGCCGGCGGTGCAGAAGTGGCTGGACTCCTACCGGCCCGAGGTCGCCCTCTACTTCGCCGGTCCGGCGAAGGACGTCTACCAGGCCAACATGTGGCTGGCCCCGACCGAGGCCCTCGAACGGCGGGCCGTGGTGCTGATGCGCAGCCGGGAGGCGTTCAACGAGCTGGCCGACACCCGGCTGCCGGTGATCTGCGTGCCGGCCGGGGTGGACTTCATGAACCTGGAGCTGGGCAGCATCCGCGCCACCATGTACGCGGCGAACGTCGGCGCGAACATCCACATGCTCCGGGAG
Organism: Micromonospora carbonacea; assembly: GCF_014205165.1. NCBI lineage: Bacteria > Bacillati > Actinomycetota > Actinomycetes > Micromonosporales > Micromonosporaceae > Micromonospora > Micromonospora carbonacea. Next base: position 4,442,839 of record NZ_JACHMZ010000001.1, on the reverse strand, counting down.
CCGGGCATGAAGCACGTCTTCGTGGGGCACGGCGACAGCGACAAGCAGGCCAGCGTCAACCCGTACAGCAAGGTGTACGACGAGGTGTGGGTCGCCGGCCTGGCCGGCCGGGAGCGGTACGCGCGGGCCGGCGTCGGCGTGCTGGACGCCGACATCGTCGAGATCGGACGGCCGCAGCTCGCGGGCGTGCACACGTTCGGCTCGGAGTCGCCCGACCGGCCCTTCACCGTGCTCTACGCGCCCACCTGGGAGGGGTGGCTCGACGACGACCCGTACCACACGTCGCTGGTGCTGATGGGGGAGCGGATCGTCCGGGGCCTGCTGGCCTCCCGCCCGTCGCTGCGGCTGATCTACAAGCCGCACCCGCTGACCGGCACCCGGTCCAAGGAGGCGAAGGCCGTCCACGAGCGGGTGGTGCAGCTGATCGGCGCGGCCGGCGGCGACGTCGCCGCGACCTCCCTCGACGGCCCCCGGCACCGGGTCGTCACCGGCCGGGTCCCCGCCCTGTTCGACTGCTTCAACCAGACGGACCTGCTGATCAGCGACATCTCCAGCGTGGTCTCCGACTTCGTGCAGAGCCAGCGCCCGTACGTGGTGGCGAACCCGAGCGGGCTGCCCGAGGACGACTTCCGCCGCAACTTCCCCACCGCGCGGGGGGCATACCTGCTGTCGCGGGACTGCGGCGAGCTGGAGAAGATCGTCGCGCTCACCCGGGCCGGCGACGACCCGATGACCGAGGCGCGCCGGGACCTGAAGGTCTACCTGCTCGGCCCGGACGAGCCGAACTCGATGGACCGGTTCCGGCAGGAGATCGGCCGCCTCTGCGGCTGACCGGCAACGCCACGTGAAAGGGGGCGGCACCTGCCGCCCCCTTTCGTCGTGCCGGCGGTCAGTCGGGGCGGCGTGGGCTGGTCACGTCGCGGGAGACGACCTCGCCCTTCTCGTCCACCCACCCCTTCGGCCGCGCCGGGTTGCCGGCGACGAGCTGATAGGGCGCCACGTCCCGGGTGACCACCGCACCGGCGGCGACCATCGCGTGCTCGCCGATCTCGACCCCGCAGACCAGGGTGGCGTTCGCCCCGATCGACGCGCCCCGGCGGACCAGCGTCGGGGTGACGGTCCAGTCCGGGTTCTGCGCCCGGGGGCGCAGGTCGTTGGTGAAGACGGCGCACGGGCCGACGAAGACCTCGTCCTCGATGGTCACCCCCTGGTACACCGAGACGTTGTTCTGGATCTTCACGAGGTCACCGACGGTGACGCCGGCGTCGACGTACACGTTGCGGCCGATCACGCAGCCGGCGCCGATCCGGGCGCTGGACCGGATGTGGGCCAGGTGCCAGACCTTGGTGCCGTCGCCCACCCGGGCGCCCTCCTCCACGTCGGCGCTCGGGTGGACGAAGACGGGGTCGGGCCGTTCGGTGGTGTCAGTCATCCTTCAACTCGCATCGCTCGGGGCGCCGTGCGCCGGCGGTGGACGCGGCGGGACGGCGGCGGGTGCGCCGCCGCCCGCGCGGGATCGGGGCTGCCGCGCCCGGCGGCGGGCTCGGCGGCCCCGGCCGGGGCGTCGGCCGGGAGTGAGCATAGCGAGCGGTCAGCCCAGCAGGCGCGCGACCGCGTCGGCGGCCGGCACGTCGGCCGGCAGGGCGTGGGCCTCGACCACGGCGGTGAGCGGCAGCGGACCGTACAGGTGGGGGAAGAGCTCGCCGCCGCGCGACGGCTCCCAGCGCAGCGCCGCGCCGAGCGCCGCCGGGTCGACGGCGAGCAGGGTCAGCCCGGTGACGCTGGCGAAGTGCCGCCGGGCGGTCTCGACCAGTTGGCCGGCGGCGGAGAGGTGGACGAACCCGTCCTGGCGGTCCACCGCCGAGCCGGCGAACTGCCCGGCGGCGCGGGCGGCGTCCCACTCCGCGCCGGTCAACAGTTTGTAGATCATCCCGGCAGCCTACGGCCGGGGCGGCCCCGGCGGGCCGGGACCGGTGGGCCGCGCGGCACGGACGCACGGGGACTGACCGGGCGGCCCTCCCGCCCGGCCCGCACGTCTGCGACCATTCCACGGTCGAGAACGAGGAACCGGGGAGGCGGGTTGCGCATCCTGCTGGTCGAGGACGACCGTCGGGTGGCCGCCGCCCTGTCGTCCGCCCTGACCCGCCGCGGCTACGAGGTGGAGCACGCCGCCACCGTCGCGGCGGCGCTGCGCGCCGCGCCGTGTGACCTGGTGCTGCTCGACCTGACCCTGCCCGACGGCGACGGCACCGACCTGTGCCGCGCCCTGCGCCGGCGCAGCGCCCAGCTCGGCATCATCGCCGTCACCGCCCGGGGCGAGGAACGCGACCGCGTCCTCGGCCTGCGGCTGGGCGCCGACGACTACGTGGTGAAGCCCTTCTCCATGGTCGAGCTCCAGGCGCGGATCGAGGCGGTGCTGCGCCGGGCCGCGCACGCCGCCCCGGAGCGGGACGTGATCGAGGCGGGCCCCGTGCGCATCGACGTCGCCGCCCGCACCGTCACGGTCGCCGGCCGGGAGGTCACCCTCACCCGCAAGGAGTTCGACATCCTGGTGTCGCTGGCCCGGCAGCACGGGGTGGCGGTGTCCCGCGACCGGATCCTGCTGGACGTGTGGGGCACCACCTGGGCCGACCGGCACACCGTGGAGGTGCACGTCGGGTCGCTGCGCGGCAAGCTGGGCGACCCCCGGCTGGTGGAGACGGTGCGCGGGGTCGGCTACCGGCTGCGCGGGGAGTGAGGGGAGCCCCGTGCGTCGTCGGCTGGTCATCAGCTACCTGCTGCTGATGGTGCTCGTGCTCGTCGCGCTGGAGACCCCGCTCGCGGCGACCCTGGCCACCCGGGAGACCGACCTGGTGCGCGCCGACCGGCTCGCCGACGCGACCCGGTTCGCCTCGCTCGCCGGCCCGGCGCTGCGCGGCGGCGTCCCGGGGCCCATCGGCGGCGAGCTGAGCAGCTACGACGAGCTGTACGGCATCGGCGCGGCGGTGGTCGACCGGGACCGCCGCACGGTGGTGGCGTCGGGCAGCTGGCGCTCCGGGGCCGGCACCGAGTCGGCGCTGGACAACGCGCTGGCCGGGCAGCAGTTCAGCGCCCCGGGCTCGGTGTGGCCGTGGGCGGACGGGCCCGTCGTGGTGGCGGTGCCGATCAACGACGGCGGCGAGGTGCTCGGCGCCGTCGTCATCACCACCCCGGCCGGCGCGCTGCGCCGGACCGTCACCGCGTGGTGGCTGCTGCTCGCGGCGATCGGCACCGTCGCCGTGCTGGCCTGCGTGCTCACCGCGTTCGGGCTGGCCGGGTGGGTGCTGCGCCCGGTCACCGAGCTGGACGCCGTCACCCACGAGATCGCCGAGGGGGACCGGGGGGCCCGGGTCCAGCACCGGCTGGGCCCGCCGGAGCTGCGCCGCCTGGCGGCGAGCTTCAACAACATGGCCGACGTGGTGTCCGACGTGATGGACCGGCAGCGGGCGTTCGTCGCGCACGCCAGCCACCAGCTGCGCAACCCGCTGACCGCCCTGCGGCTGCGGGTGGAGGAGCTGGGGCCGAGCCTGGCCGATCCGCAGGGCCGGGCCGAGCACCGGCTCGCGCTGGAGGAGACCGACCGGCTGGCGCTGCTGCTCGACGCCCTGCTCACCCTGGCCCGCGCCGAGCGCGAGGAGAACCAGCGGGTCACCGTCGACGCGGCGGCCGTGGCCGCGTCCCGGGTCGCCGCCTGGCAGCCGCTGGCCCGGCACCGGTCGGTCACCCTCCGCCTGGCCGGCACCGACGGCCCGGCGCACGCCCGGACGGTGCCGACCGCCGTCGACCAGGCGCTCGACGCCCTGATCGACAACGCGGTGAAGTTCAGCGGCCCGGGCGGCGAGGTGACGGTGAGCGTCGGGCGCGCCGACGGCGGCATCGCGCTGGAGGTCCGGGACACCGGCCCGGGCATGACCCTCGACCAGCTCGACCGGGCCACCGAGCGGTTCTGGCGGGCCCCGGAGGTGCAGAACGTCGACGGGGCGGGGCTCGGGCTGACCATCGTGGCGGTCCTCGTGGACGCCTCCGACGGCCGGCTCACCATGCGGCCCGGGCGGCCGCGTGGGCTGGTCGCCGGCCTGTGGTTTCCGGCCCCGGACGCGGCCGACGCCGCCGACGCGGCACCCGCGCCCGCCCCGGCCGACGCCGGCTGACCGGCCCGAGGCCCGCTGGGTGCCGGCTGACCGCCCCCCGGCCGACCGCCCCGCCCCGGCCGATGCCGGCTGGCCGCCCCGCCCCGGCCGATGCCGGCCGGCCGCCCCGCCCCGGCCGGGGTCAGGGCTTGGCCGACCGGTACCAGGCGGCGGCCCCCGGATGCAGCGGTAGCGGGGCGGTGGCGATCGCCGACCGGGGGCTCATCCGGCCGGCCGCCGGGTGGGCCGCCGCCAGCTCCGCCCGGCGCTCCATCAGCAGCCGGGTCACCTCGCGCACCAGCGGCTCCGGCAGGTCCGCCCGGACCACCAGGTAGTTCGGGTTCGCCACGGTCGTGACCGGCTCCACCCCGTAGACGGAGCGGGGGATGTCGCGGGACACGTAGACCTCGCGGTAGCTGCGCCGCAGCGGCTCGGTCCACTCGCCCAGGTCGACGATCCGCACGGCGCTGCCGGCGGCGAGCTCCCCGACGCCGCGCACCGGCAGCCCGCCGGAGAAGAAGAACGCGTCGACGCGGCCGGCGCGCAGCGCGGCGACCGAGTCGTCGAGGCCGAGCCGTTCCCGGCGCACGGCGTCGCCGCCGAGGTGGGCGACCTCCAGCAGCCGGGTGGCGGTGACCTCCGTGCCGGAGCCGGGCGCGCCGACGGAGACCCGCCGGCCCCGCAGGTCGGCCACCGAGCGCACCGGGCCGCCGGCCATGGTCACCAGGTGCAGCAGGTCGTCGTAGACCCGCGCGACCGCCAGGACGCTCGGGTGCTCCTCCCGGTCGGTGGGCAGCACGTCGGCCTGGGTGAAGCCCAGCTCGGCCTGGCCCGCGCCCACCAGGCGCATGTTCTCCGCCGAGGCGGCGGTCACCACCACGCTCGCCCGCACCCCGGGCAGCTCCCGGTTGAGGATGCCGGCCAGCGACCGGCCGAACGCGTGGTAGACGGCGGTGGGGCTGCCGGTGGCGATGCGGATCGGCACGGGTTCGCCCGGCGAGTCCTGGCAGGCGGCGAGCCCGGGCGCCGCCGCGACCAGCACCAGCAGCAGCGCGGCCACGCCGGCGGCGCGCGGGGGCACAGTCCAGCTACGGCTCACCCGGTGCACTCTGCGGGGTGCACCACCACCCGCGCAAGCCCTCGGGCCGGGCCCGTCCCGCGCCCGCGCGGGCCGCCTCGGCCCGTCGTGCGCCGCCGGCCGCCGGTGCGCCGTGCGCCGGTGCGCGGGGGATCAGCCGACGGCGGCCACCCCCGGCCCGGTCGCCGGGTCCAGGGTGACGCTGCGCAGGATGCGGTCCCGGTCCGGGCCGTCGGCCACGCTCACCACGAAGCAGCCCGCGCCGGGCCGCAGCAGGGCGGGCACCTCCAGCAGGGCGGCCCCCCGGACCAGCACGGCGGCCAGCTCCCGGTCGGTCAGCCGGATCCCGAGGATGTGCCGGCGCACGTGCCGGCCGCCGGCCAGCAGCGACGCCCGCCACGCCGCGGCGGCCAGCCGGGGCCGCCACGTGCGGCGCGGCGCCGACGCCCCCGACGCGGGCCCGCCGAGCAGCTCCCGGCGGCCCTGCCGCCAGCCGGCCTCCACCAGCGTCGCGTACGCCGCCCGGTGCTCGCGGGCCACCTGGAGGCAGTGCAGCTCGTAGCGGCGGCGCAGGCCACCGGTGGCCACCTCGTGCCGCACCGGGATCTCCAGCCGGGCCAGGAGCTGACGCATCCGCAGCGCCGCATCCTCCCGGTTGAACTCGGCGGCGGGGCCGGCGTGCGGGTGGGCGGGTGCCGGCGGACGCCGCCCGGCCCGGACGGGGGCGGCCGGGGCGGACACGCAGCGCAACAGGCAGGCCACCTCGAACGCGTCGGCGAGGGTCACCCAGTCCAGCGGGGCCGGGACCGCCGGAAGACGAGGCCGGTCGAGCAACATGGGTTCGAGGGGCACCACGGTCTCCTTGTCGGCGTCGGATACCCCATACCGTGACCCGCCGGACGGCCCGGTGGTACCCGTGGCCGCCAGGCTTGAGGAAATCTTGCGACAGTTCGGAGCGTCACAGCTGCGTCACCACGACGTCGACCGCCCGGGGCCGCCCGGCCGCCACGGGCTGCTCCAGCACCGTGTACTTCACCTCGCGCAGGGCGGCGACCAGCCCGTCGGCGGTGCGCGGTCGGGCCCCGGCGGTGAGCAGGTCGCGCACCAGCCGCCCCTTCGTCGCCTTGTTGAAGTGGCTCACCACCGTGCGGACCGGCCCGGACGGGGTGTCCCGTTCGTGCAGCACCCGCACGGTCACCGTCCGCCCGGCCAGCTCGCCGCGCGGGGTCCACGTCGCCGCGTACGCGCCGGAGCGCAGGTCCAGCACCGGGCCGCGCCCGGCCGCCGCCTCCAGCGCCGGACCCAGCTCCCGCCGCCAGTACGCCGACAGCGCGCCCACGCCCGGCAGCCGAGCCCCGATCGGGCACCGGTACGGCGGGACGCGGTCGGTGAGCCGCACCGCGCCCCACAGCCCGGAGCTGATCAGCACCGACCGGCGGGCCGCCCGCTGCGCCGCCGCCGGCAGCGTGGCCAGGTCGAGGGCCTCGTAGAGCACCCCCGTGTAGAGCCGGCCCGCCTCGGCGGTGGCCGCCCGCTCCAGCCGTGCGTTGCGGCGCAATTCGCCGGCCAGCCCCGGGGTCAGCCCCAGCGCCGCCAGTGCCGCCGCCTCGTCCGGGCCCGCCGCCCCGTCCACGCCCGCGCAGAGCCCCACCAGCGCCGCCAGGACCCGTGCGCGGGCGTCGGTCAGCTCGGGCAGGGACAGCCGGGCCAGGTCCAGCCGCCGGCCCGTCCCGGCGTCGGCCTTGCCCTCCGAGGGCGGCAGCAGGATGAGCATCGCCTCACGACTCCTCGCGCACCCGGCGTCGTGCACGCCGGTCGGGCCAGCGTACGCACCCCGCTCAGCGCCACGGCCGCACGGCCGTCTCCGGGTGGTACACGCGATAGCGGCCGACCTCGGCGAGCAGCGCCGCCCCGCCGCGCGGGCCGAGCAGCTCCCGCAGCCGCCGGTCGGCCGGACCGTCGGCCACCAGCACGTACCCGGGGCGGTCGGCGAGGGCCACCTGCCGCCAGTACGGCCGGTACCGGTTCTGCCCCGGCATCAGCCGCCCGTCGAGCACCCCGCACCGCACCTCCTCCGCCGTCTGGAAGACGAGCCGGTTGCACGTCCAGTACTCGCCGTACACCGCGCGCAGCCCCGCCCGGCGCACGACGTCGGCGAGCTGGCGGGCCTGCCGCTCCTCGACGCGCAGCGGCCCGAGGCCCGCCAGGAACAGGCCGGTGGCGGCCAGCGCGGTGGCGGCCAGCCCGGCCAGCGCCGCCGTCGCCGACGCGCCGGCGAGCCGCCCCGCCGCGCCCGTCGTGCCCCGCCAGGCGTGCCGCGCCGCCACCCACAGCGGCCACAGCGCCACCGGCAGCGACAGCTGGAGCACCGACAGGTAGCGGGCGTTGTTCAGCGGATCGGTGGCGGCCAGCGGGCTGCGCACGTACGCCGCGAGGGTCAACCCCGCGCCCGCGACCAGGGCGAGCTGCGCGGCCGGCCCGACCCGGTCGCCGGCCGGCCCGGCGGCGGCCCGCCGGTACGCGACCAGCGCGAGCACCGCGGCGGCGGCCAACAGCAGGGGATAGCACAGCCCGAACCACTGCTGCCACCGGGCGCAGCCGCCGGCCGGGCACAGCCCGGTGGCCAACGGCACCCCCTCCAGCAGCCCGCCGTGCAGCCGCTCGGCCAGCGGCGGCGACGCGCCGGCCTCCCCGCTGATCCGCCGGACCACCGACAGCGAGTCCTGCCCCGGCGGCGCGCGCAGGCTGTCGACGACCAGCGGGGCCGCCCCGAGGACGACCCCGGCCGCCAGCGCCGCCCCGCACCGGCCGAACAGCTCCCGGCGCAGCACCCAGGCCAGCAGCAGGACGGCCGCCGCCAGGTACGGCACGATCAGCCAGTCCGACCAGACGGCGAACCCGGCCAGCAGCCCCGCCGCCCCCGCCGCCAGCGGCCGGGACCGCACCCGCCCGTCGGCCAGCCCCACCGCCACCAGCAGGATCGCCAGCACCGCCGGCTTCACCTCGGGCCGCCCGCCGACCGCCTGCAACTGGTCACGCAGCACCCGCTCCGGGCCGAGCGCGAGCAGGCCGACGACCAGCACGGCGAACCACGGCGCGCAGATCCGGCGGGTCAACCGGTACGCCAGGAACACGAACAGCGCCCACAGCGCCAGCACCGGCAGCCGCAGCACCGCCCAGCTCGGCCCGGCGACGGCGACCAGCGGGGCCGCCAGGTACGCCTCCGCCATGCCCATGTAGCGCTGCCCGTACAGGAACACGGGGTGCTCCCGGCCGGCGGCGATGTGCAGCGCGGCCAGGCCGAACGTGGCCTCGTCGCTGTTCGACACGGGCACGGTGAGCAGCGTGAGGACCAGCCGGTAGCCGAACCCGGCCAGCCCGAGCAGCAGCGCCGCCAGCGCCGGCCGGTCGAGCGCCGGACGCCACCGCCCACGGTCCCGCACAGCTGTCGACACGACCAACGCCCCCGTCGTCGCCCCGACCGGAGTGTGTCACGCGCCCGGGGCGGGCCGGGCCGGATCGCCGCAGACCGGGGGCGGGCGGCGGCCACCGGCGCAGCCGGCGGCTCGCGTGGCCGACCTCGCCGCCGTGTGGCAGGGTTGCCGTGTGCCACCGACACCCGCCGGCGAACTGGCCGTACCGAACCTGCACCGGGCCGCGCGGTTCGAGGACGCCGTGCACAACCTGGTCGAGCGCCGGCTGCGGCGCACCGGGTGGCAGACCAACATCATCGCGTACGCCGGTTACGGCGCCCCCGGCTGGGCGCGGGTGCTGTGCCGGGTGCTGCTCGGCCGCCCCGACACCCGGTCCCGGCAGCGGCTGGAGAAGGTGCGCGGCTGGCGCAGCTTCGCCACCCTGCCCGCCAAGCACGTGACGGTCACCATCGAGGCCGGCGGGGTGACGCACGAGGCGAAGGCCGACCGCAGCGGCTTCGTCGACACCGTCGTCGAGGCCGACCTGACCCCCGGCTGGGCGTCGGTGCGCCTCGGCGTCGCCGACGCCGAGCCGGTGGAGGCGCTGATCCGCGTCCTCGACCCGACCGTCCGGTTCGGCATCCTCTCCGACATCGACGACACGGTCATGGTGACGGCCCTGCCGCGCCCGCTGCTCGCCGCGTGGAACACCTTCGTCCTCGACGAGCACGCCCGCGCCGCCGTCCCCGGCATGGCGGTGCTCTACGAGCGCCTCGTCACCGCCCACCCCGGCGCGCCCGTGTTCTATCTCTCCACCGGTGCGTGGAACGTCGCGCCGACGCTGACCCGGTTCCTGTCCCGGCACCTCTACCCGGCCGGGCCGCTGCTGCTCACCGACTGGGGGCCGACGGCCGACCGGTGGTTCCGCAGCGGCCGGGAACACAAGCGGGCCACCCTGGCCCGGCTGTCCCGGGAGTTCCCCGACGTGCGCTGGCTGCTCATCGGCGACGACGGCCAGCACGACCCGGAGATCTACCGCGAGTTCGCCGCCGGGCACCCCGACAACGTGGCCGGCGTGGCGATCCGCCGGCTGTCGCCCACCCAGTCGGTGCTCGCCGGCAGCCTGCCCACCCCGTCGGGCAGCTCCTCGTCGGGCCCGGTGGGGCAGAAGTGGCTCTCCGCGCCGGACGGCGCGGGCCTGTGGAAGCTGCTGCGCGACGCGGGCCTGGTCTGACCGTCGCGGGGCTGGTCTGACCGTCTCCACCCGACACCGGCTGGCCCGGCCCGTGGGCCGGGCCAGCCGGTCGCCCTACGTCACCAGCCGGTGGTGAGCTGGCTGCGGGCGCTCAGCAGACCCGCCGAGGCGCCGGGATACAGCCACAGGATCCCCGTCGAGTTCTCCCGGGCGACGACGTCGGGCTTGCCGTCGCGGTTGAAGTCGGTCAGGCCGAACGAGGTGTAGCCGGCCCAGCCCACGCCGACCTGGCTGATGTTGGCCGCCGGGAAGTCGTACAACCGCAGGAGGCCGGTGCTCGCCGCCCGGGCGTAGACGTCCGGCGTGGCATCGCCGACGACGTTGGCGATGCCGTACGGGGCGAAGTCGGTCGACCAGCCGTCGCCGACGTCCACCCGGGCGCTCGTGCCGCCGGCGAGGTCGCCGGGATACACCCACAGGTCGTTGGTGGACCCCGCCGTGATCACGTCCTGGAAGCCGTCGCGGTTCCAGTCGGCCACCCCGTACGGGCGGTAGTTGCACCACTGGTTGCCGAGGAAGGTCGGCGTGGCGCTCAGGTCGTCGGCCGTGCCGAGGAAGACCTGGAGCTCGCAGGAGGTGTTGTCGCGGACCACGATGTCCTGGTTGCCGTCGTGGTCCCAGTCGGCGATGCCGAAGACGGTGAACTGGTGCCACCCGGTCGACATCAACCGAGGGGTGCCCAGCTGCGCGTTCTGCTTGCGGTGCCGCCACAGGTTGCCGTCGGTGTCGGCCGTGTAGATGTCCGTCTCGGTGGTCCCGGTGCCGGGCGGCGTCCAGGTGGTCGAGCCGAACGGGGTGCGCGCGCCGGCCGCCGGCGCCGTGTTGCTCGCCCCCACCTGGGTCGGGGTGAGCGCCCGCTTCCACACCTGGAGGTTGCTGATCATCCCGGCGTAGTAGGCGGTGGGCTGGCCCTGGTAGAGGTAGCGGCCGACGACGAACTTGCCGCCGCTGGGCCACGTCGGCGTCGCGGTGAACTGGGCGCTGCCCTTGAGCACCCCGTTGACGTACAGCGAGATCGTCCGGGTCTTGGCGTTGAAGGTCGCCACCAGGTGCGTCCAGACGCCGAGCGCCGTCCCGGCCGGGGTCACCACCTGGGTGTACGACCAGCCGCTGTCGGCGTTGCCCATGCCGAAGCGCCACGTGTTGTCGCTCGTGTTGTTCCACAGCAGGAAGCGCGACGCGTTGGCGCCGTCCTCGCTGGCGATGACCCCGCCCGCCGCGGTCGGCTTGGCCCAGACCGAGATGCTGAACGACTTCGTGGTGTCGATCAGCGGGCTGTTGACCGTCAGCGCCCCGTCGCCCGTGGGATTCACGGCGGTACCGGTCTCGTCGGTGTTCATGATGAGGGCCGGGCTGAACAGGTCGTCGCTGCGCCAGTAGGCGTCGCCGCCGGAGGCGGTCAGCGTGCTGCCGCCGGTGACGTCCGTCGCGGTCGTGACCGCCCCGTCGCCGGTGTCGTCGAACTTCCAGGTGTGGTCCGAGGTGATCAGGGTCTGCTTCGGCTGCGCCGTGACGGTGGCGCCGCCGACCTGGAGGCCGGTCACCAGCCAGGCGGTCGTGGCGGCGTCGGCGCCCACGGTCCACAGGTCCACGGTGCCGTCGCCGTTGATGTCACCCGCGCGCAGGCTCAGGTTGCCGCCGGTGTTCCAGCCGGACGCCGCGAGGGTGCGGGCGGTGTAGGTGAGCTGCCCGGTGTCCTGGCTGAACGCGAGGCCGGTCCACAGGTGCAGCGCGCCGGTGGTCCGGTTCCACAGGAACATGGCGGTGCCGTCCGACGCCTCGGCGGTGGCGATGCGCCAGTTGTTCCAGTCCGTGCCCCCCGTCGGGGTCGACGCGGTGGTGTGCTGGGTGCCGAGGTAGCCGCCGGGGATGCCGAAGTTGGGATAGTAGGTGAGGAAGTAGCCGTTGGCGGTGTCCCCGCTGGTGCCGATCAGGTCGGGGTAGCCGGAGCCGGCCTGCCGGCTGTCGCCGGCGTTGGCGAGCTGGATCGGCGGTTTGCCGTTCGGGTCGTCGAGCAGCGAACCCTCGATGCCGAACTGGTTCTCGACCCGCTCCGGGCGCAGCACCGAGCCGTCGCCGTTGCCGGCGATCAGCTCCGCGCGGAAGGGGTTGGCGGCCGGGTAGTAGACCAGGACGTCCTGGAAGCTGCCGCCGAGGAAGCGACCGCTGACGACCTGGGCGCCGTCGAAGTCGGACGGCGAGTTCGTCCCGGAGACGCCGTTGCCGCGGGCGCCGATGTTGCTGATGTTCGGGTTGACGCCGGCCGCGCCGTTGTTCTCCGCCAGCCAGATCCCCGCCGCGAGGTTGTTGGTGGAGCCCACGTTCAGCAGGTCGGCCCGGCCGTCACCGGTGAGGTCGCCGTCGGCGGCCGGAGTGGCCGGGGGGACGGCGTTGAAGGTCAGGGTGTCCGTCTCGCCGAAGTTCTGGCCCGCCGCCGTGACGCTGGTGACGGAGAGCGTGTTCGTCAGCCGGGTGGGCCGGACGGGGATCGTCGCGTTGCCACCGGCGTCGGCGGCGACGGTCACCGGCGGCGCGGCGTTCAGCTGGTAGTTGTAGGCGGTGGGCAGCGTGCCGCTCTCCGGCGGCGCGACGGTGAAGCTGGCCTGGACGCCGACGGTGGTCTGGGCGGGCGGCGTGATCCGCGGCGGTCCGGCGCGGGTCGCGTCGAAGGTGAACCGACAGGTCGCCGACCAGTTGCTGGGGGTGCGGAAGTCGGTGGCCTGGACCTGCCAGGCGAAGGTGGTCGGCGCGCCGTTGCTGGTCCCGGTGACGCCGGCGGCGGCGGCGAGGGTCGCGCGGGGCACGACGTACACGGCGGTGCTGCCGGACGAGTACGTCAGCAGGTTCGGGTTGGTGTTGACCAGCAGCGTCCCGGGGGTGCTGGCCTTCCACAGCTTGAAGGTCACGCCGAGGGTGCCGCGGTTGGTGTCGGAGACCGGTGCGTAGAGCGAGACCGAGGTGTCGCCGACGACGGTGGGGCTGGCGGCGGCGCAGGACGTGGTGGGTGAGGTGGTCATCCCCGTCGGGGTGTTGGGCTTGTGGTTGTAGCGGATGGTGAGGGTGGGGCTGGTTTCGAGGAACTCCTTCCAGCTCTGGGTGTCGCTGGCCTCGTTGGCGGCGACCATCCACAGGGTGCGGGTGGGCTTCTTTGCGGTGACGTCGGCTTCGATCTGGTTGGTGACGTCGAAGGAGACGGCGTCGGCGTCGCAGCCGGTGTAGCCGTAGGCGAAGCTCCTGGAGGCCACGACGCTGCCCTTGGTGACGCCCTCCCAGTGGTTCCAGGTGGCGTTGGACGAGCTCAGGGTGGTCGCGGGGGCGTAGATGTTGACGGTCTTGGCGGTGCAGTTCCACGACTTGGTGTTGGTGATCTTGAAGATGGCGTCGTGGATCTCGGCCCCGGCGAGGGTGCTGTAGGGGATCGGGAAGTTGACCAGGGTCTGGGAGCGTTGGCTGCCGGAGTTGCCGACCTGCATGCGCCCGATGAGGTCGGGGGTGTCCTTCCAGAAGTTGGTGGACTGGTGCTGGTAGGAGATGGTGGCCCAGCCGGACATCTTGGGCCCGACGGGGGTCCAGTTGAACGTGGGGTCGACGTAGACGGGGTAGACGGTGTCCGGGTCGTCGAGCAGCTTCCGGTCCGGGGACAGGCGCAGCGTGCCGGGGGAGATCCGTACGCCGATGGGGGCGCTCTTCGCGGTCCGGCCCGGCGCGGTGGCGCTCGACGCGGTGGCCTGTGCGGTGGGGTTGGTGGTGGAGTCCCACATGGTGGGGGCGGGTGCGGTGAGGACGGGGTGGCCGGTGCGGTCGTGGCCGGTGATGTTGCCCGCCGCGTCGGCGGTGAGCGTGACGCCTCTGGTCGACGTGGTGAGGTCGAGGGTGGTCAGCTTGGGGTGTCGGGCGGCGTGGCGGTTCTTGACGACGAAGACGTGGGAGAAGCCGCCGTCGGCGGTGACGCGGACGGTGAGGTCGACGCCGGGTAGCACGTCGGGGTAGGTGGCGGTGGGCCCGGACAGGACGGGCTTCGGCAGTGTCATGGGTGCGGTGAGGGTGAGGGCGCGGTCGCCGCTGGTGAGTTCGGCGAGGGGGCCGGTGCCGCCGGGGGAGAGTCGGACCTGGTTGGTGGTGACGGTTGGGGTGATGCTGCCGTCGGGGTGGCGGAGGAGGGTCGGGTCGAGGGTGCGCCACTGTCCGTCGATGCGGGTGCGGGTGGGTGTGGCGGTCTGGGTCAGCTCGACGGTGCCGTCGGGTCGGGCGGTCATCGTGGAGGTGGAGGTGCCGGCGGCGGTGGCCTCGACGGGTCGGCCGGTGCGGCGGGCCTCGGTCATGGCGCGGTCCACGCCGAGCGGGCCGGTGGCCGGCTTCGCGGCGGGCGCCGACGACGCCGCCTCGGCGGCCGGCGCGGGCGTCAGGCCGGTCGCGGTGCCCGCCGCGGCGAGGCTCAGCGCGACCACCGAGCCGAGGGCCTTCGACCTGATTGTCCTGACAGGAGGGCTGTTCGTGGACATGGAGTGGTTTCTCCCCCGTGTTCGTGTCCGGCGGACGCGGTTTCGCGTCCGGTGGGCGGCCACAGTGAATCAGCCCGAGCGGCCCCGGGGAACGCCGAACATCACATTCGGTTGTCCCTTTCGGACTCACTGTGGCGCTTTTGATCCGCGCGCCACCCCCTATCGTTACCTCGCCGTGACCTTCTGCCTGGGGGAACGTGAAACATTGTTCGCGCCACGCGGGTGCTCGTTCGGGCACGCTGCGTGGCTTTCTGTCTTCTGCGGAGTGGAGTGGGCATGGTCGAGCACGGGGGCACACGTCTGTTGACCGGGTCGAGACGGATGGTCGCGGTGGTCGCCTCGGCGGCGCTGGTGGCGGGGCTCTGGTCGGGCGCTCCGGCCGCCGCGAAGCCGAAGGGTGAGGGTGCGGCGAAGCCACCCGCGACGTCGCCGGGTCCGTCGGTGAAGGGCGTCAAGCCGTTGCCGACGCGGTTCGTGACGCCGCGCGACGATGCGAAGTCGACCCACCGGCCGTCGAGGACGGTGTGGCCCAACGCCGCGTCGGCACAGGTCGAGCTGGGTGCGCCGCAGGCGCTGTCGGCGGGATCGCCGAAGGCGCGGGCGGCGGGCACCCCGGTGTGGGCGCAGCCGGTGATGGTCAAAAGCGGACAACCCGCCGGGCCGAAGCGGCTCGCGGTGACGGTCGCCGACCGCAAGGCCGCCGAAGCCGCCGGTGTCGACGGCGTGCTGCTGTCGGTGACGCCGGACCGGTCGTCGGGCGCGGCGCGGGTCGGCGTGGACTACGCGGGCTTCGCCGAGGCGTACGGCGGCAACTACGGGTCGCGGTTGCGGCTGGTCCGGCTGCCCGAGTGCGCACTGACCACGCCGAAGGCGGCGGAATGCCGCACGGCGCAGCCGCTGGCGTCCACCAACGATCCGGCGGCGCGGACCGTCTCGGCCGAGGTGCCGATGACCGCCTCCGCGTCCGGCGCGCGCGTGGTGCTGGCGGCGGTGGCCGCGGCCGGCGAGGAGGGTGGCGCGGGCGGCACCTACGCGGCCACCGACCTCAAGCCGTCCGGCTCGTGGACCGGCGGCGGGAACACCGGCTCGTTCACGTACTCGTATCCGGTGACGGTGCCGCCGGCGGCGTCGGACCTGGTGCCCACGGTGGCGCTGTCCTACGACTCGGGCAGCGTCGACGGGCAGACCGCGTCGACCAACGCCCAGTCGTCGTGGGTGGGCGACGGATGGTCGACGCCCCGGTCGTACGTGGAGCAGACCTTCGCCTCCTGCATGGACGACCCGGGCGGCAGCGCGTCGCCGGTCAAGACCTATGACCGGTGCTACGACGGGCCGATCCTGACCCTGTCGCTCAACGGGTCGTCGACGTCGCTGGTGTGGGACGCGGGCGACAGCAAGTGGAAGCCGGAGTCGGACAACGGCGAGGTGGTCACCCACGTGGTCGACTCGAACAACGGCACCGGCACCTACAACACCGACTACTGGCGGGTGACGCTGCGCGACGGCACGGTCTACGAGTTCGGCCGTAACCGGCTGCCGGGCTGGACGTCGGGCAAGGCGGAGACGAAGTCGGTCGACCACACCCCCGTCTACTCGCCGCACTCGGGGGACCCGTGCTACAACTCGGCCGGGTTCTCCTCGTCGGTGTGCACGATGGCCTACCGGTGGAACCTCGACTACGTCAAGGACGTCCACGGCAACGCGATGGCCTACTACTACCAGCAGGCCACGAACTTCTACGGCCGCAACAAGGGCGCCACCGACGTGTCGTACGTGCGCGACAGCAACCTGTCGCGCATCGACTACGGCTTCACCGACGGCAACGCCTACGGCACCGTGCCGAACCGGGTGGTGTTCACCACCGGCGACCGCTGCCTGTCGGGCACGTGCCAGCCGCTGAACTCGGCGAACAAGGCGAACTGGCCGGACGTGCCGTTCGACCTGATCTGCAACTCCGGCACCGACTGCGACAACTGGAGCCCGTCGTTCTTCTCGACGGTCCGCCTGACGTCCATCGAGGCGCAGCAGTACGACACGGCCACGTCGGCGTACGAGCCGGTCGACTCGTACGCCCTGTCGCACACCATGCCGGCCACCGGCGACGGCACGTCGCCGACGCTGTGGCTGACGTCGGTCGTCCGCACCGGCCACGACACGGGCGCGGGCGGCTCGACGGCGGCGATCACCCTGCCGTCGGTGTCGTTCACCGGGATCAAGCTGCCCAACCGGGTCGACACGGCCGGCGGGCTGCCGAGCTTCTACCGGCAGCGCATCGCCACCATCACCACCGAGACCGGCTCGGTGATCTCCCCGAGCTACGAGCTGCCGGTGCCGTGCACCGCGCCGGTGACGACCGCCCCGGCCACGAACACCAAGTCGTGCTACCCGGTCTACTGGACCCCCGACGGGTTCGTGAACCCGAAGCTGGACTGGTTCCACAAGTACGCGGTCACCCGGGTCACCTCCACCGACCCGACCGGCGGGGCACCGGCGCTGTCGACCAGCTACAGCTACCTCGGCGGGGCGGCCTGGCGCTACGACGAGAACGAGGTCGTCAAGGCCAAGTACCGCACCTACGGGCAGTTCCGCGGGTACGCCAAGGTGCGCACCTTCAGCGGCGACGGCGTCAACGACCGCCGCACCCAGTCCGAGGTCGCCTACCACCGCGGCATGAGCAAGAACAACTCCACCACCGTGGTCAACCTGACCGACTCGGCCGGCGGCGTCCACGAGGACGTCGACGAGCTCGCCGGCAGGGAGCTGGAGACGACCCAGTATCTCGGTGAGGGCGGCCGGGTCGACTCCTCCACCATCACCTCCTACTGGGTGTCCGGGGCCACCGCCACCCGCTCGCGCACCGGCCTGTCGGCCCTGACCGCACAGTGGGTCGCGCCGATCAAGACGTACGCGCGGCAGGCGGTGACCAGCGGCGCGTCGCTGACCTGGCGCTACACGGCCAGCGACAACAGCTACGACGCCAACATCGCCAGCGCCACCTTCGGCGAGCTGAAGCACACCTACACCTACACGGTGCCGGTCAACACCGCGTACGACCAGTGCACCAGCTACACGTACGCCCCGGTCAACGCTGGCGCCAACCTGGCCGGGCTGGTCAGCCAGACCGAGACGGTGTCGGTGGCGTGCGGCGGGTTCACCCAGGGCAGCCCCGTCTCCGAACCGGGCAGCGTCAACACGCTGACCGCCCCGGCGACGGTGAGCCGGCCGGCGCAGGTGGTCAAGGTCGAGCGGAACTTCTACGACGACCCGACCTTCGCCACCACGTTCCCGCAGGCCGCCGCCCCGACCAAGGGCGACGTCACCCTCACCCAGGTCGCCAGGGACCACACCGCCGGCGCCTACGTCTGGCAGACCAGCGGGAAGACCACCTACGACACGTACGGCCGCGTCGTCGACGAGTACGACGCCAAGAACAACAAGACCAGCACCGGCTACACCATGAACGCCGCCAACCTGGTCACCGGGACCTCGACGACCAACGCGCTGCTCCAGACGTCGTCGGCCACGATCAACCCGAAGCGCGGCGGCATGCTCACCAGCACCGACGCCAACAACGTGGTGACCCGGCAGCAGTACGACGCCCTGGGCCGCGCCACCGCCGTCTGGTTGTACAACCGGGCGACCAGCAGCAACGCCAACCAGAAGTTCACCTACACGGTGTCCAAGACCGGCGTCACGGCGGTGACCAGCCAGAAGCTCAACAACTCCAACGGCTACCAGACCTCGATCACCCTCTACGACGCCCTGCTGCGCAGCCGGCAGACGCAGACGGTCACCCCGCAGGGCGGCCGGATGATCACCGACACGTTCTACGACACCCGGGGCTGGACCAGGGCGTCCTACAACGGCTGGTGGGACGACGCGACCACGCCCGCCGTCACCACGCCGGTGTCGGCGGCGACCCTCGGCAAGCAGGTGCCCCACCAGACCTTCACCACCTACGACGGCCTCGGCCGCGCCATCGTCACCACGGCGGCGAAGAACGGCGTCACCGTCTCCACCACCACGACGATCCACGCCGGAGACCGCACCACGGTCGTGCCGTCCACGGGTGGCGTGGTCAAGGCCACCGTCACCGACCCGCTGGGCCGGGAGAAGGAGCTGCACGAATACCAGGCCCGCCCGACGGTGACCACCCCGGCGGACACCTTCACCGGCGACTTCACCGTCGCCGGCGGCACCGCGACGACCAGCACGTACGCCTACGACAGCCGCGGCAACCAGGCGACGCTCACCGACGCCGACAACAACGTGTGGACCTCGACCTACAACCTGCTCGGCCAGGTCGTGGCGAAGTCCGACCCCGATGCCGGCAACAGCAGCATGGTCTACGACGCCAACGGCAACCTCGTCCAGTCCACCGACGGCCGCACCAAGACCCTGTCGTTCACCTTCGACGCCCTCGACCGCAAGACCGGCGAGTACGCTGCCACCGTGGCCAGCCAGTCGTCGGCGAATCAGCGCGCCGCCTGGGTGTACGACAACAGCAACGCCGTCGTCGGGGTCACCAACGCCGTCGGCAAGCTCACCACCACCGTCGCCTACCGTGACGGCCAGCCCTTCACGACCCAGCAGAAGGCGTTCAACGTCTTCGGCAGCAGCCTCGGGCAGACCGTCACCATTCCCGCCACCGAGGGCACCCTCGCCGGCTCGTACGTCTTCGGGCACTCGTACACCTCGGTGCTGGGCCTGCCGCTGTCCGACACGTACCCGGCCAAGGGCAGCCTGCCCGCCGAGACCGTCCTGCACGGCTACTCCGGCGTGCTGGACCTGCCCACCACCCTCGCGGGCCTCGCCGCCTACACCACCGGCGTCACCTACGACGCCTGGGGCCGGGTCAACCAGCAGAGTATCGGCACCGCCACCAGCGCCGCCTACGTCACCAACACCTACGACACCCACACCAGCCGGCTGACCAACCAACTCGTCACCCGCTCCACGGCCACCCCGGCGACGGTCGACGAGCAGGAGTACAAGTACGACCTGGTCGGCAACATCACCCGTAAGACCAGCAAGCGCCTCGGGGTCACCACCCCTGCGGAGACCCAGTGCTACGGCTACGACGGCCTCGCCCGCCTCACCGAAGCGTGGACCGCCACCGACGCCTGCGCCACCACGCCGACCAACGCCGACAAGACCATGGTCGGCAACAGCATCGGCGCCGGCAGCGCCTACTGGACCAGCTGGACGATCGACCCGATCGGTAACCGCACCCAGCAGGTCGAGCACAACCTGACCGGCGGCACCGACACGACCACCACCTACACCTACGACGGCAACGGGCAGAACAAGCCCCACACCCTGACGTCCACCGCCACCAGCGGCGGGGCGACCGGGAGCACCTCCTACACCTACGACGCCGCCGGCAACACCACCGGCCGCAACGCCGCCCAGGGCAACCAGACTCTCGCCTGGGACGACGCCGGCAAGCTGACCAACGTCACCGGCGGCACCAGTGGCACCAACACCTTCATCTACGACGCCGACGGCAACCTGTTGCTCCAGAAGGAACCCGGCAAGACCACCCTCTACCTGCCGGGGCAGCAGCTCACCCTCAACACGGCCACCAACGCCATCGACGGCAACCGCTACCTCGACCTGCCGGGCGGCGGCAGTTGCATCCGCTCCGGCAGCGGCACGGCCTACACCTTCGCCGTTGCCGACCACCAGGGCACCCCGGCCCTCTACCTCGACAACACCGCGCAGAACCCCACCTGGCGGCAGTACACGCCGTACGGGGCGGCCCGGGGCGCGGCGGTCGCCGTTCCCGACAACCGTGGCTTCCTCAACAAGCCGACCAGCCCGACCGGGTTCACCATCGTCGGCGCCCGTGCCTACGATCCGGCCATCGGGCGCTTCGCCTCCGTCGACCCCCTCCAGGATGCCGCTCAGCCACAACAGTGGAACGGCTACTCCTACGCCAACAACACCCCGGTTACCCTTAGCGACCCGACCGGAATGATCCCTGACGACTGCAAGCATTTTGACTGTTACGGATATAGCCCCGCGACGGGCTGCAAATACGGATGTGGTAGTACCAGAAACGTAGAATGGGGCGAAAGGAGCCGTAAGAGCACCACTCGCGCTAGAATTCATCGAAAGGGCATCAATGCCGGCGGATTTCGGGGACTGGGGCACCGCGGATGCCCTCTCCCGGATTCGTGCCTCAGTAACGAGGAGCGACGGAAGCGGCAAGAGGCCCAGGAATTGCTGGCTTCCAATGAGCGTACGCTCCAGCAAGAAGTGCAAGAGATGAAAGAGTGTAGGGACTCGGATGTCTGCTGGGCTGCATCCGGGGGGCGTGGTAAGCGCAATATCCGTGAGCAGCTAACGGAGGAGGAGAGGCAGGTGCTGAAAGACCGGAAGGACGGCCTTCCGGTGGACGAGAAGGTGTACAAAAGAGCCAAGGCCAAGCAGACTACGAATGAGAAGATCGACTCGCGCAACGGGCAGAAGAGGCAGAGTCACTACGGCGCGGGGGGTAAGAAGAAAGAGGAAGGCGGGGAGAGTGTCAAGTTTGAGGCGCCGGAACCAGGAACTGCGGCGGCGGCCGGTGGGGTAGCGGTCACGGTCGGCGCGGTCGTCGTCTGCGTACTGGTGTGCTGGATCAACCCCGCTCTTGTCTCTTGAGTGTTGATAAAGCCTGTTCTCGGGGGTTGAAGTTGAGTGATTCTAATGTCCCGAGTAGGGACTGGATGTGCAACTACTATTCGATCGGTCTTCCTTTCGGGGAGGGGCAGGGGGACGTAGCTGGGTTGTTGCGCCATGTCGCTGACTCGATCGATGCGCTGCGGGCCGACGGAAGCGTCGAAGTTCTCGGCTTGAACTACAGTGCCGGCGAAGTGAACGAGTTCGGCGAGTGGCCGAGAATGGTTGTCTTCTACGCGATCGAGGGCTGATGCACCGTCGCGGCGGGTGGAGCGGGTGATGAGTGCCTCACTCATGTCGGTGGTTTGTTTGGCCGTGGGCGCCCTTGTCGGTGCCTGCGGCCAGGCGTCGCCGCCGGTCCTGGCGGAGGAGGTGACCGGAGAATGGTGTTCGGGCAGTGGCGATCTTCTGACCGTCGAGGCCGGCGGGAAGTTCGATCTCGTCAGGTTGTCGCGTGACTTCTTCGCGGTCCTGCACGAGGATGACGAGTTCATCGACGGCTACCTCCTTGACCGGGACTACGGGGGCGTGCAACCCGCAGCAGGTAATGGCAGTTGGGCCTTCGGCGAAACTGCGACGTCGCCCCGGGTCCGTCTAGAGTTCGACAAGCTTGGATCATCCGTCAGTCCGTCGTCTGGTGAGCTGATCGTTCGCCGGACGGATGAAGGGGAGGTCGGGCTCTTCGGGTACGAGAGCGACCCCGACGAGGGCTATGCCGTGAGGTTCCTCAAGTGCTGACATCCGGACTGTCAACGTGCGGCGTGTTCGTTCGACGCGATCGGCATGACCGGCGGGTGTCCGGGGTGCTGTGCGCTTGATCCGGTCGGTGTTCGACACGAGCTTCTGGAACGCCGACATCCGTGAGCGCGAGCTGCGGATGTGGGCGGGTCTGGGTCCTGTGGGGTATCGCGTGCGGAACGTAATCGTTTCGATCCTGCTGATGATGGCGGCGGTGGGAACGTTTCTGCTGCTGTCCACCCTGGTCAGTCTTTATCCGGGCACCGGGACGGTGGTTCGCGGGCCGGGCGACCGAGCCGTGCAGGCCACGGGTGGGGCGTGCGTGCGGGTCGGTCCGCTCAGCGGGTACGGCTTCGGGCACTGGTGGGACTGCGATGCCATCCTGCGGGACGGTGACGGAGCAACGCGCGTGGTCCGCCGGGTGGGTCCCTCCGCCCTGACCCCTGACGACCTGGGTCGGACTGTGGAGATCAGGGAAAGCTGCCGCGACGGCGACTGCGAGTACGGCAGGGCCGCCAACCAGTGGCTGGCGGGCCGGCTGCTGGCCGTCGGCTAGCTGGGCTGGTTCCTGATGATCATCCTTGGCGGGAGCGCCGTCGTTGCCGTCGTCAGGGCTGTCCTTGGTGCGCCCAGGCACCTTCGGCTGCACGGCCGCCTGTTCCCCCGCAAAGCAGACGGGTCCGCCGGGTAGAGCGACGGGTGCCTTGTGCCGTGCTCAAATGACGAGTCGATCGATGTGGGGCCGGCACCGGAGCCCGCCCTCGTACGCGGAGGGTGTCATCGTGGGGCGAGCGATTGTGGCAGTCTCCTTCGGACTGCTCCTGATCGTGACGGGTCTGGCTCTCGCGGCCGACTACCGGGGCATCGCGGCCCGGCACATCGAGCTGGCCCAACGCCTCGTGCGCCCGATCGGTCTCGGCGGCAGGACGAGTCGAGCCGACGAGCGACCTCGGGATCGCTTCATCCTGTTCGACCGGGCGTTCGGGATGTTGATGGTGCTGCTGGGTGTGGTGGCCCTGACCGGCAGCGCGTACCTGCTCGCGTCGCAGGCATGAGCGTACCCAGTCGGGGGAGGCCGTCCTCGGCTATCCCTGGCTCCTGGCGATTTTCGTCAACGAGGGCGAGAGCGCGCGGACAGTCTTGGGGAACGCGACGGGTGGACCGTCCGACGGCGGCGAGGGGACAGGGGGACCACGGTGAGCCGGACCTCTGCCGAGGAGACCGCGGCGATGCAGCGCGAGCAGATCGCCGCGTACGAGCGACGTGGGCCGTTCTGGGGCCGGCTGACGCAGCTCGGGGTGGCGGTCGCCTGCGCCGTGGCCATCGTCGTCTCGTGGCTGGTGTTCAACACGATGACGGGCTTCTATTCGGGCACGGGGGTGGTGAAGGCCACCCCGGCAGAGCGTCCGGCGCAGGCCACGGTGGGGGAGTGCCGGCGGGTCGGGCCGGTCAGCGGCGACGGCTTCGGCTACTGGTGGCACTGCGCGGTGACCGTCCGGACCGGCGACGGGCGCGAGGTGCGGATCGTCACCGGCAACTCCGCCGTCACCCCGGCAGACCGGGGCGGGCCGGTCGACTTCCGGGAGGCGTGCTTCGGCAAGGGCAACACCGACTGCCGGTACGGCCGGCCGGCGTCCCGGGTGTGGGCGCTGGCCGTGACGATCCTGGGCATGGCACGGATCGCGCTGACCATCATGCTGGTCCTCGGCGTCTGGTACTCCCTGCTCCGATCGGTCCTCGGCGTTCCGCGCTACTACGCCTGGCTGAACCGCCGCGAGGCGCGGCGCAACCGGGTCGTGCCGCTGCCGGTCATCCTGACGAATCGCCCCGCCCCCTACCCCGGGCCGACGAGCCCGTCCCTGCGGATCACCTTCACCTGTCCCGACGGTCCCCTCGCGGAGTTGTACCGGTCGACCGGGCCGCGGCTGCTGCTCGCCGGTGTCGAGGTGCCCGTGCCCGGCTGGGGCAGCCACGAGTTCGCGGTGCCCGCCGGCCCGAGCAGCGTGCGGGTCGTCGTGCCCTTCGGCGGCACCGACGACTTCGCCGTGGCCGAGCACGAGGTCACGGTCGGCGCGGGCGAGACCGTGGAACTGGAGTACGTGGCCCCGACGGTGCTCGGCCTCTCGGGCAGGATCCGGGTGACGGGGCGCACTGGCTAGGCGCGATACGCGGGTCGATCTCCGAGTGGCACCTGAACTCGCTGCATAGCATCGATGCTATGACGTGGGGTAGCGTGGGGCTCCAACCCGAAGTCCGCGATTGGCTGCGATTGGCTGGAGGGTCTGTCGACAGCACTCTTCGCCAGAGCGGCCTTCTACGTCGACCTGCTCGGGGGACGAGGGCCGCTTCTCGGCGAACCGTACACCAAGCAACTCGACGGCAAGCTGCGCGAGTCGCGGTTCTATCTGGATCGCGACCCGGTCAGGGTGTCCTACTGGATCGCCACGGATCGCCGCATCATCCTGCTGACGGCCCTTCGGAAGACCCGGATGCGGGAGGACCGCGAGGTCGAGCGGGCGCGACGGGCGCTGGAACGATGCGTGGCGGAGCGACACACGGTGCACCAGGGGGCGGAGCGATGAACGATCGGAACGACTGGAACGAACTGCGTGAGCGACGTCTGGCCGAGCCCGGGGCCGCAGACGCCTACGAGGCGGCACGGATCGCCTTCGAGCTCGGGCAGACGGTTCGGGAACTGCGTGAACGAAACGGCTGGAGTCAGACCGAGCTCGCCCGTGCCGCAGGCATGACGCAGTCCGCCGTGGCCCGTTTCGAGGCCGGGGGCACGGTGCCGACCCTGACGGTGCTCGAACGGCTGGCCAGGGCGCTGAACATGAGACTCGACGTCACGTTCGCGCCTCGGGCGGACGCGGCCTGATCCCCGCCGGGCCACGGCCCGCCCGCAGCTCCGGCTGAGCGCGGGGTCAGTCCCGGCGCAGCCAGAGCACGCCCAGCGGCGGCACCCGCAGCGCCACCGACGCCGGCAGCCCGTGCCACGGCACGCCCTGCGCGTGCACCTCGCCGAGGTTGCCCACCCCGGAGCCGCCGTAGTGGTGGGCGTCGGTGTTGAGCACCTCCGTCCACGTCCCGGCGGCGGGCAGCCCGACCCGGTAGTCCTCCAGCGGCAGGGCCGAGAAGTTCGCCACGCACACCAGCGTCGCGCCGTCGGGGGCGATCCGCACGAACGACACCGTGTTGTGGGCGACGTCGTCGCCGGCGATCCAGCGGAACCCGGCGGGTGTGGTGTCCTGCGCCCACAGGGCCGGGGTGTCCCGGTAGACGCGGTTGAGGTCGCCGACGAGGCGCTGCACGCCGGCCCGCGCCGGGTCGTGCAGCAGGTACCAGTCGAGGCCGCGCTCCTCGCTCCACTCCCGGTCGTCGCCCAGCTCGCAGCCCATGAACAGCAGCTGCTTGCCCGGGTGGGCCCACATGTACGCCAGCAGCGCCCGCGTGTTGGCCAGCCGCTGCCAGGTGTCCCCGGGCATCTTCGCCACCAGCGAGCCCTTGCCGTGCACCACCTCGTCGTGGCTGATCGGCAGCACGTAGTTCTCGCTCCACGCGTACGCCAGCGAGAAGGTGAGCTGGTGGTGGTGGTGCTGGCGGTAGACCGGGTCCTTCGACGTGTAGAGCAGGGTGTCGTGCATCCAGCCCATGTTCCACTTGAACCCGAAGCCGAGCCCGCCGTCGGCGGTGGACCGGGTCACCCCGGGCCACGCCGTCGACTCCTCGGCGATCATCACCACCCCGGCGTGGTGCTTGTAGACGGTGGCGTTGACCTCCTGCATGAAGGCGATCGCCTCCAGGTTCTCCCGGCCGCCGTGCTGGTTGGGGGCCCACTGCCCCTCGGGCCGGGAGTAGTCGAGATAGAGCATCGACGCCACCGCGTCGACCCGCAGCCCGTCGACGTGGAACTCGTCGCACCAGTACAGCGCGTTGGCGACGAGGAAGTTGCGCACCTCGCGGCGGCCGAAGTCGAAGACGTACGTGCCCCAGTCGGGGTGCTCGCCGCGGCGCGGGTCGGGGTGCTCGTAGAGCGGGGTGCCGTCGAAGCGGGCGAGGGCCCACTCGTCCTTGGGGAAGTGCGCGGGCACCCAGTCCAGGATCACCCCGACGCCGGCGTTGTGCAGGGTGTCCACGAGGTGCCGGAAGTCGTCCGGGTTCCCGAACCGGGACGTCGGCGCATAGTAGCCGGTGACCTGGTAGCCCCAGGAGCCGCCGAACGGGTGCTCCATCACGGGCAGGAACTCCACGTGGGTGAAGCCCAGCTCCGTGACGTACGCGGTGAGCTGCTCGGCCAGCTCCCGGTAGCCGAGGCCGGGCCGCCACGAGCCGAGGTGCACCTCGTACACGCTCATCGGCTCCTGGTGCGGCTGCCGCCGCGCCCGGCGGGCGAGCCAGTCGGCGTCGGTCCACTCGTACGCCGAGCGGTGCACCACCGAGGCGGTGGCCGGCGGCACCTCCGCGTACGCGGCGAGGGGGTCGGCCTTGTCCCGCCACCGCCCGTCGGCGCCCAGCACCCGGTACTTGTACTTCGCCCCGGCCGGCACGTCGGGCACCAGGATCTCCCACACGCCGCTGGAGCCCAGCGACCGCATCGGCCAACCGTCGTCGGGGTTCCAGCCGGTGAAGTCGCCGACGACCCGCACGCCGCGCGCGTTGGGCGCCCACACGGCGAACGCGACGCCCGCGTCGAGCACCCGCGCGCCGAGGGCCTCCCACAGCCGCTCGTGCCGGCCCTCGCCGATCAAGTGCAGGTCCAGCTCGCCGAGGCTGGGCAGGTGCCGGTACGGGTCGTCGCGCAGCGCGCCGTCGACGTCGAGCCGGTAGTCCAGCACGGTGCCCGGCAACACGACCTCGAACACGCCCGCGTCGTGGACGCGGGTCATCGGGTACCGCTGCCCGCCGACGACGGCGCTCACCCGCCGGGCGCCCCGGCGCAGGGTGCGGATCGTGGTGCGCCCGTCGGCGGGGTGCGCGCCGAGCACGGCGTGCGGGTCGTGCGCGGTGCCGGCGATCAGCTCGTCCATCGGGCCTCGTCCTTGTCAGCAGCAGCAACGGCGTCGGTGGTGGGGGCGGTGGCGTCCGCGGTGGCGGGCCGGCGCACGGTGAACACGTGCGCGGGCTGGAGGTAGGGGTCGAGCCGCACGGCGTTGCGCTGCCCCCAGTCGTAGACCGCGCCGGTCAGCTCGTCGTGCACGGTGAACCGGTCGCCCCAGTCGAGGCCCAGCGCCGGCATGTCCAGGGTGGTGTTGCCCCACTGCACGGTCTGCGAGTCGAACGAGCAGACCACGAGCACCAGGTTGCCGGTGTCGGGGTCGCGCTTGGACCAGCACAGCAGCGCCGGGTTGTCGATGTCGTGGAAGACGAGGTTGCGCAGCCGGTGCAGGGCCGGGTTGTCGCGCCGGACCCGGTTGAGGGTGGCGATGAACGGGGCCAGTGACCGCCCCTGCGCCTGCGCGCCGGCCCAGTCTCGGGGGCGCAGCTCGTACTTCTCGTTGTCGAGGTATTCCTCCGCGCCGGGGCGGGCCACGTGCTCGAACAGCTCGAAGCCGGCGTACATGCCCCAGGAGGGGGAGAGCAGCGCGGCCAGCACGGCCCGGATCTTGAACATCGGCGGGCCGCCGTGCTGCAACGACTCGTGCAGGATGTCGGGGGTGTTGGGCCAGAAGTTCGGCCGCATGTGGTCGGCGGAGGCGACCAGCTCCTCGCAATATTCCCGCATCTGCGCGGCCGTCGTGCGCCAGGTGAAATAGGTGTACGACTGCGTGAAGCCGATCTTGCCGAGCCCGTTCATGATCGCCGGCCGGGTGAACGCCTCGGCGAGGAACAGCACGTCGGCGTCGACCTTCTTCACCTCGGCGATCAGCCAGTGCCAGAAGTCGAACGGCTTCGTGTGCGGGTTGTCCACCCGGAAGATCCGGATGCCCTCGCCGACCCAGTGCAGCACCACCCGCAGGATCTCCGCCCGGATGCCCTCGGGGTCGTTGTCGAAGTTCAGCGGGTAGATGTCCTGGTACTTCTTCGGCGGGTTCTCCGCGTACGCGATGCTGCCGTCGGCCCGGGTGGTGAACCACTCCGGGTGCTCGGTCACCCACGGGTGGTCCGGCGCGCACTGCAACGCGAGGTCCAGCGCCACCTCCAGGCCCTGCTCGGCGGCGGCGGCGACGAAGTCGCGGAAGTCCTCCGGCGTGCCCAGGTCGGGGTGGATGGCGTCGTGGCCGCCCTCGGCCGCGCCGATCGCCCACGGCGAGCCCACGTCGTCGGGCCCGGCGGTGAGCGCGTTGTTGCGGCCCTTGCGGTTGACCCGGCCGATCGGGTGGATCGGCGGAAGGTAGAGCACGTCGAAGCCCATCGCCGCGACCCCGGGCAGCCGGTCCATCGCGGTGGCGAACGTGCCGGAGCGGGCCGGGGCGTCGACGGTCGCCGGGATCGCGCCCTCGGAGCGGGGGAAGAACTCGTACCAGGCGGAGAAGAGCGCCCGGGGGCGGTCCACCCACAGCCGGCGCTCGTCGCCGGTGGTGACCAGCTCGCGCACCGGGTGGGCCCAGAGCAGGTCGGCCAGGTCGAGGGCCGGGGCGACCCGGGCGGGCAGCGCCCGGTCGTCGTCGTCCAGCACGGCCACCGCCGCCTTGACCCGGGCGACGTCGCCCGCCGGCACCACGGCCAGGGCGGCGGTCAGCACGCGTACGCCCTCGGCCAGGTCGTTGGCCAGCTCCGCCGCGCCCTGCCCGGCGGCGATCTTCTTGGTCACCGCGTTCTGCCAGGTCAGGTACGGGTCCTGGAACGCCTCGACGGTGAAGGTCCATTCGCCGACGGCGTCGGGGCGGATGGTGGCGTGCCAGCGGTCGTGGCCGGGCTCCCCGGGGCGCATCCGGGTGAACGGCCGGGCCCGCCCGTCGGGGCCGAGCCAGACCACGTTGCAGCCCAGCGCGTCGTGCCCCTCCCGGTAGGCGCGCGCCGACACCGGCACCGCCTCGCCGACCACCGCCTTGGCCGGGTAGCGACCGCAGGAGACGGCGGGGGAGACGTCTTCGATCGGGAACCGTCCAGTCACCCTGTCAACCTACCTGTGCGAGATCGTCTCGCGCGCGGGCAAGCTCCCCCCGGATCCCGCTACGGCTCGATCAACCCGCGCACGAGCGGGTCGTCGGCGTCGACGACCGGATGCTCCGCGAGGACCGCCCGCGCCTGCGCGTAGTCCTCCGCGCCCAGCCCGGCCGCCGGGTTGCTGCGGCGGCTCGCCCGGGACAGCACGGTGCCCTCCTGGGAGTCGGCCGAGAACGCCGCGTACGCCGCGTCGACGCCGTCGGCGGGCAGGCCGCAGTGGTCGAGCACGGCGGCGAGGGTCGCCTTCGGGTCGGCGTCCAGGGTCTCGTAGGCCACCGGCAGCAGCGGCACCCCGGCGCGGCGCAGCGCGCGGTAGCGGTCCAGCACCGACAGCCAGGTCAACACGTACGCCTCCGTCGGCGTCGGCTGCCGCTCGTGCTGGGTGGCGAAGGGCATGATCAGCGGGGCCTGCGCCAGCACGTGCTTCAGGAACGCCAGTTGCGCCGCCGGGTCGGGCAGGTGCGGCGTGAAGCCCTGGTGCATCGACTCCAGCCACGGCCGCGCGTCGCGGTGCAGGAACACGCCCCGGGCGTCGGGGAACACCTCGTGGAACAGGTCGCCGAGCTGGATGCCGCCGGCCCGGAACTTGACCGCCAACGTCTCGGTGCCCCCGCCCAGGCCGCCGGTGTCGCTCCGGGCGTCGCGTCCGGTGTTGCCGAGGACGCGGACGCAACTGCGGATCAGCCGCGCGTACTCCGCGTCGCGGCCCGGGTCCTCGTGCCGCAGCAGCGCGATCTCGGTGAAGACGTCGGGCTCGGAGTAGCTGCACACCCCGGCCACCTCGCCCAACGCCCTGCTGAGCAGCGTCGACCCGCAGCGCCCGACGGAGTAGACCAGGATGAGCCGGGCCGGGTCGGGCAGGCCGTCGGCGAGCCGGTGCAGGGTCTCGTAGGGCACCGTGACCAGCCGCCGCGCGGCCCGGTACTGGTCGAGGTAGAGGAACGGCCCGCCGGTCAGGTCGATCCCCGGCGAGGTCTGCACGAAGTATGCGAGGCGGTGCTCGTCGTCGAGGCAGTGCAGGCTGACGTCGGGGTCGCCGAGCAGGCTCTCCGCCGGCACCGAACCGCCCGGTCGTACGACGAAGTTGTGCGGGCTGGCCGGAACGAACTCGGCCGGCGCGACCTTGTCGAGGATGTCCAGCACCTGCGCGGACCCGTTCGTATCCATCGATGCCAGACGCTACGCGGAATCACGGCGTGCGATCAAGCCCTTGCGGAGCGCTGGGGCCCGGTTCGTGCCTGCTGGCTCGACCCGGTGCTCGCGCTGGTTGCGTTGCGTGAGGCGTGCGGCACGAGGGCGGGGAGGGCCGACTGGTGCCACTCACCGTCACGGCCTCCTGGCCTCGCAGTGCGTCCCGCGCCCCTTTGCTCTGCCCCTACGGGCGCAACGCCCGGCCTACCAGGGGATCTGTGGGCCGTGGGCGGCGGGCGGCGCGGTGGCCGGTTGCGGTGCGTGAGCTGATGCGTATGTGGGTGCAGGGCAATAGGGGTTCACCGACGGGTGGTCGGGCCGAGCGGGCGTCACGCATGGTCACGGCCTGGCGGCCCGGTACCCGCCGTGCCGCCGTTGCGGTACGGGCAGGTGTCGTCGGTGCGTCAGCCCGGCGTGCGGTGACCCCGTTAGGGTGGCGGCATGCCAGTGGTGCCAGGGGGATTCGTGCCGGGCCGGAGCGCCCTCACCCTGATCGGTGGCGATGCCGCCGGTCCGCGCCAGGCGAACCCGCCCGCCAGCGGATTCTGGCGGCTGGTCCTGGGTGTCCTGGGGCTCGGGCTGCTGGCGATCGGCCCGTTCCTGGTGTACGCCGCCGCCTTCCTCGCCACCGACGAGCCCACCGTCAACCGATGGGTCATGGGAGCGGCCGGAGTCGGGGTCACCCTGTCGTGCCTCGGGCTGGCCCGGCGCGAAGCGCGGCAGCACGACCGCGCCCGACGGGACCAGCGCCGCCTGGAGACGGTCGGCGTCGCCGCGACCGCCGAGATCACCGCCGTGCGGCCCGCCTCGCTGGGCGAGGAGAACGGGATCGAGGTGAGCCTGCTGATCAGCGGGCCCGGGTTCGAGCCGTTCGTGACCGCCTCGCAGTGCAAGGAGCATCCCAGCCTCAAGGTCGGCGCGCGGCTCAACGCCGTGGTCGACCCCACCGACCGCCTGTACGCGATAGTCCCCTAGCTGGGTCGGCGGACTCTGCGCCGCCACCAGCAGGCGATCTTGGAAGAAACAGGCCCCTCGGGGGGCCGAGATCTTCCAAGATTCACCCGCTCCCGCGTGTTGCCCTGGCCGGGGGACTCTGCGCCACGAATGAGCCCTTGCCCTGGTGCACCTCGATCCAGCCCCGCTCGTCGAGGATCCGCAGGGCCAGTCGGATCGGCGTCGCGCTGGCGCGGTACTGCTCGCACAGTTCGGTGATGGAGGGCAGCTTGTCACCAGGCTTGAGCGTGCCGCTTCGGATCGACGCGGTGACGTCATCGATGACCTGCTCATAGACAGGCTTGCGGGGCATGTGAACCACCTCTCGGTTCCCGCCCGGCCGCCCGACGTGGCGCAGGTGCGGGCCCGGCTGGGGCATGCGGAGCAGAGTTACCGGCACGCCCGGTACCCGGAGCTGCTCGCCCTGCTGCCCGGCCTGCTCGACGCCGCCTGCGAGGCACGCGCCACCGCTCCGGGCCGGGCGGCCGACGGTCTGCTGGTGTCCGGGTATGGGCTGGTCGCGCTGGTGCTCGTGAAGGTCGGCCAGGGGGAGCTGGCGTGGCTGGCCGCCGACCGGGGGCTGGCCGTCGCCACGGCCGCCGCCGACCCATGGCTCGCCGCCGCCGCGACCGTACCGCTGTGTCAGGCCCTGCGCGCGAGTGGCCGGCTGCGGCCGGCGGTGGAGGCGGCGGTCGTGGCCGCCCACCGCATCGGGCCCGGCCGGTCCGATGCCGCGCCCGCCGCCGGCCCGGCCGTGCGCGGGGCGCTGCTGATCCAGGCCGCCCTGGCCGCCGCCGGCCGGGGCGACGCGCGGGCCGCCGACGAGCTGCTCGACCGGGCCGAGGAGGCCGCCCGGGCCGCCGATCCCGGTGGCGCAGACGGTGGTGGCTTCGGCGGCGCGGGCTTCGGGCGGGCGGCGGTCGAGGCCGCCCGGGTGGTGGCCGGGTCCGCGCTCGGCCAGGTCACGGCGGCGACGGTACGCCACGAGAGGCTGATCGCCGACGACGAGTGGCGGTGGCTGCCACCCGAGCACCGGGCCGCGTACCTGCTGGACGTGGCCCGCCTGCACGCCTCGGCCGGCGACGGGCTGCGCGCCGGTCGGGCGGTGCTGGACGCGGAGCGCACCGCCCGGAGCGAGGTGCACGACCGCCCGGCGGCCCGGGAACTCGTCGGCGTCGTGGCGCGGTCGGCGACGGCCCCGGCCGCCCTGACGCGGCTCGCCGCCACCCTAGGCGTCACCTGACCCGTCGCAGACTCGCCGCCTGATCCGGCTGCCCAGCTACGTTGCGACACGTATCATGCGTATTACGTATCAGGGGGCCGATATGAAGTTGAACAGCAAAGGGCAGGTGACCATCCCGGCCGAGCTGCGTGCCCGGCACAACCTGCACGAGGGCGACGAGGTCGACGTGATCGAAGAAGGTGGCGCACTGCGCATCGTGCGCGCTAGCGACGCCGAGACCCGAGGACGGCGGCTGGTCCGGCACATGCGTGGACGGGGTAGCGCCCGAGAGGTGGAGAGCATGTCGACGGACGACCTGATGGACCTGCTCCGTGGCGAGTGATCGGATCCGGGCCGTCGCCGGCCGGGCGGCCGACATGGTCACCACCCTGGTCGACACCAACGTCCTGCTGGACATCTTCACCGACGACCCGAAGTGGGCCGACTGGTCGGGTGAGGCACTGGCCGCCGCCCGCGACGCCGGCCTGCTGGTGATCAACCCGATCGTGTACGCCGAGGTGTCCGTGCGGTTCGCGCGGGTGGAGGAACTCGACGACGCGCTGCCCGCCACGGACTTCCTCCGCGAGGAGCTGCCGTACCCGGCGGGATTCCTGGCCGGCAAGGCATACGCCCGGTACCGCGCGCAGGGCGGCACCAAGCGCTCGCCGATCGCGGACTTCTACATCGGCGCGCACGCCGCGGTCTGCCGCTACCGCCTGCTCACCCGCGACAGCAGCCGCTACCGCACCTACTTCCCCAGGTTGACGGTGATCGCGCCCGAGGCGTAGCCACGGCTCAGCCTTGCGCGCCGACCGCGCGGTAGACCTCGACGGTGCGGGCGGCGATCGCGTCCCAGGAGAAGTGCTCGACGGCCCGGACCCGCCCGGCCCGGCCGAGCTCGTCGGCCTTCGCCGGGTCGGCCAGCACCCGGTTGACCGCCGCCGCCAGGTCGGCCACGAAACGCTGCGGGTCCAGCGGGGTGCCCGAGCCGTCGGCGGCCTGCTCGATGGGGACCAGCAGCCCCGTCTCGCCGTCGGCGACGACCTCGGGGATGCCGCCGGTGGCGGTGGCCACCACCGCCGTCTCGCAGGCCATCGCCTCCAGGTTGACGATGCCCATCGGCTCGTAGACCGACGGGCAGACGAAGACCGTGGCGTGGGTGAGCACCTGGATCACCTCGTGCTTGGGCAGCATCTCCGCCACCCAGACCACCCCGGACCGGGTGGAGCGCAGCTCGGCCACGAGGCCCTCCACCTCGGCGGCGATCTCCGCCGTGTCGGGGGCACCGGCGAGCAGCACGAGCTGCGTGTCCTCCGGCAGCTCCCGGGCGGCCCGCAGCAGGTACGGCAGCCCCTTCTGCTTGGTGATCCGCCCGACGTAGACGACGCTGGGGCGGGCCGGGTCGATGCCGAGCCGGTCCACCACGTCGGTGCCGGGGTCCGGGGCGTACTGGGCGGTGTCGATGCCGTTGTAGACCACCTTCACCCGGTCGGGGTCCACCGCCGGGTACGCCGCCAGCACGTCGGCGCGCATGCCCGCGCTCACCGCGATGATCGCGTCGGCCGCCTCGTACGCGGTGCGCTCGCACCAGGACGACAGCGCGTAGCCGCCGCCGAGCTGCTCGGCCTTCCACGGCCGCAGCGGCTCCAGGCTGTGCGCGGTGACCACGTGCGGCACCCCGTGCAGCAGCTTCGCCGTGTGCCCGGCCAGGTTGGCGTACCAGGTGTGGCTGTGCACCACGTCGGCGCCGGCGCACGCGGCGGCCATCTCCAGGTCGACACCCATGGTGCGCAGCGCGGCGTTCGCGCCGGCGAGGGCGGCCGGCTCGGCGTACGCGGTGACGCCCGGCTCGGCGCGCGGCGCGCCGAAGCAGTGCACCCGCACGTCGGCCAGCCGGCGCAGCTCGCGGGCCAGGTACTCGACGTGCACGCCGGCCCCGCCGTACACCTCCGGCGGGTACTCGCGGGTGAGCAGATCGACGCGGAGTGCTCCGGTGGCGGGGGTGGCGGCGGTCATGCCCCGCACCCTAGTGCAGAAGTCCGTCCGTACGAGTGGTGAAGTCGCACGCGGATGGTTAGCGTCTGGGCATGGCTGACAAGGTGCTCGCGATCGTCCTGGCCGGTGGAGAGGGCAAGCGCCTGATGCCGCTCACCGCGGACCGGGCGAAGCCCGCCGTCCCGTTCGGCGGGATGTACCGCATGGTCGACTTCGTCCTGTCCAACCTCGCCAACGCCGGCTTCATCAAGATCGTCGTGCTGACCCAGTACAAGTCCCACTCACTGGACCGGCACATCACGATGACCTGGCGGATGTCGACGCTGCTCGGCAACTACGTCACGCCGGTGCCGGCGCAGCAGCGCCGCGGCCCCTGGTGGTTCGCCGGCTCCGCCGACGCGATCTACCAGAGCTTCAACCTGATCCACGACGAGCAGCCCGACTACGTGATCGTCTTCGGCGCCGACCACATCTACCGGATGGACCCCCGGCAGATGGTCGACGACCACATCGCCTCCGGGGCGGGGGTGACCGTCGCCGGCATCCGGCAGCCGCTGTCGATGGCCGACCAGTTCGGCGTGATCGAGGTCGGCCCCGACGGCCGGCGGATCCGGTCGTTCCGCGAGAAGCCCACCGACGCCGCGGGCCTGCCCGACGCCCCCGACCAGATCTACGCCTCGATGGGCAACTACGTCTTCACCACGAAGGCGCTCCTGGAGGCCGTCGAGCAGGACGCGGAGGACAAGACCAGCAAGCACGACATGGGCGGCAGCATCATCCCGATGCTGGTCGAGCGCGGCGAGGCCAACGTCTACGACTTCCGCGACAACGAGGTGCCGGGCAGCACCGACCGCGACCGCGGCTACTGGCGGGACGTGGGGACGCTCGACTCGTTCTACGACGCCCACATGGACCTGATCAACGTGCACCCGGTGTTCAACCTCTACAACTTCGAGTGGCCCATCTACACCGAGCAGCCGCCCTACCCGCCGGCGAAGTTCGTCCACCAGTGGGGCGAGCGGGTCGGCCGGGCCGTCGGCTCGATGGTGTCGCCCGGCGCGGTGATCTCCGGCAGCCTGGTGGAGAATTCGATCGTCTCGCCGAAGGTCAAGGTGCACTCCTGGGCGCACATCGACGGCTCGGTGCTGATGGAGGGCGTGGACATCGGCCGGCACGCGGTGGTCCGCCGGGCCATCCTCGACAAGAACGTGATCGTCCCCGAGGGCGCCGAGATCGGCGTCGACCTGGAGAAGGACCGGCAGCGCTACACGGTCTCCGACAACGGCATCGTGGTGATCGGCAAGGGGCAGCGGGTCGAGCCCTGAACCACCCACACTTGTCCTGTCGTGTGTGAGCCCGGCCCGTGCCGGGAAGACCCATCGTCCGTAGCGTCCCTGGAGGTTGCAGCAGTGGCCCACCCCCGCGCCGGTCAGCCCGCCGAGCCCACCGACCTGGTCGACGTGCCCCGCCTGGTCACCGCCTACTACGCCGAGCATCCCGACCCGGACGACCCGGCGCAGCAGGTCTCCTTCGGCACCTCCGGCCACCGGGGGTCGAGCCTGCGCAACGCGTTCAACTCCGACCACATCCTCGCCGTCACCCAGGCGCTGTGCGACTACCGCCGTCAGCAGGGCATCGACGGGCCCCTCTTCCTGGGCCGGGACACCCACGCCCTGTCGGCCCCGGCGGCCGTCGACGCGCTGGAGGTGCTCGCCGCCAACGGGGTCACCGTGCTGCTCGACAGCCGCGACGGCTACACCCCCACCCCGGCGGTGTCGCACGCGATCGGAACCCACAACCGGGGCCGCACCTCGGGGCTCGCCGACGGCATCGTGATCACCCCGTCGCACAACCCGCCCGACGACGGCGGGTTCAAGTACAACCCGACCCACGGCGGGCCCGCCGACTCCGACGTGACCCGGTGGATCCAGGACCGCGCGAACGCGATCCTCGCCGCCGGGCTCAAGGAGGTCGCCCGCATCCCGTACGCCCGGGCCCGCGCCGCCGACACCACCGGCACGTACGACTTCCTCGCCCACTACGTCGACGACCTGCCCGCCGCGCTCGACCTCGACGCCGTCCGGGCCGCCGGGGTGCGCATCGGCGCGGACCCGCTCGGCGGGGCCAGCGTCGCGTACTGGGGGGAGATCGCGCAGCGGCACCGGCTCGACCTCACGGTGATCAACCCGACGGTCGACCCGACGTGGCGGTTCATGACCCTCGACGGCGACGGCAAGATCCGGATGGACTGCTCCTCGCCGAACGCGATGGCGTCGCTGATCGCCGC
Organism: Micromonospora carbonacea; assembly: GCF_014205165.1. Classification (NCBI taxonomy): domain Bacteria; kingdom Bacillati; phylum Actinomycetota; class Actinomycetes; order Micromonosporales; family Micromonosporaceae; genus Micromonospora; species Micromonospora carbonacea. Next base: position 4,406,244 of record NZ_JACHMZ010000001.1, on the reverse strand, counting down.
CCGCACCGACTACCAGGTCTCCACCGGCAACGACGCCGACGCCGACCGGCACGGCATCGTCACCCCCGACGGGGGCCTGCTCAACCCCAACCACTACCTCGCCGTGGCCATCGGGCACCTGTTCCGCACCCGCTCGCAGTGGGGCCCCGACGCGGCGGTCGGCAAGACCCTCGTGTCGTCGTCGATGATCGACCGGGTCGCCGCCGACCTGGGCCGGCCGCTGCTGGAGGTGCCGGTGGGGTTCAAGTGGTTCGTCCCGGGCCTGCTCGACGGGTCGGTCGGCTTCGGCGGCGAGGAGAGCGCCGGGGCGTCGTTCCTGCGCCGCGACGGCAGCACCTGGACCACCGACAAGGACGGCATCCTGCTCTGCCTGCTCGCCGCCGAGATCATCGCGACGACGGGCCGGACGCCCAGCGAGCACTGGGCGGAGCTGGCCGGGCGCTTCGGCGCCCCCGCGTACGCCCGCATCGACGCCCCGGCCGACCGGCGGCAGAAGGCGGTGCTGGCGAAGCTCTCCCCGGAGCAGGTGACGGCGACGGAGCTGGCCGGCGAGCCGATCACGGCGACGCTGACCGCCGCGCCGGGCAACGGCGCGGCGCTCGGTGGGCTGAAGGTGACGACGGAGTCGGGCTGGTTCGCCGCCCGCCCCTCGGGCACGGAGGACGTCTACAAGATCTATGCGGAGTCCTTCCAGGGGCCGGAGCACCTGGCCCGGATCCAGGAGGAGGCCAAGGAGCTGGTCTCGGCGGTGCTCGGGCAGGCGTGAGCCGGAGCGCGACCGGCCCGCCCGGATAACCCGGGCGGGCGTGCTCCGTTACCCCTAGCGGAACCCGGGCCGTCGAGGGCCCGGGTCGCGGGGAAGGAGCGCCATGCGCGCGATGGTCGTGACGGGGGCCCGGTCGTGAGGGTGGTGGTGACCGGGGGAGCGGGCTTCATCGGCGCCAACCTGGTCCGGGAGCTGATCCGCGTCGACGCGGTCGGCGAGGTCGTGGTGGTCGACGACCTCTCCACGGGCTCGCTGGACAATCTGGCGGACCTCCCGGTGCGCCTGCTGGTGGGCTCCGTCATGGACCCTGACCTGCTCGACGAGGCCGTCGCCGGCGCGGCGAGCGTGGTGCACCTGGGCGCCCTCGGGTCGGTCCCCCGGTCCATCGCGGATCCGCTGCGCAGCCACCACGCCAACGCCACCGGCACGCTGACCGTGCTGGAGGCGGCGCGGCGGCACGGCGTCGGGCAGACCATCCTGGCGTCCTCGTCGTCGGTGTACGGGGCGAACCCGGTGCTGCCGAGGCGGGAGACCTTGCGCCCGATGCCGATGAGCCCGTACGCGGTGTCGAAGCTCGCGACGGAGGCGTACGCCAACGCGTACGCCTCCTGCTACGGGCTGCCGGTGCTGCCGTTCCGCTTCTTCAACGTCTTCGGGCCGCGGCAGGCCGCCGACCACGCGTACGCGGCGGTGGTGCCGCGGTTCGTCTCGGCCGCGCTGGACGGCCGGCCGCTGGAGATCTTCGGCGACGGCCTCCAGACCCGCGACTTCACCTACGTCGGCAGCGTCACCGACGTGCTGGTGGACGCGATCCTGCGCCGGGTGCACGTCCCGGACACGGTGAACCTCGCGTTCGGCGCCCGGATCTCCCTGCTCGACCTCGTCGCCGAGCTGGAAACGGTGCTCGGCCGGCGGCTGGAGACCGTGCACGGGCCGCCACGCACGGGCGACGTGCGCGACTCCCAGGCGGACTGCGGGCGGCTGCGGGAACTGTTCCCCGCCGTGCGCCCCCACCCGTTGCGGGCGGGGCTGGCGGCCACCGTCGGCTGGATGGCCGGTCGCGTGCCCGCCGGCCGCTGACCGTGCCGCAGCCCCGCTCGGCGCTGGGGACCGCCGCCCCGGACGGGCCGCCGGAGGCCGTCGCGCGGGCGTCGGCCGCCGCGCCGCCCGCCGGTGCCGGGCGCAGCCGCCGGCTGGCCACCGGTGTCCTGACCGCCGGCGTCGCCCGGGGCGTCGGCCTGCTCGCGCCGGTGCTCCTGATCCCGGTCTGCCTGTCGCGGCTGGGCACGGAGCGCTACGGGCTGTGGATGGCGGTCCTCGCGCTGACCGGCATGGCGGCCTTCGCCGACCTGGGCCTCGGGGCCGGGCTGATGACCAAGCTCGCGCCCTGCTACGCCAGCGGCGACACGGCCAGGGCGCGCGGGTACGTCTCCACCGCCTACGCCGTGCTCACCGCCGTGGCGGTGACGCTGGGCGTCCTGCTGTGGTCGCTGGCCTGGCTGGTGCCGTGGACGTCGCTGTTCAACGTTTCGGGGGTGGTGGACCCGGGGGAGACCCGCGCCGTGGTCCTGATCTGCCTCACCTCGTTCCTGGTGAACATCCCGCTGGCCCTGGTGGTCCGCGTGCAGTACGCCTACCAGCAGGTGGGCGAGAGCAACCTGTGGCAGGGGGCGGGCGCGCTGGCGACGGTCCCGCTGGTGCTGCTCGTGGCACGGCTGGGGCTGCCGGCCGTCGCGGTCGTCGCCGCCGCGTCGGCGGGGCCGCTGCTGGCCAACCTGGCCAACAGCGCGTGGGTCTACGGCCGGCGGATGCCCGCGCTGCGGCCAGGCATCGGCGCGGTCGACCGCAGGCTCGGGGCCGCGCTGCTCCGCCTCGGCGGGATGTTCTTCCTGGTGACCGTCCTGACCGGGCTGTCGACCAACATGGACAACCTGATCATCACGCACACCCTCGGCCCGGAGAGCGTCACCGCGTACGCGGTGCCGGCCCGGCTGGCGCTGCTGCTCGGCGCGCTCGTGACGGTGCTCAACCTGCCACTGTGGTCGGCCAACGGCGACGCCCTGGCCCGTGGCGACCTGGCCTGGGTCCGCCGGACGGTGCGGCGGATGGTCGTGCTCTCCGTGCTCGCCACCGTGCCGCCGGCGGTGGGGCTGGTGCTGGCGGGCGACCGGCTGTTCGCCGCCTGGCTGCCGGTGCCGCTCGACGGGAACCGGTGGCTGCTCGGCGGCCTCGCGCTGTGGTTCCTGCTGATCGGCTCGTTCTCGGCCCTGATGATGGTGCAGAACGCCGCCGGGGTGGTCCGTCCGCAGGTGGTCGGGCTGGTCGTCTACGTCGGCGTCGCCGCGGTGGCCAAGTGGCACGCCGTCGAGGCGTACGGGCTGGCGGCCGTCCCGTTCGTCGGCACCGCCGTCTACGCGCTGACCGTGCTGCCCGCGGGGCTGTACGGCTACCGGCGCACGCTCGCCCGCTACGCCGGGCCCGGCCCGGCGAGTCCGTCCGCCGGGCCCGCCGTTGAGCAGGACGGCGACGCCGTCGGGGCCCGCCGGGAACGGAGGCCGGGACCATGACGCGGACGGACGGCGGGGCGGGCTGGGTGGCGATCGTCGGCCCCTTCCGGTTCCCCTGGGGACAGGCGAGCTCCCGGCGGGTGCACGGCATCGCCTGCTCGCTGGCGGCGGCGGGGCGGCACGTCGTCGTCGCCTGCGGCGAGCACGGCCCCGGGCTGACCCCGCTGCCCGACGCGGTGGGGCCGGGCTCGGTGTCCTACCTCGGGTTGGGCGAGATCCCGCCGGCCGGGGCGGGCAAGCTCGACAAGGCGGCGCGGGCGTGGTGGAGCTGGGGGTCGCGGACGGTGCGCTGGCTCGACAGCCGGCCGACGCGCCCGAGCCACGTGGTGCTCTACAACGGCGACGCCCCCTATGCGGCGCGTCTGCGGGCCTGGTGCCGGCGCAACGGGGTGCCGGTGATCGCCGACGTGGTGGACCGCTACAGCCCCGAGCAGCTCCGGGGCGGCCGGTTCGCCCCGCCGTACCTCAGCGCGCTGCTGGCGTTCCGCTACCACTACCCGCGCTGCGCCGGCGTGATCGCGGTCAGCTCCTACCTCGACGACCACTTCCGGGGGCACGGCCTGCCGGTGCTGCGGGTGCCGCCGACGCTGGACGCCCGCGCCCTGGGTCTCCTCGCCGACCAGCGGCCCGACGGGGACGGCCCCCTCCGGCTCGTCTACGCGGGGGATCCGGGCCGCAAGGACCTCGTCGCCACCATCGTGCGGGCGGTGGAACGGGTGGACGGGACCGGGGACCGGGTCGAGCTGCGCGTCGTCGGCCCCACCGTGGAGCGGGTCCGCGAGCTGCTCGGGGGCGGGCCGGTGCCGGCCGGGGTGCGGGTGCTGGGCCGGCTGCCGCAGCAGGAGGTGTGGGCGCAGGTCCGGCGGGCGGACTTCAGCGTGCTGCTGCGCCCGCCGACGCGCTTCAACCGGGCCGGGTTCCCCACGAAGTTCGGCGAGAGCCTGGCCAACGGCACGCCGGTGATCGCCAACCTGACCAGCGACCTGGCGGAGCACCTGACCGACGGGGTCGAGGGGCTGGTCTGCCCCGGTCACTCGGTCGACGCCCTCGCGGCGACCCTGCGCCGGGCGCTGCGGCTGAGCGCGGAGGACCGGTGCCTCATGCGCAAGGCCGCCCGCCGGCGGGCCCTGGAGTCGTTCGACTTCCGGGTCCACGCGCGGGCGCTGGCCGAATTCCTGGACTCGGTCCGACCCTGACGGGGCGATATGCACCTTTTGCGGTTAATGCGTGACTGGTGGTGCCCCCGGGTCGTTGGTCCCGGCGACGACCGACAGGCCGAACCAGGGGTGAGGACGAGGAAACGCTGATGAACCCAACGACAGCGGGGCGTCGGGTGCTGATCACCGGGGGGACCGGCTCGTTCGGCCGGACGATGACCCGGCGGCTGCTCGACCGCGGTGTGGGCGAGGTCCGGGTGCTCAGCCGGGACGAGGCCAAGCAGGACGAGATGCGCCGCGCCCTCGGCGACGCCCGGGTGAGCTACCACATCGGCGACGTGCGCGACTACGACAGCGTGCAGCGCGCCAGCCGGGGGGTGGACTTCGTCTTCCACGCCGCCGCCCTCAAGCAGGTGCCGTCGTGCGAGTTCTTCCCGCTGGAGGCCGTCCGCACCAACGTGCTGGGCAGCGCGAACCTCATCGAGGCGGCCACCCGCAACGGGGTCAGCTCGGTGGTGGTGCTCAGCACCGACAAGGCCGTCCAACCCATCAACGCCATGGGCCTGACCAAGGCGTTGATGGAGAAGGTCGCCCAGGCGCACGCCCGGCGCGGCTCGGGCGGCACCGTCGTGTCCTGCGTCCGGTACGGCAACGTCATGTGCTCCCGGGGCTCGGTGATCCCGCTGTTCGTCGAGCAGATCCGCTCCGGCGCGATGCCCACGGTGACCAACCCCGCGATGACCCGCTTCCTGATGTCGCTGGCCGACTCGGTCGAGCTGGTCGAGCACGCCTTCGCGCACGCGCGGCCCGGCGACGTCTTCGTCCGCAAGGCCGCCGCCTGCGCCATCGGCGACCTGGTCGTCGCCCTGTGCCAGCTCTTCGACGTGCCGGCCAAGTACGACGTGATCGGGGTGCGGCACGGCGAGAAGCAGCACGAGACGCTGGCCAGCCGGGAGGAGCTGGCGCGGGCCGAGGACTTCGGCGACTTCTACCGGGTGCCGGTCGACGCCCGCGACCTCAACTACGCGGCGTACGTGACCGAGGGGACCCTCGGCGGCCGTCCGGCCGAGGACTTCACCTCCGCGAACGCGCGGCGGCTCACCGTACCGGAGATTGTGGCGCTGCTGCGCACGCTGCCCGAGATCCGCGCGGAGCTGGCCCTGCGCGAGCCGGTGCTGACCCCGTGAAGGTCGCCCTCACCGGCGCGGAGGGCTTCCTCGGCTGGCACACCCGGGTGCTGCTGCGCGCGCTCGGCTGGCCCGATCCCGTCCTGATCGGCCGGGCCGACCTGGCCGACGCGGCCGTGCTGGCCGACCGGCTGCGCGGCGTCGACCGGGTGCTGCACCTGGCCGGGGTCAACCGCGGCGAGCCGGCCGAGGTGGCGGCCGGCAACGTCGCCGTCGCCGAGGCCCTCGCGCGCGGCCTGCGCCGCTGCGCGCAGCCGCCGAAGACCCTGGTGTACGCGAACACGGTCCAGGCCGGCAACGGCACCGCCTACGGCGACTCGAAGGCGGCGGCGGCGGCGATCCTGGCCGGGGCCGCCGCCGGCTGCCACCTCGTCGACCACCGCCTGCCGCACCTGTACGGCGAGCACGGGCGGCCGTTCTACAACTCGGTGACGGCGACGTTCTGCCGGGTCCTGGCCGACGGCGGGGAGCCCGAGCTGCGCGACGACCGCGAGCTGCGCCTCGTGCACGTCACCGACGCCGCCGCCGCGCTGCTCGACGCCCCGCCGGCCGGGCCCTGGGACGCCGCGATGCCGGCGCTGCGCATCGGCGTGCACGCCCTCGCCGACCGGCTGGCCGGGTTCGCGGCGACCTACCGCGGCGGGGACCTCCCACCGCTGACCGACCGGCACGACGTGCGGTTGTTCAACACCTACCGCTCGCACCTGTTCCCGGCGGGCTACCCGATCCCGCTCGTGCGCCGCGCCGACCACCGGGGCGAACTGGTGGAGGCGGTCCGCAGCCACGGCGCGGGGCAGGCGTTCTGCTCGGCGACCCGCCCCGGCGTGACCCGGGGGGAGCACTTCCACCTGGCCAAGGTGGAGCGCTTCGTCGTGCTGCGCGGACGCGCCGAGATCCGGCTCCGTCGGGTCGGCGGGCGGGGGCTGGTCCGGTTCCCGGTCGACGGGGCGGAGCCGGTCGTGGTGGACATGCCGACGATGTGGGCGCACGACATCACCAACACCGGCGACGGGGACCTGCTCACCCTCTTCTGGACGAACGACCTGTTCGACCCGGCCCGGCCGGACACCTACCCGGAGCCCGTGGCCGCCGCGTAGCCGCGGTCGACGGCGACGGGTCCCGGGGCGCGAACGACGGAGGTGGACCTTTTGACCAGGGTGATGACGGTGGTCGGCACCCGACCGGAGATCATCCGGCTGTCCCGGGTGATCGACCTGCTGGACCGCACGGTGGACCACGTCCTCGTGCACACCGGGCAGAACTGGGACCCGGCGCTGTCCGACGTGTTCTTCAGCGACCTGCGGCTGCGCCGCCCCGACCGGTTCCTGCGGGTGGACACGGCGTCCCTCGGCCGGGTGCTCGGCGGGGTGCTGGTGGGCGTGGAGGCGGCGATCGAGGAGCACCGCCCGGACGCCCTGCTGGTGCTGGGCGACACGAACAGCTGCATCGCGGCGCTGATGGCCCGGCGGATGCGGGTGCCCGTCTACCACATGGAGGCCGGCAACCGCTGCTTCGACCTCAACGTGCCCGAGGAGACCAACCGGCGGATGGTCGACCACGTCGCCGACTTCAACCTGGTCTACACCGAGCACGCCCGGCGCAACCTGCTCGCCGAGGGGCTGCACCCGCGCCGGATCCTGCACACCGGGTCGCCCATGCGGGAGGTGCTGGAGCACCACCGCGCCGCCGTCGAGGCGTCCACGGTGCTCGACCGGCTGGGCCTCGAACCCGGGGGGTACTTCGTGGTCAGCGCCCACCGCGAGGAGAACGTCGACGACCCGGCGCGGCTGCGGCGGCTGCTGGACTGCCTGGCGGCCGTGCGGGACACCTGGCGGCTGCCGGTGCTCGTCTCCACCCACCCGCGCACCCGCAAGCGGCTGGAGGCGATCCCCGCCGCCGACGTGGCGCTCGACGGCATCGACTTCCACGAGCCGTTCGGGTTCCTCGACTACGTGCGCCTGCAGACCCGGGCGCGGTGCACCCTGTCCGACAGCGGCACGATCAGCGAGGAGTCCGCCATCCTCGGCTTCCCCGCCGTGACGCTGCGCGAGTCGATCGAACGCCCGGAGGCGCTGGACGCCGGGGGCATCATCATGACCGGGCTCGACCCGGCGGGCGTCGTCGAGGCGGTCGCCCTCACCGTCGACCAGGTGGCCGCGCACGGCGTGCCGTGCCCGGCGGACTACCGGGTGCCGGACACGTCCCGCCGGGTGGTCGACTACATCCTGTCGACCGTGCGCCGCCACCACGACTGGGCCGGCATCCGGCCCCGGTGCCAGCCCGCGTCGTGACGCCCGCCCGCCGGCAGGGGCGGGCGCGGCCGAGTCACGGGGCCGGGTCGACCCCCCACAGCCGACGCCACTGCCGCGCGACGTGGTCCAGGGTGAGCGGTGACCCGCGCAGCACGCGGGCGATCTCGGCGCGCCGGGCGTCGTCCGCGCCGGCCTGTTCCAGCGTGACCCGCGCCCAGACCTGCGGCCCGGCGCTCAGCGGCACCAGGGTCAGCCCCGCGACGAGGCCGGACAGCTCCCGCAGGGACGGCAGGTCGGCTGCCACGACCGGGACGCCGACGGCGAGCGCTTCGAGCACCACGCCGGGCAGGCCCTCCCGCAGGGAGGGCAGCAGCAGCACGTCGGCGGCGCGCAGCACCGGGCCGACCTCCTCGACCTCGCCGGCGAGCACGACGTGCGGGTCGCGGTCGACGCCCGGATGCGCGGCGGTCAGGTCGTCGACGCCCAGCGGGCCGGCGACCAGCAGCCGGGCGTCGGGGCGGTGCTCCCGCGCGGCGCGGTGCACCTCGACGAGGAAGGGGCGGTTCTTCACCGGGTGGGCCCGGCCGAGGAAGCCGAGCACCGGCACGTCGCCGGGCAGGTCCCAGCGCCGCCGGGCGGCGGCGCGGTCCCAGCCGTCGGTCCTGGTGGTGTCCACGCCGTTGGGCAGCACCCGGTACCGGCGGTCGTGCGGCCGGGGTCCGGCGAAGTCGACGGCCGCGGCCGTCACCCCCAGGACGTCGGTCGCCGTGTGGGCCAGCACGACCCGGCACAGCCCGCGCAGGAGCCGACGCCGCAGCGTGGCCGGCTTGTCGTCGCCCTCGCTCCACATCCGGGCGATCCGCACCGGCACCCGGGCGACCCGGGCGGCGGCGAGGACCGCCGCGCTGAACAGGCTGATGTGGGAGACGACCACGTCGGGACGGGCGACGCGCAGGCAGCGCCACAGCCGCAGGGGGAACAGGAGGCGCGGGCGGACCGGACACTGCACGACGGTGGCGCCGGCGTCCCGGTAGGCCGGCGCCAGCGATCCCGTGACGCCGTTGACGGTGACGAAGGTCTGCTGCGCCTGACCGGGCGGCACGACGCGGCAGACGTCCAGCGACGCCGTCTCGATGCCGCCCCGGTCGAGGCACCCGACCACGTGCAGGACCCGCACGGCCGGCGTCGACCGCGGCGGAGGGCGGCGCGGGGCCGGGTGGGGCGCGGTCGGGTCCGCGAGGGCCATGGGCACTCCTTGGGTCGGCTGGGGTGTGGGGTCGGCCCCGGGCGGTTCCGCGCCGTGGAGGACCGGCGCGGGTCAGGGCACCGCCGACAGCGGGCGTACGCGGTGCCGGCGGCCGAACCGGCAGGCCAGCCAGACCAGCAGGAGCGTCGGCATGGAGTACTTGACGAGGCAGAACAGGACGTTGTCCAGGTCGGAGCTCTGGGTGGTGACGAGGACCCACACCACGGGCGCGACGAGCTTCGGCGTCAGGTCCGGCGCGGCCACGGCCGCCGTGTAGTACCCCTGGACGGCGCGGACGGCGAGGCCGAAGGCCACGAAGGAGAGCACGCCGCCGACCAGGCCGAAGTTGATGATGCCCTCACCGGCCGTGCCGTAGATCTTACTCGAATCGCCCTCCTCCTCCGAGTAGAGCGGGTTGTAGAGGATGCGCGATCCCACGTCGACCTTGCTGGTCGGTACGTCGGGGAAGAGGCCGTCGGGCAGGAACATGAACCAGGCGTTGGCGTACGTCGCCCCGAGCACCGGCTCGAACTGGCCGTCGAGGTAGCGGTGCAGGATGACGCTCTGGATGTCGGCGCGGCCCAGGTCCGCGGTGAGCAGCATGGGCATGTCCCGCCCCGTGTCCGACACGGCGCCCTGGACCGTGCCGGCCCGCCGGATCTCGTCGATGGCCTTGGTGCCGCCCAGCTTGTAGAAGGCGTACAGGTAGATGAAGGCGAAGGCGAGGACCCCCACCACGGCGAGGACCTTGCGGGGCACCCGCCGGACCGTGACGTTGACCAGGACGAGCGCGAGCAGCAGCGGCCAGAGGGTGCTGCTGCGGCTGCCCTTGAGCCCGCCGATGAAGAACTGGGTCACGGTCAGCGCGAGCACGAGCAGGACCAGCAGGACGGTGTTCCGGGCGAGCATCCTGCGCCAGCGGACGAGCGCGAGGGTGAAGACGACGTACGGGAACGCCTCGGAGAGCACGATGAGCGGGCCGAGCCCGGTCATGTCCTTGACCCGGTTGGCCTGGTCGGCCATCGTGGCGACGAAGCCGTCGATGCCGCCGAAGATGGCGATCTCGTAGCCCATCGCGGCGATGCTGACCACCGCGAGCGCCAGGCCCGCCGTGTAGAAGGTGGGCAGGTGCATCGCGGGCAGCCGGCGGTGCCGTCGGCGGGGCCGGCGGGGAAGGGCGACCACCACCCGGTAGAGGGCCGTGCCGACCGCGTTGAGGATGCCGAGCATCCCGAGCGCGTCGCGCCAGACCGGCTGGTCGTAGACCCTCGTCACCCACTCGTCGAGGGCCACGTTGAGGATCGGCGCGAGGTAGAGGAACTGGAGCCCGATCAGGCCCGCGCAGGCCCGCGGGTCGAACACGTCGACGCCCCGGCGGAACCACCGCAGCGCCTCGGCGCCGATGAGAACGCCGGTGAGGGTCGTGGGCGCCATGAACCAGTGGCGCAGGTCCGGTAGGCACACCATCAGCGCGATGCTCAGCGACGTCACGAGGATCGCGGCCAGGACGTTGTTGTCCACCGGCTTCCCCGTGGTCACCGGCCCGTTCGCGCGGAGCGCGCCGACGGGTCGTGCGGCGGGACCAGCCAGGGTCGTCATCGGATCCTCCTCGTGCGGCGGCATGGGTGCGCCGGTGGCGTCGACACCCTCCTAACCAGGTCCGGGCCGGGAACGTTACTCAGCGCTACGGGATGGCCACCCGAATGGATCCGTCCGGGTGGCCGGGAGTGGTATCGAGATAAAGGCGGCTAATGCTCTGTTATGGGCGTTTCTCGGGCGCGGATCGGTCGTTGCCCTGGGTGTTACGGGGGCGACCGCCCGGCGACACCCGACCCACGCCTGACGGTGGCCGGGACGCCGGCAGCGACGGACGGATCGGATGACGAGATGCATGTAGTGATCATGGCCGGTGGCAAGGGGACGCGGCTCAAGCCGTACACGACCTCCCTGCCGAAACCGCTGGTGCCGATCGGGGACAGCCACGCCATCCTGGAGATCGTCCTGCACCAGCTCGCGAGCTGCGGCTTCACCGACGTCACCCTGGCGATCAACCACCTCGGCTCGCTGATCCGCGCGTTCGTCGGCGACGGCTCCCGGTTCGGGCTGCGCGTGCGGTACGTGGAGGAGAGCGTCCCCCTGTCGACGATCGGGCCGCTGTTCGGCATCCGCGACCGGCTGCCCGAGCACTTCCTGGTGATGAACGGGGACGTGCTCACCGACCTGGACTACGGCGACCTGCTGCGCACCCACGCCGCCTCCGGGGCCCCGCTGACCGTGGCGACCTTCCACCGCACCGTGAAGATCGACTTCGGCGTGCTGTCGGTCGAGGACGGCCGGGTGGTCGAGTTCAGCGAAAAGCCCGTCCTCGACTACCACGTCAGCATGGGCGTCTACGGCCTCTCCGCGCGCACCATCGCCGCGTACCCGGCCGGGCTCGCGTTCGGCTTCGACCAACTCGTGCTGGACCTGCTCGAACGCGGGGAGCCGCCGGCGAGCTACCAGTTCGACGGCTACTGGCTCGACATCGGCCGGCCCGAGGACTACGACGAGGCCAACCGGGCGTTCGAACGGCTCCGGCCGATCCTGCTGTCCCCGCGCACCCCGGAGCCGGTGTGACCACCGTCCTGGTCCTCGGCGGCTCCGGCTTCATCGGCGGGCACGTCCGCGCCGCCCTGCGCCCGCACGCGGCGCTGGTCTGCCCCGGCCGGCGCGACGTCGACCTCGTCGCCTGCGACGTCGACGAGCTGGGCGCGCTGCTGCGCGCCGCCCGGCCCGACGCGGTGGTGGCCTGCACCGGCCGGCTCGACGGGCGGGCCGACGAACTCGTCGCGGCGAACGTGTCGGTGACCGCGAAACTCGTCGAGGCCGTCGCGGCCGGGGCCCCCGGCGCGCGGCTGGTGCGCATCGGCTCCGCCGGGGAGTACGGGCCGGTGCCGCACGGGCACGCCGCCGCCGAGAGCGACGACGCGCGCCCGGTGAGCGAGTACGGCCTGACCCACCTGACCGCCACCCGGCTGGTCGAGCTGGCCGCCGCCGCGGGCCGGGTCGACGGCGTCACGCTGCGGGTGTTCAACCCGATCGGCCCCGGCCTGTCCGCCGACACCGTGCTCGGCCGGGTCGCGACGCTGCTGCGCCGCGCGACGCCCGGCGGCCGGATCACCGTCGGTCCCCTCTCGGCCCACCGGGACTTCGTCGACGTCCGGGACGTGGCCGCCGCCGTGGCCGCCGCCGTCCGGGCCCCCTGGCTGCCGCAGCGGGTCTACAACGTCGCCAGCGGCCGGGCCGTGCCGGTGCGGGAGGCGGTCCGGCTGATGGCGGAGGCGGCCGGCTTCACCGGCGCGGTCCGCGAGGACCAGCCGCCGCCGGGCCGCTCGGCGGCGGTCGACTGGATGTGCGGCGACATCTCCCGGGCCGCGCGCGACCTGGGCTGGACGCCCTCCTACGAGCTCGCCGAGTCGGTCAAGGCGAGCTGGGCCGCGATGGGCGCCTGACCGGCCCGCCCGCGCGGGCGGGCCGGTGCACCGAGCACGACAAACGAGGGGAAGAGGACAACGTGTATCGCAGGATAGGGATCGTCGGCCTCGGCTACGTCGGGCTGACGCTGGCCGCCGCGCTGGCGCGCAAGGGGTTCGAGGTGCACGGGGTGGACGCGAACCCGGCGGTGCGGGCGGCGCTGCGCGGCGGCCGCCCGCACATCTTCGAGCCGGGCATCGCCGACGTGTTCGCCACGCACGCGGGCCGTTCGGTGTTCGTCGACGACGAGCTGCCGGCGGACCTCGACGCGGTGGTGCTCAGCGTCTCCACGCCGGTGGACGAGGGGTCCCGGCGGCCCGACCTGTCCAACCTCGCGGCGGCGGCCGAACAGGTGGCCCGCTGGTGCGGCCCGCAGACCCTGGTGATCGTCCGCAGCACCGTCCCCGTCGGGACGAGCCGCCGGGTGGTGCTGCCGGCGCTGACCGCGGCGTGGGGGCGGGCGCTGCTGGTGATGGCCCCGGAGCGGACCATCCAGGGGCAGGCGCTGCGGGAACTGGTCGAGCTGCCCCAGGTCGTCGGCGGCGTGGACGACGAGAGCCTGCACGCCGGGCTGGAGCTGTTCGGCGGGCTCGCCCGGCAGACCGTGCCGGTGTCCAGCCTGGAGGCCGCCGAGCTGGTCAAGCTCTCCAACAACTGCCACACCGACCTGATCTACTCGTTCGGCAACGAGGTGGCGCTGATCGCCGAGCGGCACGGCCTTGACCCGCTGGAGGTGATCCGGGCCGCCAACCTCGACTACCCCCGGCCGGACCTGAGCCGGCCCGGGTACGTCGGCGGCGGTTGCCTGTCGAAGGATCCGTACCTGATGGTGGCCAGCGCCGGCGACGACGGCGCGTTCCTGGTCGGGGCGGCCCGGCGGCTCAACGAGCGCCTGCCGGTGCACGTCGCCGAGACCGTCGTGGAGCTGATCCGGCAGCGGCGCGGCGACACCGCCGGCGCCCGGCTGGCCGTGCTGGGCTGGGCGTACAAGGGGTGGCCCCCCACCGACGACATGCGCGGCACGCCGATCGCCGCGATGATGCCGGTCTTCCGGGCGGCCGGGCTGGTCGTGGCCGGGCACGACCCGATGGTGCCCGACCAGGTCATCCGGGCCTACGGCGGCGAGCCGACCAGCCTGGACAAGGCGTTCTGCGACAGCGACGCGGTGCTCGTGGTCAACGACCACCCCGACTACCGGGCGCTGGAGGTCGGCGGGCTGCTCGCGGCCGGCGGGGCGGGCGTCGTCTACGACTCGTGGCGGATCCTCGACGAGGCGGCCGTGACCGCCGCCGGGGCGCGGTACGCCGGCATCGGCTACCTGCCCGCCCCACGCGCCGCCGCCCCCACCGGCCGGGTGCCGGCGTGAGGCGGGCCCTCGTCCTCGGCGGCGCGGGCTTCATCGGCCTGCACCTGACCGAGCGGCTGCTCGCCGACGGTCACCGCGTGGTCGTCGTCGACGACTTCTCCCGGGGCCGCGACGACGAGCGCCTCGGCGCGCTGCGTGACGACCCGGCCGTCGAGGTCGTCTCGGCGGACCTGACCCGGCCGCAGGCCTGGGCGGCGCTGCCGCGCGGCTGCGACGAGATCTACCTGCTCGCCGCCGTGGTCGGGGTGCGCAACGTCGAGGCCGATCCGACGCGGGTGATCCGGGTCAACACCCTGACGGCGCTGCACCTGCTGGACTGGGTCGAGCCCGGCGACCGGGTCTTCTTCAGCTCCACCAGCGAGGTGTACGCCGGCGGCGTCGACGCCCGCGTCGTGCCGGTGCCGACGGCCGAGGACGTCCCCGTCATGATCACCGACGTCACGTCGCCCCGGTTCTCGTACGCGATCAGCAAGCTGCTCGGCGAGGCCGCCTTCGTGCACGCCGCCCGCGCCCGACGCTGCGCCGCCACGGTCGGCCGCTTCCACAACGTCTACGGCCCGAGGATGGGCACGGACCACGTCATCCCGGAGATGTCGCTGCGCGCCCTCGACGGGGAGGACCCGTTCCGGGTGTGGGGCGCCGACCAGTACCGCGCGTTCTGCCACGTCGACGACGCGGTCGAGGCGGTGCTGCGGCTGATGCGCTGCCCGGCCGCGGCCGGCGAGATCGTGCACGTCGGCAACGACGCCGAGCAGACCAACATCGGCGACCTGGCCAAGCTGGTGCTGCGGGTCGCCGACGCGGCCCCGGTCCTGCAACCGATGCCCGCGCCGCCCGGGTCGGTGCACCGCCGCTGCCCCGACCTGGCGACGCTGCGCCGGCTGACCGGCTTCGAGCCGGTGGTGCCGCTGGAGGACGGGGTACGTCGGACCTTCGACTGGTACCGCGCCTGGCGCGCCGGGACGGTGGACGCCCGCGGCCGGTGACGAAGAGACGCAGGGCGGTGGCGGGAGCGCGGTCGGCTCCCGCCACCGCCGCGGATGGCGGCCGTGGCCGTGCGGGGGACGGTGACACGTCGGCGGGCCGGGGCCGCGCCCCGAGCGGACACTCCCCGGCGTGAGCGCCGCTCAGCGCCGGGCCGTGGCCTCGCGCACCGACCGGTAGAAGGCGTGCCGCCGGGGCTCCAGGGAGTCTCGGGAGTAGCGCCGGGCGTGGGCGAGGTTGCGGGCCGAGGCGCGCGCCATCCGGTCCGGGTCGGCCAGCATCCGGGCGATCGCCTCCGCCAGCGCCCCGGGGTCGTCGGGGCCGACCAGGTCCTCGGGCGCGAGCAGCTCCGGGATGCCGCCGACGGCGGTGCCGATCGCCGGCAGCGCGCGGGCCATGGCCTCGATCAGCGCGCGCGGCAGCCCCTCGGTCCGCGACGGCATGACCGCCAGGTCGGCCGCGTCGAGGAGGGCGTGCAGCGGCGCGCCGGGGGCCACCCAGCCGGCGAACGTCACCCGGTCGGCGACGCCCCGCGCCCCGGCCAGGGCCGCCAGGTGCCCGGCGAACCGGCCGGCGCCGGCGTGGACGAGCCGGACGTCGACCCCGCGCGCCGCCAGCCGGGCCACCGCCTCGACGAGCGTGTCGACGCCCTTGTAGAGCTGGTCGAGCGTCCCGATCGAGATGAGCGTGCGTTCGCCGCCGGCATCGGCCCGGACGGCCCGCGGGGCGGCGGTGAACGCCTCGGGCGGCAGGTCGATGCTCGACACGTTGACCGTCGGCGCGTGGGGGGCCGCCGGGTAGCGGGCCTGGAGATAGTCCGCCGTCACGTAGGAGACGGCGACCGCCGAGCCGCACTCGCGGCGCAGCCGGGTCGCGAAGCGCTGGCGCAGCAGGGGCCGCAGCGGATGCCGGACCACCCCGGGCGCGAGCACGTCGTACGGGTCGCCCACGACCTCCAAGGCGTACGGCAGGCCGTGCCGGCGGCGGACGCCGGCCAGCAGGGAGCCCAGCGCGGAGGGCACCCGCAGGATCACCGCGTCGTCGCGCCCGGCGGCGGTCGCCATGGCGCGGCCGATCGGCACCCGCTGGCGCAGGTACTGCTGCGGCCCGACGTAGTGCGGCACCGGGTGCACCGTGACCCCGGGGCCGTCGACCCGTAGCGCCGTCTCCGGCACCCGGGGCTGCGCGGCGACCCGGGCCACCACGCGCACCTCGTCGAAGGCCGAGAGGTAGCGCCGCCAGATGTCGTAGCCGTGCGTGTGCGACGTCCAGACCCGGCCGTCGGGCGTGACGGCGTAGCGGTACTCGGTGGTGACGACGACCCTCACCTCGCCGGCACCCCCTTCACCACCACGCCGGGCGGCACGTCGCGTACCACGCAGGCCGCCGCGCCGACGGTCGCGCCCGCGCCCACCCGGAGCCCCTGGAGGACCACCGCGCCCGCCCCGATCAGCACGTCCGGGTCGAGCCGGCAGCCGCCGGAGACGGCGGCGAGCGGGTTGACCGACACGTGGTCGCCGAACACGCAGTCGTGCCCGACCGCCGCGTTCTGGTTCAGGTGCACGTGCCGGCCCAGCGTCACGTTGGTGGTCACCCGGGCGCCGGCGAACAGCACCGTCCCCTCGCCGACGCGGGCGTCCGCGCCGAGGGTGGCGTCCGGGTGGACCAGCACCGCCGCCGGCAGCCCGTACGCGTCGACCCGGCGGGCGACCCGCCCGCGCGCCCGGGGGTCGCCGACGCCGACCACCACGTGCGCGCCCCCGGCGTCGGCCAGGGACGGCACCGGGCCCAGCCACGGCACGCCGAGCCGCTGCACCCGCTTGCGGTTCTCCTCCGTCGGGTCGTCGTCGACGAACCCCCGCACCTGCCAGACCGGGCCGCCGGCCGCCGCGTCGTTGACCGCCCGGACGATGCCGAGGAGCTCCCGGCCGTGGCCGCCGCACCCGACGATCACCAAATCCGGGCTCACCGGGCGGGCTCCCGCGTGCGGTCGGGCACCGGGACGCCCCGGTACTCGTGGGCGGTCGCGCTGCCGGGCGCCGTGATGCCGTCGCGGCGCAGCACGGTGACCACCGTCCAGGCGAGGATGCGCAGGTCCAGCAGGAGGCTGCGGTGCTCGACGTACCAGACGTCGAGCATGAAGCGCTCCTCCCAGGCGAGGGCGTTGCGGCCGCGTACCTGTTGCAGGCCGGTGACGCCCGGGCGGACCTCGTGGCGGCGGAACTGCTCGGCGGTGTAGCGCGGCACGTACTGCGGCAGCAGGGGGCGCGGCCCGACGAGGCTCATGTCGCCCCGCAGCACGTTCCACAGCGAGGGCAGCTCGTCCAGGCTGGTGGCCCGCAGCCAACGGCCCAGCGGGGTCATCCGCCTGGCGTCGTGCAGGGGCGACAGCGGGTCGCCCTCGGCCCGCATGGACCGGAACTTGACCAGCTCGAACAGCTCGCCGTGCAGCCCGGGGCGGGACTGGCGGAACAGCACCGGCCGACCCATGGTCAGGGCGATGGCCAGGGCGGTCGCCGCCATCACCGGGGCGGCCAGGACGAGCACCAGCGCCGCCACGGTCACGTCGAGGACGCGTTTGATCCGCTCGTAGCGATCCCGGCTCATCCCCGTTCCTCCAGGAACTCCTCGAGCGCCGCGAAGAGGCGCTCGGCGTCGGCGTCGGTCAGGCTCGATCCGCTGGGCAGCGAGACGCTGCGCGCGAAGAGCCGGTCGGCGACGCCGGTGACCACGGCGTCGTGGCCGGCGAAGACGGGCTGGCGGTGCATCGGCTTCCACATCGGCCGCGTCTCGACGCCCCGCCGGGCCAGGTGGCGGCCCAGGTGCCCCGCCCCCCAGCCGGCCACCTCGGGGTCCACCGCCACCGACGTCAGCCAGCAGTTCGCACCGGGGTCGCCGTCGCCGACGATCCGGGTGCCGGGGACGGCGGCGAACAGCTTCGCGTACCGCTCGCGTAGCCGGCGGCGGCGCTCGATCATCTCGTCCAGCCGGCGGAGCTGCGCCCGGCCGACGGCGGCGAGCAGGTTGCTCAGCCGGTAGTTGTAGCCGACGTCCCGGTGCTCGTAGTGCGTCACCGGCTCGCGGGCCTGGGTCGACAGGTGCCGGCAGCGGGCCGCGAGCGCCGCGTCGTCCGTCACCACCATCCCGCCCGCCGAGGTGGTGATGACCTTGTTCCAGCTGAAGGAGAAGGTGCCGAGCGAGCCGAAGGACCCGGCCGGCTCGCCGTCGTGGGTCGACCCGAGGGCCTGGGCGGCGTCCTCCACCAGGGGCACCCCGGCCGCCCGGCAGACCGGGCGCAGCCGCGAGTAGTCCGCGCAGGTGCCGTTGAGGTCGACCGACATCACGGCGGCGACCCGGACGCCGGCGGCGGCCAGGCGGTCGAGCAGGTCGGCCAGCAGGTCCGGGTCGACGTTGCCGGTGGCGGGGTCGCTGTCGACGAAGACGGGCCGGGCCCCGGTGTAGACGGCCGCGTTGGCCGTCGCGGCGAAGGTGAGCGTCGGCACCACGACGACGGTGCCGGGGCCCGCGCCGCAGGCGAGCAGCGCCAGGTGCAGCGCGGCCGTCCCCGAGCTGACCCCGACGGCGTGCCGGACCCCCGCCCGCCCGGCGATCTCGGCCTCGAACGCCTCCGTCTCGGGGCCGGCTGGCCCCGGCCAGCCGGAGCGGAAGGCGCGCAGCAGGAACGACTCCTCGAGCGGGCCGACGTCGGGCTGGAACAGCGCGATCCGGCCCGTCACGTCGGCTCACTCGGGGACGTGGCACGAGGCCGGACTGCGGGTCGGCGAGCGTTCATGGTGGACTCCCGTGGATATTTCATGTGACATTCCACTTTTATCAGTTTTGATCACAATAAAACTGGCCAATGGCCAAAGTGGTCGCCCCGGCCGCGCTCCCTGCGTCCCTCAGCCCTCGGCGGACACGCCCACCCGCGCGGCGGGGGCGGCCCCGAGGTGGCGCAGGGAGCGGTAGAAGGCGGTGCGCCGGGCGGCCAGCACGTCCGCCCCGAACGCGCGGGCGGCGGCGAGGTTGCGCGCCGACGCCCGGCTCAGCCGGCACGGGTCGGACAGCATCCCGCGCAGGGCCGCCGCCAGCGCGGCGGGGTCGCCCGGCGGCACCAGGCAGTCGGGCGGCAGCAGCTCGGGGATCCCGCCGACGGCCGAGCCGATCGCGGGCAGGCCCCGGGCCATGGCCTCGATCAGGGCCCGGGGCAGCCCCTCGGTGCGCGACGGCATGACGAACAGGTCGGCCTGGTCGAGCCGCCGCCGGAGGTCGTCGGGGGTGGGCAGCCAGCCGGCGAACTCGACCCGGTCGGCGACGCCCCGCTCCTCGGCGAGCCGGCGCAGCCTGGGCAGGTAGCGCCCCCGGCCGACGTGCACGAGCCGGTGCGCCGCCCCGTCGCCGAGGAGGGCCAGCGCCTCGATGAGGATGTCGACGCCCTTGTACAACTGGTCGAGCGTGCCGACCGAGACCAGGACCGCCCGCCCCGGCGGGGCGTCGTGCGTCCGGGGGGCGGCCGCGAAGGCGGCGGGTGGCAGCTCGACGGAGGAGATGCCTTCGCTGGGGGACCCGTCCCGCGCCGGGTACCGCGCCTGGAGGGTGCGTCCGGTCTCGTACACGGCCGCCGCCGCCCGCCGGCACTGCCGCCGCATCGCGGCGGTGGCCCAGCGGCGCAGGAGGGGACGCAGCGGGTGGTCGACGACCCCGCGCGACAGCACGGCGTCGGGGTCGCCGACGACCTCCAGGCAGTAGGGCCGCTGGCGGCGGTCGAGGTGGCCGCTGATGGTGTTGGCGATGGGGGAGGGCACCCGGAGCATGACGACGTCGGCGTCCTCGGTGCCCGCCAGCGCCGACCGCCGGATCCGCGTCGCGTGGGCGAGGAACCCGGCCGCCCCCACGTAGTACGGCAGCGGCCACACCTCGACGCCCGGCCCGTCGACCCGGGCGACCCCCGGCGGCCGTTCCCCGACGTCCTGGACCCGGGCGACGACCCGGACCCGGTCGAAGGCCGCGAGGTAGCGGGTCCAGATGTCGTACTCCGGGCCGACCCCGACCCACAGCCGTCCCTCGGGAGTGCGGACGAATCGGTACTCCGTGACGATGGCGAGGCAGGTCATCGATAGCTCACTGTCCAAGATGTCAGGTACGCGGTTATATGGTGACTTTGGGTACGTTACTCCGTTCCGGCGGCACCGGTCCTGCGGCCGGCCGGTCCCGCGGCCCCCCGTCGCCCGGCGGCGGCGTGCCGGGCCCACCAACCGCCCGGGCCAGCGCGTGCCGCAGCAGCAGCGTCTTCGTGACGGCCTCCACCACCAGCGCCAGGACGGCGGCCGACGCCGCGCCGATCAGCCCGTGCCGGGGGACCAGCAGCAGGCTCGCCGCCGCGACGAGCCCGAGCGTGGGCAGGGTCGCCGTCAGGTGGTGCTGGAAGCGGTGCAGCGCCAGCAACGCGGCGTTGACGAAGTACAGCGCGCCGCTCGCGCCGATGCCCAGCGCGAGGACCACCAGCACCGGCCAGTGCCGGGAGTAGTCGCGCCCGTAGAGCAGCCCCAGCACCACCTCGCCGGCCAGCCGGGCGACCAGCGCGCCCGCCAGCCCGAACAGCAGCGAGCCCAGCACGAGCCGGACGACCAGGCCGCGCAGCGCCCGCAGCCGCCCCGCGCCGGCCAGCTCGGCCATCCGGTGCAGGAGCACCTGGTACATCGCGGCGTAGAGGAGGTTCGCCCCCATCGTCGCGTAGCTCAGCGCGGCGAACACCCCCAGCGCCTGCGCGCCCAGCTCGTGCTGCACGACGTACATCGGCACGTTGCCGGTGAACGAGGTGAGGCTGTAGGCGAAGCCGACGGGCAGGGCGGTGACGACCAGCCGGCGCTGCCGGCGCAGCGCCGCCCACCCGCCCGCCCCGGCGGCCCGCCGCAGGTCCGGGCGGACCACCCACCGGGGGTAGCCGACGGAGCCGAGCGCCGAGCCGGCGACCGAGCCGAGGGCCGCGACGGCGACGCTGCCCGTCGCCAGGAGCAGGCCCGTGGTGACGACGACCGAGAGCGCGGCGTTGAGGGCCATCGACAACCCGACGGTACGCATCGCGCGGCGGCGTTGCAGGATGCCGAAGTAGATCTCGCCGACCGCGTCGAGCGCCTTCGCCACGCCGACGAGCAGGACGACGGGCCCACCCCCCGAGCCCATCGCGTACGCGACGACGCCGATCGCGAGGAGCGCCACCGCCATCCCGGCCAGCCGCAGCCGCAGGTACTCGTGGAAGGTGAACCGGCCGGCCACGTCGGTGACCAGGACCGGCTGGAGCCCGAGCCCGCAGACCAGGACCACCGGCGCGCCGACCGCGAGACCGAGGGCGTACTGGCCGACCAGGCCGGGGCTGCCGGCCCGGGCGAGCACCGTGACGATGGTCCACTGCGCGAGCGAGGTCATGGCCAGGCCGGCGAGGAACCAGCTCACCCTCGACAGGCCGGACCACCGGCCGCCCGGCGCTGGGTTGGCCAACGTCGACCCCTTCGTCTGCGGTCGGACCGACGACGGATCCCCCGCCCGCTCGTGGTCCTCGTCCCACTAACCCCGGGGCCCCGTGCCGCGTTACGGCCCCGGCCGGCGGCGCGCGGCCCCGGGGCCGGGTATGGTCTGCGCGGGCGTGGGGCCCGGCCCATCTCCTGGGGAGCGAGCTGTGCTGCATCTGCGGGTGATCGTGCCGCCGGACCAGTCGTCGGCCGTGGTGGACCTGCTCGGCGCGGACCCGGGCGTGACCCACCTGGTCGTCCTGCCCGGCGCGGCCCGCCGGCCTGCGGGCGATCTCGTCCTCTGCGACGTGGTCCGCGAGCGGGCCGACGTCGTCCTGCACGACCTGCGCCGGCTCGGCGTCGAGGCGCGCGGGGGCATCGCCGCCGACGACGTGGAGCTGACGCTGTCCGCCGCCGCGGACCGGGCCGCCGAGGAGGCGCCGGGCAGCGGCACGGACGCGGTCGTCTGGGACGAGATCGCCGCCAAGACCGGCGAGCAGACCGAGCTGTCCGCGACGTTCCTGGTGCTGATCGTGGTGGCCACCATGATCGCCGGCATCGGCGTGCTGCTCGACCAGCCGATCCTGATCGTCGGCGCGATGGTGGTCGGCCCCGAGTTCGGCCCGCTCGCCGCCCTCTGCGTGGCGTTGCTGCGCCGCCGGCCCGCCGTCGTCGGCCGTTCCGTGCAGGCCCTCGTGGTGGGCTTCCTGGCCGCCGTGCTGGCCACCGTGCTGAGCACCTGGGCGCTGACCGCCGCCGGCCTGGTCGACCGGAACATGCTGCTGGCCGACCGGCCGCTGACCGACTTCATCTGGCGGCCCGACGCGCTGTCCTGGGTGGTCGGCCTGCTGGCCGGCGTGGCCGGCATGCTCTCGCTGACCTCGAAGAAGTCCGGCTCGCTCGTCGGCGTGCTGATCTCGGTCACCACCGTGCCGGCCGCCGCGAACGTCGCCGTCGCCGCCGCCTACGGGGTGTGGCGGGAGGCGGCCGGCTCCGCCCTCCAGCTCGTGATCAACCTGACCGCCATCGTGCTGGCCGGCCTGCTCACCCTGGTCGTGCAGCTCTGCTGGTGGCGCTGGGTGCAGCGGCGGTCCGCAGGCAGCGTGCCCCGGCAGCAGTCAAGCCGGGCGGCGCGGCTCACCGCCAGTCGTCGCCCGCCTCCAGACGCAGGCTGAGCAGGGTCGCCAGGGGCACCGACTCGCCGTCGCGGCCGCCGCGCCCGACCACCAGCGGCGGCGGGGTGGGCTCCGGCTGCGCCCCGAACAGCCGCGCCCGCAGGCCGGGCGGCACGGAGAGCAGGTAGAAGCGGCCCTCGGTGTCCACGGCGCGGGTGCGGGCCCGGTCCACGTACCAGCCGGTGAGCCGGGTGCGGTAGTGGCCGCGCCCGTCGTAGCCGACCGCCCGCAGCGGCTCGCTGCGCAGCCCGCGCCGCAGCGCCTCGGCGGCGAAACCCGCCACCAGCTCCGCGGCCTCCGCCTGCTCCGCGGCGCGCTGTCGGGCCTCGGCCGCCGCGTGCGCCCGCACCGCGTGGCGCTGCCGCTCCCGCCACCGAAGGCCGTCGTCCTCACCCACGCCGCCGACGGTACGCGCGCCGCCGCGCGCCCGCGTCGTCGGCCCGGGTCCCGGGCGTCGCCGCCGGGCCTCGGGAGTCGGGCGTCACCCGGGCGTCGCCGCCGCGCCGAACCGTTCGCGGGTTTCGGCGCGGCGGCGACGCCGGGGCCTCAGGCCAGGCCGGCGCGGCGCAGCGCGTCCGCCATGGCGTCGTTGGCCGGCGCCGGGGCCGCCCCGCCCCCGCGCCCCTGCCGCTGCGGCTGCCCGCCGCGCGAGCCGCCCCGGTCGCCGCGCGAACCGCCCTGGCCCCCGCGCGAGCCGCCCCGCTCGCCGCCCTGGCCCCCGCCGCGTTGCCCACCCTGGGCCCCGCGTTGCCCGCCGCCCTGGCCGCCGCGTTGTCCGCTCTGGCCACCGCCGCCCTGGCCGGCGGCGGGCATCTCGTCGTCGAGCCGCAGCGTCAGCGAGATCCGCTTGCGCGGCACGTCGACGTCGAGCACCTTCACCCGGACCACGTCGCCGGACTTCACCACGTCGCGCGGGTCCTTCACGAACGTCCGGGACATCGCCGAGACGTGCACCAGGCCGTCCTGGTGCACGCCGACGTCGACGAACGCGCCGAACGCCGCCACGTTGGTGACCACGCCCTCCAGGATCATGCCGGGGGTCAGGTCGGAGATCTTCTCCACGCCCTCGACGAACGTGGCGGTGCGGAACTCCGGCCGCGGGTCCCGGCCGGGCTTCTCCAGCTCCGCCAGGATGTCGGTGACGGTGGGCAGGCCGAACGTGTCGTCGACGAAGTCGGCGGCCCGCAGCCCGCGCAGGATGGCGCTCTGCCCGATCAGGGAGCGCAGGTCCTGCCCCGTGCGGGCCAGGATCCGCCGCACCACCGGGTAGGACTCCGGGTGCACGCTGGAGGAGTCGAGCGGGTCGGCGCCGCCGGGGATGCGCAGGAAGCCGGCGCACTGCTCGAACGCCTTCGGGCCGAGCCGGGACACCTTCTTCAGCTCGGCCCGGGACCGGAACGGGCCGTTGGCGTCGCGGTGCAGCACGATGTTCTCCGCCAGCCCCGCCCCGATGCCGGAGACCCGGGTGAGCAGCGGCGCGGAGGCGGTGTTGACGTCGACGCCGACGGCGTTCACGCAGTCCTCCACCACCGCGTCGAGGGAGCGGGAGAGCTTCACCTCGGACAGGTCGTGCTGGTATTGGCCCACGCCGATCGAGCGGGGGTCGATCTTGACCAACTCGGCGAGCGGGTCCTGCAACCGGCGGGCGATGGAGACCGCGCCGCGCAGCGACACGTCCAGCCCCGGCAACTCCTGCGAGGCGTACGCCGACGCCGAGTAGACCGACGCACCGGCCTCGGAGACGACCACCTTGGTCAGCTTCAGCTCCGGGTGCCGCTTGATCAGCTCGCCGGCGAGCTTGTCGGTCTCCCGGCTGGCGGTGCCGTTGCCGATGGCGACCAGCTCCACGCCGTGCGCCCCGGCCAGCCGCGCCAGGGTGTCGATCGAGGCGTCCCACTGCCGGCGCGGCTCGTGCGGGTAGATCGTGTCGGTGGCGACCACCTTGCCGGTGGCGTCGACCACCGCCACCTTGACCCCGGTGCGCAGGCCCGGGTCGAGGCCCATCGTCGGCCGGGTGCCGGCCGGCGCGGCGAGCAGCAGGTCGCGCAGGTTGGTGGCGAAGACCCGCACGGCCTCCTCCTCGGCCGCCTGCCACAGCCGCATCCGCAGGTCCGCACCGAGGTGGATGAGGATGCGGGTGCGCCAGGCCCAGCGCACCGTGTCGGTCAGCCACCTGTCACCGGGCCGCCCGGAGTCGCTGACCCCGAACCGGCCGGCGATCGCCGCCTCGTAGCGCGTCGGGCCGGTGACCGGCGCGTCGGAGTCGCCCTCGGCCTCCGGGTCCATCGTCAGGTCGAGCACGCCCTCCTTCTCGCCCCGGAACATCGCCAGGATCCGGTGCGAGGGCAGCTTCGCGTACGGCTCGGCGAAGTCGAAGTAGTCGGAGAACTTCGCGCCGGCCGACTCCTGGCCGTCGCGTACCCGCGAGACCAGCCGGCCCCGCGACCACATCTGCTCGCGCAGCGTGCCGATCAGGTCGGCGTCCTCGGCGAAGCGCTCCACCAGGATGGCCCGCGCGCCGTCCAGCGCGGCGGCGGCGTCGGCCACCCCCTTGTCGGCGTCGACGAAGCCGGCGGCCCGCTCCCGCGGATCCTGGCCCGGGTCGGCCAGCAGCGCGTCGGCGAGGGGCTCCAGCCCGGCCTCGCGGGCGATCTGCGCCCGGGTGCGCCGCTTCGGCTTGAACGGCAGGTAGATGTCCTCCAGCCGGGACTTCGAGTCGGCCGCCATGATCTGCGCTTCGAGGGCCTCGTCGAGCTTGCCCTGGCCACGGATGGACTCCAGCACCGCGGCGCGGCGCTCGTCCAGCTCGCGCAGGTAGCGCAGCCGCTCCTCCAGGGTGCGCAGCTGGGCGTCGTCGAGCAGGCCGGTGGCCTCCTTGCGGTAGCGGGCGATGAACGGCACGGTGGCGCCGCCGTCGAGCAGCTCCACGGCCGCCCGGACCTGACGTTCGGCGACGCCGAGCTCGTCGGCGATCCGCTGGTGCACAGACTGGGTCACGATCTTCATCCGCCTTCGTGTGGGTTCCGCCCTGCATTGTGCCGCCCGCCCCCGACGCCGCGCGGCACCCCCGCCGAGGGCCGAGCCGGCGTGCGGCGGCACCGGCTGCGCTAGCGTGGCGATCATGGAACATCCCGCTGACCCGCGGGCGCGGCGGCTCTTCGGCGGCAGCGCCCGGGCCCTCGGCGACCTCGCCGCCAGCCCGTTCCGGGCCGACCGGGACCGGATCGTGGCCTCGCCCTTCTTCGCCCGCCTCGGCGGGGTCACCCAGGTGATCAGCCCGGGCGGCTCCGGCCTGCTGGTGCACAACCGGCTCACCCACAGCCTCAAGGTGGCCCAGGTCGCCCGCGCCATCGCCGAGCGGCTCACCGCCGACGAGCGCTGGCGCGACCTGCTGGACTCCCTCGGCGGCTGCGACCCCGACGTGGTGGAGGCCGCCGCCCTCGCCCACGACCTCGGGCACCCGCCGTTCGGGCACCTCGGGGAGCGGGTGCTCGACCGGCTGGCCCGGCAGCGGCTGGGCCTCGCCGACGGCTTCGAGGGCAACGCGCAGTCGTACCGGATCGTCACCAGCACCGAGATCCGCGGCGCGGCGACCACCGGCCTCGACCTGACGGCGGCGGTCCGGGCGGCCCTGCTGAAATACCCATGGACCCGGCTGGACCACCCGGACCCGCACCCCCGGCACCTCGTCCCGCCGCCCCGGGGCGCCGCCGTGCCCGCCGACGACCCGGACAGCGGGTCGGCGAAGTTCGGCGCGTACCGCACGGAGCTGGCCGACCTGCGCCAGGCCCGGGAGCCGTTCGTCGGGCGGATCGCCGACTGGCAGCAGACGGTGGAGGCGTCGGTGATGGACACCGCCGACGACATCGCGTACGCCATCCACGACGTCGAGGACTTCTACCGGGTCGGTGTGCTCCAGCAGGGCGCCGTGGCCGCCGAGCTGATGGCCTGGCAGCGGGAGGGCGACCACCTGCGGGCGGTCACCGACCCCGCGCTGGACGGGGTGGGCCGCCGACCCGGTGCGGCCATCGAGCGGCTGCGCCGGCAGCTGCACCGCAAGGACGGCTGGATCGCCGACGACGAGGCGTTCGCCGCGGCCGTCGAGCACGTCCGGCAGGAGCTGGTCGAGGGGCTGCTCGCGCTGCCGTTCGACGGCTCGATCGAGGCGGAGCAGTACGTCGCCCGGTTCTCCGCCCGGTGGACCACCCGGTTCGTCGACGCCATCACCGTGACCGGGACCCCGTCGGTGCGCTCCGGGCACGTGCTGCTCGCCCCGGCCCAGTGGCACGAGGTGCAGGTGCTCAAGCTCGTCCACCACCGCTTCGTGCTGGCCCGCCCCGACCTGGCCCTGCACCAGCGGGGACAGGCGCGGCTGCTCGGCACCCTCGTCGAGGCGCTGTGGGAGTGGCTGCTCGACCCGGAGGAGGAGTCGCGGCTGCCGCGCCGGCTGCACGACCTGGTCGAGCTGGCCGAGGCGGAGCTGCACCCGCGTACGCCGGACCGGATCGGCCGGGCCCGGGGGCGGGCCATCGTCGACTTCGTCGCGCAGCTCAGCGACGGCCAGGCGGTCGCGATGCTCGACGCGCTGTCGGGCCGCTCCGGCGCGCTCTGGACCGACGCCTTCGTGCTCTGACCCCGCCCGGCCGGCGACCGCCCCGCCCGGCCGGCGGCCCGCAGGCCGGCGGCCGCGCGCCGGAGCGGCTAGCGTCCGCCGGTGGCCGCGACGGATTCGAGGACGTCGGCGACGACGGCGGCCGAGCGCCGGTTGTCGAACCGCCGCACCATCAGGCTGCGGGCCGCCCGGCCGCGCCCGGGCAGCCGCCCGGCCGCGAAGTCCCGGTACGCGAGGCGGAGCGCGTCGGCCAGGGCCGGCACGTCGTCGGCCGGGACGATCCACCCGCTGTGCTCGTCGACCGTCTCGGGCAGGCCACCGGCATCGCTGACGATGCTCGGCACGGCCATCGCCCCGGCCTCCACCGCCGCGCCGTGGCTCTCGCCGAGGGAGGGGCTGACGCTCACGTCGGCCGCCGCGTACCAGGGGCGTACGTCGTCGACGCCGGTGAGCCAGGTGATCCCGGGGTCCCCGGCGACGCCGAACCGGTCGAGCAGCCGGCGGCGGTAGGTCTCGCCCGCGTCGCCCCAACCGTCGCCGATGATCAACAGGTGCGCCTTCGGGTGGGCCGCGCGGAACCGTCGCCACGCGGGCAGGAGCACGTCGTGCCCCTTGATCCCCCGTCCCCGGTTGACCAGCCGTTTCGGCGGATAGACGTAGGCGACCATGACGGCCAGGAAGACGTCGTCGGCGACGCCGAGCTCGGCTCGCGCCTTGGCCCGCGCCTCGGCGTGCGCCGGGCCACCCGGGCCGCCCCGGTCCGCGAGGGCCGGGTGGCCGTCGGGTCCGCCGGGCGGCGCGTCACCGGGGTGCGGGGCTGCCGCCCAGTCCGGCCGGAACCGCTCGGTGTTCACCCCGTAGGTGGCCACCGGGCGGCGGTGGGGCGGGCAGCCCAGCGCCCCGTACCGGTTCGACGCGTGCCGGCAGCCGCAGACGATGGCGTCGTCGAGCCGCCACAGCAG
The DNA here is from genome assembly GCF_014205165.1 of Micromonospora carbonacea. Classification (NCBI taxonomy): domain Bacteria; kingdom Bacillati; phylum Actinomycetota; class Actinomycetes; order Micromonosporales; family Micromonosporaceae; genus Micromonospora; species Micromonospora carbonacea. The sequence continues at coordinate 4,377,948 of NZ_JACHMZ010000001.1, read as the reverse complement.
CCGCTCGACGAGGCGGATGACGCGGGACTCCAGGTAGGCCGGGCCGGCCACCATGTGCACGCGGCGCAGGGGCAGGCCCACGGTGGCGGCCCGGGCGGCGAAGGCGGAGGCGAGCAGGTGGTAGTGGAGCACGTCCGGGGCCAGCCGGCGGATCAACCGACGCAGGCCGAGCAGGCCGGCGGGGAGGCCGGGCCCGACCTGGAAGTCGAACGGCGACTCGGCGACGCGTACGCCCCGTCGCCGCAGCTCCCCGGTGAGCCGCCCGTCCCCGGCGGGCAGGATCACCACGACGTCGTGTCCGCGCCCGCGCAGCTCGTCCACCTGCGGCAGGATCCACCTGCCGCCGGTGTTCGTCTTGAGCAGCACCGCCACGCGTAGCCGGTGCGACGTGCCGGGTGGGCTCATGGCGGTTCTCTCCGGGCGGCGGGCGGGCGGGCTGGACGGCGGCGGAGGCGTCCCTGCGGGCGGCGAACGGGCTCCACCCCGGTTGAACGACCGGACCACCCCGTTGGCCACGGCCGGTCCCCGGGGCGGGTGGCCGGACCGTCGCGCGGTCGGCCGGCGGCGAGGAAGCGGACAATATGCACCTTTCTGGCGTTTCCCTGTACTCTGGCCCTTCGTTGAACCGGATGCCGTGCAGCTCGGCGGCCCGTGACCGTCCGCAGTGGCTGTTGCGCGGAGCCAGGAAGGCCGGCGCCGCTCCAAGAAATAGGAGAACTTGGATGACTTGCTCGACTGTTGGTCGCCGTGTGCTGATCACCGGAGGGACCGGCTCGTTCGGTCAGACGATGGTGCGGCGGCTGCTGGACCGCGACGTCGCGGAGGTGCGCGTCCTCAGCCGGGACGAGGCCAAGCAGGACGTCATGCGGCGGACCCTCGCCGACGACCGGGTCTCCTACCACCTCGGTGACGTCCGGGACCTCGACAGCGTCCTGCGCGCCACCCGGGGCGTCGACTTCGTCTTCCACGCCGCGGCGCTCAAGCAGGTGCCCTCCTGCGAGTTCTTCCCGCTGGAGGCGTTCCGGACCAACGTCGTGGGCAGCGCGAACGTGATCGAGGCGGCGGACCGGCACGGGGTCGGCTCCGTGGTGATGCTGAGCACCGACAAGGCGGTTCACCCGGTCAGCGCGATGGGCATGAGCAAGGGAATGATGGAGAAGCTGGCGCAGGCCCACGCCCGGGGCGGCTCGGGCGGCGCGACGGTCGTCTCCTGCGTCCGGTACGGCAACGTCATGTACTCGCGGGGCTCCGTGATCCCGATCTTCATCGAGCAGATCAAGGCCGGGGTCGTGCCCACCGTCACCGATCCCGACATGACGCGGTTCATGATGTCGCTGGCCGACTCCGTGGAGCTGGTCGAGCACGCGTTCCAGCACGCCCGGGCCGGCGACATCTTCGTCCGCAAGGCCGGGGCCTGCACGGTGGGGGATCTCGTCGTCGCCCTGTGCCAGCTCTTCGACGTGCCCCCGAAGTACGACGTGATCGGCGTCCGCCACGGCGAGAAGCAGTTCGAGACGATGGCCAGCCGCGAGGAGCTGGCCCGCGCCGAGGACTTCGGCGACTTCTACCGGCTGCCGGTCGACGCCAGGCGGCTCAGCTACGCGTCCTACGTGACCGAGGGCCGGATCGGGCTGCCGGCGCTGCCCGAGCTCAGCTCCGCCACCGCCCGGCGGCTGGACGTGCCGGAGATCGTGGAGCTGCTGCTCACCCTCCCGCAGGTCCGGGCGGAACTGGCCCTGTGCGACCCGGCGCTGGCCCGGTGACCGGCACGCCCTGACCGGGTCCGGTCGGGCCCGGGGCGGGAGACGTCGCCCGCCCGCCCCCACGCTGCCGCCCGCCCGGGCGGCCGGGGGCGGTCACCGGTGCCGACCGAGGAACTCCTCGACCAGCCCGAGCACGCGGTCGGCGTCGACGCCGGGAAGCGTTGACCCGCTCGGCAACGAGATGCTGTCGGCGAAGAGCCGGTCCGCCGCCCCGGTCACCACCGCGCACCGGTCGAGGTGGGCCGGCTGCCGGTGCATCGGCTTGAACATGGGCCGGGTCTCGATGTCGTGTGCCGCCAGGTGCTCGCCGAGGTCGCGGGCCCGCCAGCCGGCCGTCGCCGCATCCACCACGACCGAGGTCAGCCAGCAGTTCGAGCCGGTGTCCCCGTCGCCGAGGATGCGCGTGCCCGGAACCGGGGCGAAGACCTTCGCGTAGTGCTCCCGCATCGCGCGCCGCCGTTCGATCATCCCGTCGAGGCGGCGCAACTGGGCCCGGCCGAGTGCCGCGAGCACGTTGCTCAGCCGGTAGTTGTAGCCGACGTCGCAGTGCTCGTAGTGCGCGACCGGCTCCCGGGCCTGCGTCGAGAGCCGCCGGGCGCGGGCGATCAGCCCGGCGTCCTCGGAGACCAGCATCCCGCCGCTCGACGTCGTCATGATCTTGTTGCCGTTGAACGAGAAGATGCCCACCCGCCCGAAGCTCCCGGCCTGCCGCCCCTGGTACGTGGAGCCGAGGGCCTGGGCCGAGTCCTCGACCACCGGCACGCCCGCCGCCGCGCAGACCGGCAGCAGGCGGGCGTAGTCCGCACAGGAGCCGTTGATGTCCACCGCCACCACGGCGGCGATCCGCCGGCCCCGGCGGCGCAGGTCGTCGAGCAGGTCGGGCAGCAGGTCGACGTCCAGGTTCCCGGTCGCCGGGTCGCAGTCGACGAAGACCGGCTCCGCCCCGGTGTACGTCACCGCGTTGGCCGTCGCCACGAACGTCAGCGTCGGCACCACCACGGCGGTGCCGGGCCCCGCGCCGACCGCGAGCAGGGCGAGATGCAGCGCGGCCGTCCCGCTGCTGACCCCCACCGCGTGCCCGCAGCCCACCCGCTCGGCCAGCTCGCGCTCGAAGGCGTCCAGGTCGGGACCGGCCGGCGCCACCCAACCCGACCGCATCGCCGCGACGACGAGGGCCTCCTCGGCGGGACCGACGTCGGGCGGGGAGAGGTGGATCCGCCGGGTGGCAGGTCGGCCTCCGCAGTACTGGTCCACCATCAGGGCCTCCGGGCGACAGGTACGTGGTGATCCGTGGCGCTTACACCCAGTTAACCGAGATCGCGCGTGGACGTTACGGAACCGGCACGTCGGCGGCCCGGTCCGCGGCAGGACGCCCCGTCACCATGTCGGCCACCGCCTCCGCCGCCGCCGTGCGGTCGAAGGCCCGCAACGCGTGCTCCCGCGCGCGGCGACCCATGCCGTCGAGTTCCCCGGCGACGAAGGCGCGGTGGGCGGTCGCAAGCGCCTCCCCCAGGGCCGCCGCGTCGCCGCGCGGCACGATCCAGGCGAAGCTGCCGTCCACCGCCTCGGGCAGCCCACCGGCGTCGCTGACGATGCTGGGACGGCCCATGGCGGACGCCTCGCGCACCACCCCGTTGCTGCCCTCCGACAGCGACGGCGTCACGTTGACGTCGGCGGCCAGGAAGTAGGGGCGCAGGTCGGGCAGGCGGCCCAACCACACGACGCTCCGGTCGTCGGCGAACCTGTCCATCAGCCGCCGGCGGTGCGCCTCGCCGGCCTCGGTGAAGCCCACCCCCGCCATCAGCAGCCGGGACCGTGGGTGTGCGGCGTGGAAGTCGCGCCACGCCGCCAGCAGGACGTCGTGGCCCTTGATGTTCTGGCCGCGGAACGCGATCCGTTTCGGCGTGTACGTGTTGGCCACCATGAGCGCGACGAAGACGTCGTCGTCGAGGCCGAGCTCCGCCCGGACCGAGGCGCGGGCCGTGGCGCGGGTCGGGGCGGCGGTGCCGGTCGGCCCCACCCGGGCGGGGTCGAAGTGGCCCAGGTCGACCCCGTACTGGGCCACCGGCCGCCGCTCGGCCGGGCAGCCGAGGGCCTGGTAGTGCGTCGAGATGTGCTGCGTGCAGCAGATGATGAGGTCGTCCAGCCGCCACAGCAGGCGCTCTACGGGCCGGACCACCGGCGACTCCAGGTAGAGCGGCCCGGCGACCATGTGCACCCGGCGCAGCGGGAGCCGGAACGCCGCTGCCCGGGCGGCCAGGGCCGCCGCGTACAGGTGGTAGTTCAGGACGTCGGGCCGGAGCGCGCGCAGCAGCCGGCGCAGTCGCCACAGCCCCCGCACCGCCCCCGGCGTGGGGCGGAACCGGAAGTGGAACGGGGAGTCGACCGTCTCGACGCCGCGCTCCCGCAGCCGCTCCCGCAGCGCGCCCGGACCTGCGGGGAGGATCACGATCACCTCGTGGCCGCGCCGCCGCAGCTCGTCGATCTGCGGAAGCGTCCAGAGGCAGCCCTCGGCCGTGCGCAGCAGGATGGCGATGCGAAGGTTGCCCACGACCGTGTCCTTGTCGTCTCCTCGGCGGACGGCGGTGCCCGGTGGGGCGACGCCCGTTCGCGACGGCTGCCGATAACGGCGACTAGGTCTGGTCCAACGAGGGGAGACGGCCCGGGTTACGAGCCGGGCGGCGGGCCGGGCGGGCGGCGGTCGCCTCAGGCGATCGACTGCCACCAGCCGTCGACCGCCGGCGGGTCGTCGACGACCACCCGCTCGCCGGGCCGGGGCACCGCCAACCGCACGTCGCGGGCCTTCGCCTCCGCCCACAGCCGGTCCACCGGCTCCGACCAGTCGTGCAGGGCCAGGTTGAACGTCGCCCAGTGCACCGGCAGGAGCAGCCCGCCGCGCAGGTCGAGGTGGGCGGCGACGGCCTCCTCGGGGAACATGTGGATGCTCGGCCACGCCCGGTCGTACGCGCCGATCTGGATCAGCGTCACGTCGAACGGGCCGTGCTCGGCGCCGATCTCGGCGTAGCCGTCGAAGTAGCCGGAGTCGCCGGTGTAGAAGACCCGGCGGTGGGCCCCGGCCACCACCCACGAACTCCACAGCGTGCCGTCGCGGCGCAACCCCCGGCCGGAGAAGTGCTGGGCGGCGGTCGCGGTGATGGTCAGCCCGCCGATCCGGTGGCTCTCCGCCCAGTCCAGCTCGACGATCCGGTCCTCCGGCACGCCCCACCGCTCCAGGTGCGCCCCGACGCCCAGGGGCACCACGAACGGCGCGGACTGGCCGGCGGTCAGCGCCCGCACGGTGGCCATGTCGAGGTGGTCGTAGTGGTCGTGGGAGATCACGACCGCGTCCACGGTGGGCAGTTCGTGCAGGCCCACCGGGGGCTCGTGCAGCCGGCGCGGCCCGAGCAGCGCCGACGGCGAGCACCGGTCGCTCCACACCGGGTCGACCAGCACCCGGTGACCCTCGATCTCGATCAGCGCGGAGGCGTGGCCATACCAGACGACGCCCAGCTCGCGGTCGGTGGCGGCGGCCGGCGGGTCGGCCGGGCGCACCAGCGGCACGGCGGCGGTCGGCCGGCGCTTCTGCTTGCCGAAGATCAGCTCGCGGACCAGGTTGCGGTCGGGCGAGCCGGCCATGGTGCGGGTGCTCGCCCGGTTGCGGAAGGCGCCGTCGCGGAACTGCGGGGAGCGGGCGGCCCGCTCGGCGCGGGCCCCGCTGAGCCGCCCGCCCAGGGCGGCCGGCACGTCGCGGGCCACCCAGGCCAGGCCCGCCAGTGCGGCGAGCCCGGCCGCGCCGCGCAGCCGGCGCGCCAAGGCCCGCTGGGCGGCCTGTTCCGCTGGTGCCTCCATCGTGTCCCGCCCCCTCCGCCGGTGTCCCGCAGTACACCGTAGTCCGCCACCGCACCCGCGCGCCGCGCAGCCGGGCGCGCGGGTGCGGCCCGCTCGCCGCGTGGCGTGGATCAGCCGCCGTTGCTCGGCCGCTGGACGACGGCCCGGTGGGCCGGGCCGACGCCGGCCAGCCCCGCGACGGCGGTCAGGAAGACGCGGCCCAGCCGGGCCCGGGCCTGCACCGCCGGGTGGGTCGCGCCGAAGTCGCCCGCGCCGGCCTGCCCGTCGGCGAACAGCGCGTACGTCAGCACCGGCGCGCCGGCGGCGTCGAAGACGATCCCGGCCTCGTGCCGGGCCGTGTCGAACCAGCCCGCCTTGGTGGCGACCCGCGCCCGCTCGGTCGAGGACATCTCGCGCCGCACCCCGTCGGTGAACGCGATGGGGGAGCGCAGCAGGCCGAGCAGGAACGCCGTCGAGGACGCCGACAGCAGCGTGCCGCCCACCAGCTTCCGCAGCAGGTCGTGCGTCTCCCGTGGGGTGCTCGTGCCGAGGTAGAACCGGTTCGGGTTGGCCACCGGCTGCACCTGCGTGTTCGGGAAGCCCTTCGCGACGAGGATCTGGTTCAGCTCGGCGGCCGGGCAGACCAGGCCGCAGAGCCGCACGGCGGTGTCGTCGGAGACCGTCAGCAGGGCCGCCAGGGCGTGCCCCAGGGTGACGCTGCTCGGGTACGCGCCGTCGAGGCTGAAGATGCCGTCGCCGCCGGGGATCACGATGGACGCGGTCACGTCGACCCGCTGGGCGAGCGTGAGCAGCCCCCGGTCGACCTTGTCCAGCACCGCCACGGCCACGGCGATCTTGTTGACGCTGTACGCCTCGATCCGCCGGTCCGCCTCGTCGGCGACGGCCACCAGCGGCGCGGCGGAGCCGTTGGCGACGCTCACGTACGCCTGCCAGTTGCCCCCGGCCCGCGCGGTCTCCTGCGCGTAGCCCGCGGCGACCTGGGCGGCGGCCTCGGCCGGGGTGGCCGCCGCCCGGGGCCGGCCGGCGGCGGAGGCGGGCGCGGCGGCGCCGAGCACCGTGCCGGCGGTGGCCACCGTGCCGATGCCCAGCGCGGCCCTGCGGTTCACTCTGATCGTCACTCGTGTCTCCCCGTGGGTGGTAACGGATCGTCCGTCCCGCCACCCTAGGCGAAGTCGTCGCTTTCCGTGTGCCCGGCGGTCGCTCATCGTGACCGACGACTCACGGCGCGAGCACGACCTTGACGCAGCCGTCCTCCTTCTTCTGGAACATCTCGTACGCCTGCGGCGCGCGCGCCAGCGGCATCCGGTGGGTCCGCAGGTCCGCCACGCCCAGCGGGTCGTCGTCCCCGGCGAGCAGCGGGACGATCTCGTCGGTCCACCGGCGCACGTGGCACTGCCCCATCCGCAGTTGAACGCCACGGTCGAACATCTCCATCAGCGGCAGCGGGTCGACCTCGCCGCCGTACACGCCGGAGATCGAGACGGTGCCGCCCCGGCGGACCGCCTTGAGGGCGGCCTTGAGCACGGTCAGCCGGTCCACGCCGGCCCGGTCGATCATCGCGTCGGCCAGCCGGTCCGGCAGCAGGCCGGCGGCGGTCTGGGCGAGCTTCCCCGAGGTGGAGCCGTGGGCCTCCATGCCGACCGCGTCGATCACGGCGTCGGGGCCGCGCCCGTCGACCAGGTCGATCAGCGCGCCCGGCACGTCGTCGAGCTGGCTGACGTCGAGCGCCTCGACGCCGTGCCGGCGGGCCATCTCCAGCCGCTCCGGCACCAGGTCCAGGCCGATCACCCGGCCCGCGCCGAGGTGCCGGCCGATCCGGGCGCAGAACTGCCCGACCGGGCCGAGCCCGAACACGGCGAGCGTGCCGCCGGGCGGGGTGTCGGCGTACCGCACCGCCTGCCAGGCGGTCGGCAGGATGTCGGACAGGTACAGCCACCGCTCGTCCGGGCCGGTCTGCGGGACCTTGATCGGGCCGAACTGGGCGTGCGGCACCCGCAGGTACTCGGCCTGCCCGCCGGGCACCGACCCGTACAGCGAGGTGTAGCCGAACAGCGCCGCGCCCTTGCCCTCGGCCGTGACCTGGGTGGTCTCACACTGGGCGTAGAGCTGCCGGTCGCACATCCAGCACGATCCGCAGGCGATGTTGAACGGGACCACGACCCGGTCGCCCGGCCTGAGCCGGGTCACCCCGGGCCCGACCTCCTCGACGATGCCCATCGGCTCGTGGCCGAGGACGTCACCGGGCTTCAGGTACGGCCCGAGCACCTCGTACAGGTGCAGGTCCGATCCGCAGATCGCGGTGGAGGTGATCCGGACGATCGCGTCCGTCGGCTCCTCGATGCGCGGGTCGGGCACGTCCTCGACCCGAACGTCCCGCCTGCCCTGCCAGGTCAGTGCCTTCATGCCCGTGTGTCCCCTCGTCGGCGTGCCGTCCCCCGGACTGCTACCCGGCTGCCGGTGCTTGAACCGCGCGGGCGGGCGGGCGGCGGCCCGGCCGCGGGCGTGTGCCCGCGCGGGACCCGGGCACGTCGAGGGGCGGGGCGACCGGGGGACGGGCTGGCCCGGGGCGGGGGACGCCGAGGGGCAGGAACCGCCGACCGCGCCTAGGGAGCTGATGTCGTAGCTGACTCACGGCTGCCGTGGCTGACTCGCGGCGCGCCAGCGCGCCACCATCCGGCAGCCCGCGCACCATCACCCGGCACCCCGCGCATCCGCGCGCCGGTAGTCGGCGGCGGGTGCGCCGCCCCCGGCACCCAGTGCACCAGCGCGGGCACGGCGTGCGCCAGGCAGTCCGGGCCGGGCATTCCGCGCCAGGCAGTCCGCGTCGGGCATTCCGGCCGGGCACTCTGCGCCGGGCGCTCCGCGCGTCAGGCAGTCCGCGCACCGCGCCGAAAGGGCTGTGGGCTGTGGGTGCGATGTCGTATCTGACTCAGCTCCCTAGTGCCCCCGACGGGTGGTCCTCTCCAGCGACTGCGGCCGCCGGGAACGGAGCCGGCCGCCGGCCCGGAGGGGCACGGCGGCCGGCGCGTCGGATGGCGGGACCCGGGGCTGGAGTCGGGGCTCGGGTCAGGAGCCGGGGTCAGGAGCCGGGGGTGCCGCCGCGCTTGGCGGTGGCCGCCAGGTAGTCGCGGTTGAGCCGGCCGATGGTGTTCAGCGGGATGCCCTTCGGGCAGACCGCGGTGCACTCGCCGGTGTTGGTGCAGCCGCCGAAGCCCGCCTCGTCGTGCGCGTCGACCATGCCGAGGACCCGGGTGTACCGCTCCGGCTGGCCCTGCGGCAGCAGCGAGAGCTGGGTGACCTTGGCGGCGGTGAACAGCATGCCGGAACCGTTCGGGCAGGCCGCCACGCAGGCGCCGCAGCCGATGCAGGCGGCCGAGGAGAACGCGGCGTCGGCGTCGGCCTTGGGGACCGGCACGGAGTGGGCCTCGGGGGCGCTGCCGGTCGGCGCGGTGATGTACCCGCCGGCGGCGATGATCTTGTCGAAGGCGCTCCGGTTGACCACCAGATCCTTGATCACCGGAAAGGCCCGCGCCCGCCACGGCTCGATGTCGATCGTGTCGCCGTCGGAGAACTGTCGCATGTGCAGCTGGCAGGCGGTGGTGCCGCGCTGCGGACCGTGCGCGTCACCGTTGATCATCAGGCCGCACATGCCGCAGATGCCCTCGCGGCAGTCGTGGTCGAACGCCACCGGCTCCTCGCCGGAGAGGATCAGCCGTTCGTTGAGCACGTCGAGCATCTCCAGGAACGACATGTCGGGGGAGACGTCGTCGACCTGGTAGGTCACCATCCGGCCCTTGTCGGCGGGGCCGGACTGGCGCCAGATGCGCAGGGTCAGGTTCACTTGTAGCTCCGCTGCGTCGGGTGCACGTACTCGAACTTGAGGTCTTCCTTGTGCAGCACGGCCGGCTCGTCGCCGCCGGTGTACTCCCAGGCCGCCACGTAGGCGAACCGGTCGTCGTCGCGCTGCGCCTCGCCGTCGGGGGTCTGGTGCTCGGCCCGGAAGTGGCCGCCGCAGGACTCCTCGCGGTGCAGGGCGTCGACGCACATCAGCTCGGCCAGCTCGAAGAAGTCGGCCACCCGGCCGGCCTTCTCCAGCGACTGGTTGAGCCCGTCGCCGTCGCCGGGGACGCGGACCCGCTTCCAGAACTCCCCGCGCAGCGCCCGGATCTCGTCGATGGCCTTGCGCAGCCCGGCCTCGCTGCGCTCCATGCCGCAGTGCTCCCACATGATCTGGCCCAGCTCGCGGTGGAACGAGTCGACCGTCCGGTCGCCGTCGACGGCGAGCAGCCGCCGGATCCGGTCCTCGACGTCGCGCCGCGCCGCCACCGCCTCCGGGTGGCTGGCGTCGACCCGCTCGAACGGCCCGGCCGCCAGGTAGTTGGCGATCGTGTTGGGCAGCACGAAGTAGCCGTCGGCGAGGCCCTGCATCAGCGCGGACGCGCCGAGCCGGTTCGCGCCGTGGTCGGAGAAGTTCGCCTCGCCGATCACGAACAGTCCGGGGATGGTCGACTGGAGGTCGTAGTCGACCCAGAGGCCGCCCATCGTGTAGTGCACGGCGGGGTAGATCCGCATCGGCACCTCGTACGGGTCCTCGCCGGTGATCCGCTCGTACATCTCGAAGAGGTTGCCGTACTTGGCCTCGATGGCCTGGCGGCCGAGGCGGTCGATGGCGTCGGCGAAGTCGAGGTAGACACCGAGCCCGCCGGGGCCCACGCCGCGCCCGGCGTCGCAGACGTTCTTCGCCGCCCGGGAGGCGATGTCGCGGGGCACCAGGTTGCCGAAGGACGGGTAGATCCGTTCGAGGTAGTAGTCCCGCTCTTCCTCAGGGATGTCCTTGGGGGCGCGGCCGTCGCCCTTGGCCTTCGGCACCCACACCCGGCCGTCGTTGCGCAGCGACTCGCTCATCAGCGTCAGCTTCGACTGGTGGTCGCCGGAGACGGGGATGCAGGTCGGGTGGATCTGCGTGTAGCAGGGGTTGGCGAAGTACGCGCCCCGGCGGTGCGCCCGCCAGGTGGCGGTGACGTTGCAGCCCTTGGCGTTGGTGGAGAGGTAGAAGACGTTGCCGTAGCCGCCGGAGGCCAGCACCACCGCGTCGGCGAACTCGCTGGTGATCTCGCCGGTGACCAGGTCCCGCACCACGATGCCCCGGGCCCGGCCGTCGACGACGATCAGCTCCAGCATCTCGTGGCGGGCGTTCATCTCCACGTTGCCCAGCCCGATCTGCCGCTCCAGGGCCTGGTACGCCCCGAGCAGGAGCTGCTGGCCCGTCTGCCCCCGGGCGTAGAAGGTGCGCTGCACCTGCGCGCCGCCGAAGGAGCGGGTGTCGAGCAGGCCGCCGTACTCGCGGGCGAACGGTACGCCCTGGGCGACGCACTGGTCGATGATGTTGACCGAGACCTCGGCCAGCCGGTGCACGTTGGACTCGCGGGAGCGGAAGTCGCCGCCCTTGACGGTGTCGTAGAACAGCCGGTGCACCGAGTCGCCGTCGTTGCGGTAGTTCTTGGCGGCGTTGATGCCGCCCTGCGCGGCGATCGAGTGGGCCCGGCGCGGGCTGTCCTGGTAGCAGTACGACCGGACCCGGTAGCCCTGCTCGGCCAGCGTGGCGGCGGCCGAGCCGCCGGCCAGGCCGGTGCCGACCACGATCACGGTCAGCTTGCGGCGGTTGGCCGGGTTGACCAGCTTGGCCTCGAAACGGCGGCGTTCCCAGCGGGTCTCGATCGGGCCCTGCGGGGCCCGGGCGTCGGCGATCGGGTCGCCCTCGGCGAACAGGTCCATGGTCAGGCCACCAATCCGGTGAGTACGGCGAAGGGGACCACGAGGTAGCCGGCGCAGAGCACGACGGCGAAGCCCAGCGCGGCGGCGCGCGCCCGGCGCTCCCCGGCGGGGGTCTGCTGGCCGAGGCTGCGGAACGCGCTGAACGCGCCGTGGCGCAGGTGGAACCCGAGCGCCACGACCGCCAGCGTGTAGAAGAGGGTGACGTACCACCGCTCCGGCGCGAAGTCGGCGACCACGTTGCCGTACGGGCGGCCCGGGACGCCCTCGGGGTTGAGGTGGCCGGTGGTCAGGTCCAGGATGTGGTAGATCACGAAGAGCAGGATGATCACGCCGCCCCAGCGCATCGTGCGGGCCGCGTAGCTGCCGTTGACCTTCTTGCGGTGCGCGTACCGGACCGGGCGGGCCGCGCGGGCGCGCACCGCGAGCACCGTGGCGGCCCCGATGTGGGCCAGCACGGCCGCGAGCAGCGCGGTGCGCTGGATCCACAGGAACCAGGTCGACGGCAGCAGCGGGGTGCCGATCTCCCGCAGCCAGTGCGCGTAGTGGTCGAACGCGGTCTCGCCCGTGAAGATCTTCAGGTTGCCGAGCATGTGCGCGACGAGGAACAGCACCAGCAGGATGCCCGTCACCGCCATGACGGCCTTCAGGCCGACGTTGGACCGGATGGGCGACCGGGATTTCGTGAGTACCACCTGACCGACGCTAGGAGACCTGGGATCAGTCGTCCAATGCATCGAACTCGCAGTCTCGATAGCCGTAGGCTATGCCGATGCAGCTGCACCAGCTCCGCTACTTCGTCGCCGTCGCGGAACTACGACATTTCACGCAAGCCGCCGACCTCGTCGGGATCACCCAGCCCTCGTTGAGTAAGCAAATTCACGCCCTGGAGGCCGCCCTCGGGGCCCCGCTGTTCGAGCGGGTGCGGGGCCGGATCGCCCTCACCGCCGCCGGCGAGGTGCTGCTCCCGCTGGCCCGGCGCATCCTCGCCGACGTCGACACCGCCACCCGGGAGGTGCAGGAGCTGGTCGGGCTGCGGCGCGGCCGGGTCCGCCTCGGCGCCACCCCGAGCCTCGCCACCTCGCTCGCCCCGCCCGTGCTGCGCCGGTTCCGCGACGCCCACCCCGCCGTCGACCTGCGCGTGGAGGAGGGCGGCTCGCAGGACCTCGTCCGCGACCTGCTGCGCGGCGGCCTCGACCTCGCGCTGATCATCATGCCGGCCCAGGGCGCGGACCCGGGGCTGCACGCCGAGGAGATCCTGCGGGAGAGCCTGGTGGTGGCCTCGCTGGCCGAGGTGCCCGGCGCCTCGGCCGCCGGCGAGCTGCGCGTCACCGACCTGCGCGGTCAGCCCCTGGTCATGTTCCGGGAGGGCTACGACCTGCGCGACGCCACCCTCCAGGCGTGCCGGGAGGCCGGCTTCGAGCCCACCCTGTCGGTCGACGGCGGCGAGATGGACGCCGTGCTCAGCTTCGTCGAGGCGGGGCTCGGGGTGGCGCTGGTGCCCGGCATGGTGGTGGCCCGCCGACCCGGCGTGCGGGTCACCCGGCTGGCCCCGCCCGGCGTCCGGCGGACCATCGCCGTGGCCCGACGCCGCGACGTGGTGCCCACCCACGCCGGCCGCGAGCTGCGCCGCATCCTGGTGGAGTACGTGCGGGAGGCGGCCGGTCGGGACGACCTGCCGCCCGGGGTGGAGCTCCGCTGACCACCGGGTGCCTTGCCCCGAGTTCGGAGTGAATATGACCCGGAGGCCTCATATCGGGGCCTTTGTGCCTGCTTCGTCGCCTATGGTGAATCCCTGCGCAGGCATGACGCCCGTCGGCCTGGCGAAGAATGGTCCAAGCGCGGGCTCGCGTGGCAGGGAGGCCACCACATGAGGATCCTGGTTACCGGCGGCGCCGGCTTCATCGGGTCGCACTTCGCCCGGAGCCTGCTGGGCGGGCGGTACGTGGGGTTCGAGGACTGCCACGTCACGGTGCTCGACAAGCTGACCTATGCCAGTGACCGCACCAACCTGCCCGCCCACCACCCGCGCCTCACGTTCGTGCGCGGCGACATCTGCGACCGTCCGCTCCTGGCCGACCTGGTCCCCGGGCACGACGCGGTGGTGCACTTCGCCGCCGAGTCGCACGTCGACCGCTCGATCGACGACCCCGCGCCGTTCTTCGAGACCAACGTCATGGGCTCGCACCACCTGCTGGCCGCCTGCGCCCGCGCCGCCGTCGGGCGGATCGTGCACGTCTCCACCGACGAGGTGTACGGGTCGATCACCGAGGGCTCGTGGACCGAGCGCTGCCTGCTGGAGCCCAACTCCCCGTACGCGGCGTCCAAGGCGGCCAGCGACTGCGTCGTGCGCTCCTACTGGCGCACCTACGACGTCGACGTGTCGATCACCCGCTGCGCCAACAACTACGGCCCGTACCAGCACGTGGAGAAGGTCATCCCGCGCTTCGTGACCAGCCTGCTCACCGGCGGGGACATCACCCTGCACGGCGACGGCGGCGCGGTACGCGAGTGGCTGCACGTCGACGACCACTGCCGCGCGATCGCGCTGGTGCTGGCCAAGGGCCGTGCCGGCGAGGTCTACAACATCGGCGGCGACGTCGAGCTGACCAACCGGGCCCTGGCCGAGCAGATCCTGCTGCTGGCCGGGGCCGGCTGGGACCGGGTGCGGCACGTCGCCGACCGCAAGGTGCAGGACCAGCGGTACTCCTTGGACTACACGAAGATCTCCGAGGAGCTGGGCTTCGCGCCGCAGATCCGGTTCGCCGACGGGCTGGCCGAGGTCTTCCACTGGTACCGGGAGAACCGGGCCTGGTGGGCGCACGCCTACCCGGAGGCCCGCCCCGGCGCGCTGGGCAACTCGGTGCGGGGGCTGCCGACCGGCCGGGCCGTGCCCGCCCCCGTGCACTGACTCGGCTCAGCGGCCCTCGGCGTCGTCCATGGCCCGGTAGATCCGCTGCTCCGACACCGGGTACGGGGTGCCGAGGGCCTGGGCGAACACGTTCACCCGCAGCTCCTCGATCATCCAGCGGATCTGCCGTACCGCCGCCGACCCGCGCCGGCCCGGCGGCAACGCGGCGAGCAGGTCGGCGTACTCCTTCTGCACCGCCGCCACCCGGTCCTGCTGCTGGCGGTCCCGCTGCGGGTTGCCCGGCAGCCGGTCGAGCCGCCGCTCGATCGCGGTGAGGTAGCGCAGCAGGTCGGGCAGGCGGGAGTAGCCGGTCTCGGTGACGAACCCCTTGTGCACCAGCCCCGAGAGTTGGGCCCGGATGTCGGCCAGGGCGGCCACCACGGCGAGGTTCTGGGTCTTGCCGAGGCGCTGCTCGACGGCGTACGCGGCGGCGAGCACCTGCCGTACCCGGCCCATCACGTCCACGACGGTGTCCACCAGGTCGGCGCGGACCCGGTCCCGCAGGGCGGCGAAGCCGGCGGCGTCCCAGGCCGGGCCGCCCGCGTCGGTGATCAGCTTGTCGATCGCCGCCCCGGACGCGTCGGCGATCAGCTCCTGCACCCCGCCGTGCGGGTTGCGGCTCAGCGCCAGCTTCGCCTCGTTGGACAGCCGCCCCTGGAGGAACTTCGCCGGCGACGGCACGGTCAGCCGCAGCAGCCGCCGGGTGCCCGCCCAGTGCGCGGCGGCCTGCTCGGCCTCGGAGTCGAAGACCTTCACCCCGACGGTGGGCCCCTCGTCGACCAGCGCCGGGTACGCGGTCACCGCATAGCCCGCGCGGACCTGCTCGATGGTGCGCGGAAGGTCGCCGACGTCCCACTGCGTGAGGCCCGTGCGGGCGACGTCCGGTGCGGCGGCGGCCACCACCTGCCGTACCTCCTGGCGGAGCTGGCGTTGCAGCGCCGGCAGGTCCTTGCCCTCGGCGACCGGCCTGTTCTCCTCGTCGAGCACCCGGAAGCTGACCCGCAGGTGGGCGGGGAGCTTCCCCGGCTCCCAGGCGTCGCGGGGCACGGTGACCCCGGTCATCCGGCGCAACTGCCGGGTCAGCGCGTCCAGCAGCGGCTCCTGCCCGGGGGTGATCGCCGCGAGCGCGGCCCGCGCGTAGTCGGGGACGGGGACGAAGTTGCGCCGGATCGCCTTGGGCAGCGACCGGATCAGGGCGATCACCAGCTCCTCGCGCAGCCCGGGGACCTGCCAGTCGAAGCTCTCCGCCGGCACCTGGTTGAGCAGCGGCAGCGGGATGTCCACGGTCACGCCGTCGGTGGGGGTGCCCGGGTCGAACGTGTACGTCAGCGGCAGGGTGACCCCGTCGGCGCGCCACTCGTCGGGGTAGTCGGCCTCGTCGAGCCCGCCCCGGCCGGCGTTGACCAGCAGCTCCCGGGTGAAGGTGAGCAGGTCGGGCCGCTGCCGCCGCTCCTTCTTCCACCAGGCGTCGAAGTGCCGGCCGGAGACCACGTCGGCCGGGATCCGCGCGTCGTAGAAGGCGAAGATCGTCTCGTCGTCGACCAGGATGTCCCGCCGCCGGGCCCGGTTCTCCAGCTCCTCGATCTCGGCGAGCAGCTTCTGGTTGTCCCGCCAGAACTGGTGGTGGGTGGTCCAGTCGCCCTCCACCAGGGCGTGCCGGACGAACAGCTCGCGCGACAGCGCCGGGTCGATCCGGCCGAAGTTGACCTTCCGGGCGGTGACCAGCGGGACGCCGTACAGGGTGACCTTCTCGTAGGCCAGCACCGCCGCCTGCTTCTTCTCCCAGTGCGGCTCGCTGTAGCTGCGCTTGACCAGGTGCTGCGCCAGCGGCTCGACCCACTCCGGCTCGATGCGGCCGGCGACCCGCCCCCACAGCCGGGAGGTCTCCACCAGCTCGGCGGCCATCACCCAGCGCGGCGGCTTCTTGAACAGCGCCGAGCCGGGGAACAGGGCGAACTTCGCCCCGCGCGCCCCGAGGTACTCGTGCTTCTGCGGGTCCTTCAGCCCGATGTGCGACAGCAGGCCCGGCAGCAGCGACTGGTGCACCTTCGGGGTGTCGATCTCCTCCGGCAGGTCCGCGCCGGCCCCGCGCCGGCCGTCGCCCTTCTCCGCCGTACGCAGCACCTGGCGCACCTGGCTGACGATGTCCTGCCACTCGCGTACCCGCAGGTAGTTGAGGTATTCGGCCCGGCACATCCGGCGGAACGCGCTGGAGGACAGCTCCCGCTGCTGCTCGCGCAGGTGCCGCCACAGGTTCAGGTACGCGACGAAGTCCGACTCTCTGTCGGCGAACCTCGCGTGCGCCTGGTCGGCCTGGGCCTGTTTCTCCGCCGGCCGCTCGCGCGGGTCCTGGATGGACAGCGCGGCGGCGATGACGACGACCTCGGTGGCGCAGCCGTTGCGCTCGCCCTCGATCACCATCCGGGCGAGCCGGGGGTCGACCGGGAGCTGCGCCAGCCGCCCGCCCAGCGGGGTGAGCCGCTTCGCCGGGTCGGTCTCGGTCGGGTCGAGCGCGCCCAGCTCGTGCAGCAGGTTGACGCCGTCGGCGATGTTGCGCCGGTCCGGTGGGTCGATGAACGGGAATGCCGCCACGTCGCCCAGCCCGATCGAGGTCATCTGGAGGATGACCGAGGCCAGGTTGGTGCGCAGGATCTCCGGGTCGGTGAACTCGGGGCGGGAGTCGAAGTCGGACTCGTCGTAGAGGCGGATGCAGATGCCGTCCGAGGTGCGCCCGCAGCGGCCCTTGCGCTGGTTGGCCGACGCCTGCGACACCGGCTCGATGGGCAGCCGCTGCACCTTGAGCCGGCTGGAGTAGCGGGAGATCCGGGCGGTGCCCGGGTCCACCACGTACTTGATGCCGGGCACGGTCAGCGAGGTCTCCGCGACGTTGGTGGCGAGCACCACCCGCCGCGCGGTGTGCGGGGCGAACACCCGGTGCTGCTCGGCGGCCGACAGCCGGGCGTACAGGGGCAGGATCTCGGTGCCCAGCAGCGACCGTCTGGACTGCACCAGCTTGCCCAGCGCGTCGGCGGTGTCCCGGATCTCGCGTTCGCCGGAGAGGAAGACCAGGATGTCGCCCGGCCCCTCGGCGGCCAGCTCCTCGACGGCGTCGCCGATGGCCTGGATCTGGTCGCGGACGTTCTCCTCGTCGTCGCCGGAGTCGTCCTCGCTCTCGCTGACCTCGACCAGCGGCCGGTAGCGCACCTCGACCGGGTAGGTGCGCCCGGACACCTCGACGACCGGGGCGGGGCGGCCCTCGGCGTCGGCGAAGTGCCTGGCGAACCGGTCGGTCTCGATGGTCGCGGAGGTGATGACCACCTTGAGGTCGGGGCGGCGGGGGAGGAGCTGGCGCAGGTAGCCGAGGATGAAGTCGATGTTGAGGCTGCGCTCGTGCGCCTCGTCGATGATCAGCGTGTCGTACTGGCGCAGCATCCGGTCGGTCTGCAGCTCGGCGAGCAGGATGCCGTCGGTCATCAGCTTGACCAGGCTGCGGTCGCCCACCTGGTCGGTGAACCGGACCTTGTAGCCGACCACGTCGCCCAGCTCGGTGCCCAGCTCCTCGGCGATGCGGTCGGCGACGGTGCGGGCGGCCAGCCGCCGGGGCTGGGTGTGCCCGATCAGCCCGTGGATGCCGCGTCCCAGCTCCAGGCAGATCTTGGGGAGCTGGGTGGTCTTGCCGGAGCCGGTCTCGCCGGCCACGATCACCACCTGGTGGTCCCGGATCGCGGCGGCCAGGTCGTCCTTGCGCTCGCTGACCGGCAGCCCCGCCGGGTACGTGATCCGGGGCACCGCCGCCCGGCGGTCGGCGAGTCGCCGCTCGGCGCGGGCGACGTCGGCGGTGATCTCGGCGAGCGCGGCCTCGCGCCGCTGCGGGTCGCGCAGCCGGCGCACCCCGTCGAGGCGTCGCTGGAGTCGGCGCTGGTCGCGGAACATCAGGGCGGGCAGGCGGCGGTGCAGCTCGCGGAGGCCGTGGGACGCGGCGGGCCCGGCGGTGGGCTCGGGGGCTGCGGCGGGAGCGGCGGCTGCGGTGGGCCCGGCGGTGGGCCCGGCGGCTGCGGCGGGAGCGGCTGGATTCTGCATGTCGTCGCCAAGGATAGGCAGCCGCGGGCGGGACCGCCCCCGGGTTACCGGTCGCCACGGCTGCCGCCCGGGCGGCAGCCGTCTAGAGTTGACCGCCGATCGACGCCGACCACGGGGGCCTGGGATGAGCATGCGAGACACCGACCGGGCGCTGGTGCAGGCGGCCACGGCCGTGGCGAAGCTGCGCTGCCGCAGCGACCGGCACACCGTCGCCGCGGCCGCGCGTACCGCCGCCGGCCGGGTGTTCAGCGGCGTGAACGTCCACCACGTCACCGGCGGGCCGTGCGCCGAGGTGGTGGTGATCGGGGCCGCCGCCACCCAGGGGGAGACGGAGCTGGAGACCATCGTGGCGGTGGGCGACCGGGGTCGGGACGTCCTGACCCCCTGCGGCCCGTGCCAGCAGGTGCTGCGGGACTACTTCCCGTCGATCCGGGTCATCGTCGGCCCGGCGGACGCGCTGCGCGCGGTGCCGGTCGCCGAGCTGCTTCCCGGGGAGTAGGGTCGCCTGACCGTTAGAAACCGTTTCGTCCTCATAAAGGAGTAACGACGCCGTTTCGGCACTGTGGTGAGCAATGCTCGTTCTAGCCTCGCGGCATGGTGACCCGTAGACGACTCATCGCCGCCGGTGCGGCCGGCGGCGCGGCCCTGCTGCTGCCCGCCGGTCGCACCGCAGCCGGCGCCCCGACCGCCCTGATCGCCCCCCGTGCCGTGCCCAAGTACGTCACCCCGCTGCCCGTGCCGTCGACCATGCCCGCCTCCCGCACCAGCGGCGACGTCGACGAGTACGTGGTCGCCGTCCGCCAGTTCCGCCAGCAGGTCCTCCCGGCCGGGCTGCCGGCGACGACGGTGTGGGGCTTCGGCTCGCCCGACCACCCGCGCAGCTTCACCTATCCCGGCCCCACCATCGCCGCCACCGTCGGCCGCCCGGTCCGGGTGACCTGGTGCAACCAGCTCGTCGACGAGCGGGGCTGCTACCTGCCGCACCTGCTGCCGGTCGACCCGACACTGCACTGGGCCAACCCGACCGGCGGCGTCGAGGGCCGCGACCACCGGCCGCACTTCACCAGCACCCCCGACCCGTACCGGGGGCCTGTCCCGACCGTCATGCACGTGCACGGCGGGCACAACCGGCAGGAGAGCGACGGCCACCCCCAGGCGTGGTACCTCCCCGCGGCCCGGGACCTGCCCGCCGGGTGCGCCGACGGCGGCTCGGCCTACGGCGAGTTCCGGGACCTGGCAGCCGAGCGGACCGGCGTCCGCTGCGCCCCCGGCACGGCCGGCACGGAGTACGCCAACGACCAGCGCCCGACGACCCTCTGGTACCACGACCACACCCTGGGCATGACCCGGGTGAACCTCTACGCCGGACTGGCCGGCTTCTACCGGCTCAGCGGCGGCCCCGACGACCTGCCGCCCGGGGTGCTGCCCGGCTCGCTGCCGGGGGAGGCGGGGTGCGACCTGCCGCTGCTGATCCAGGACCGCACCTTCCGCCCCGACGGCTCGCTCTGGTATCCCGACAGCCGCGCCGACTTCGACGACTACCCCGGCCCGTACCTGCCGGGGACCGACGTGTCGCCGATCTGGAACCCCGAGTTCTTCGGCGCCGCCATGGTGGTCAACGGCGCGACCTGGCCGGTGCTGCGGGTGCAGCGGCGGCGTTACCGGTTCCGGCTGCTCAACGGCTGCAACGCCCGGTTCCTGATGCTGTCGGTCACCGACCACCCGACCCGCCGCCCGGCCCGGCCGGCGCTGCCGCTGTGGCAGGTCGGCAGCGACGGCGGTTTCCTGCCCGAGCCCGTGGCCGCGCCCCGGATCCTGCTCGCCAACGGCCAGCGGGCCGACCTCGTGGTCGACTTCACCGACGTGCCGGCCGGCACCGAGCTGTACCTGGTCAACGAGGGCCCCGACGAGCCGTTCTGCGGCGGCGCGCCGGGGACGGACTTCCCCCCGGCCGACCCGCGGACGACCGGGCAGGTGCTCAAGTTCGTGGTGGGCGACCGGGCCGGCGTCGACCGGAGCGTCCCGCCCGGGCAGTTGTCGCTGCCGACGTGCACCCCGCTGCCGGCCGCCCGGGGCGTCCGGCGGCTCTCGCTCAACGAGCAGGAGTCCTCGGCCGGCCCGGTGCGGGCCCTGCTGGGCGTCGTCGCCGCGAGCGGCCGGCCGGTGCCGCTGAGCTGGGACGCGCCGGTGACCGAGACGCCCGCCCTCGGCGTGACCGAGGAGTGGGAGTTGCGCAACTGCACCGAGGACGCCCACCCGATCCACGTGCACCAGGTGCAGTTCCAGGTGCTCGGGCGGGGGCACGACGGCCACACCCCGCCCGGCCCCGCGGAGGCCGGCTTCCACGACACCGTGGTCGCGTACCCGGGGCAGTTGACCCGGATCAAGGTCCGCTTCGACCTGCCGGGACGCTTCGTGTGGCACTGCCACCTGTTGGAGCACGAGGACAACGAGATGATGCGCCCGATCGAGGTGCTGCCGTCCGGTGCCGCCGAGGGCGGGGACGGCTCCTCCCGGCGCGTGGGGGCCGCAGGCTGACCGGTCGACGCCTGCGGGCCGGGCTGGACCGGCGTGGCGTGGCGGGCCGGGGCGTGGCGGGGCGGGGCGGGTCAGCCCCGCGCCCGGAACGGTGCCAGCGTGGCGCGGATCGTCTCGGCGGCGCCCCAGTCGTCGTCGAACTGGGCCAGCACCGCCAGGTGCTGTCGTAGCTGGATGATCGGCATGCGGGCCGGCCAGTCGTCGTCGAGACCGGTCAGCTCGGCGTAGACGGCGAAGAACCGCCGCGCCTCCGGCGGCGGCGCCGTGCTCCAGAGGTGGGCCAGGTCCACCTCCGCCCACAGGTACGACACCGCCGGGTCGATCAGCGCCGCTCGCCCGTCCGCGGTGGCCAGGACGTTCTGGGCCCACAGGTCGCCGTGCGTCAGGCAGGCCGGCCGGTCCGGCAGCAGCTCGGGGAGCCGGTCACACAGCCGTTCCAGCGCGGCCCGGTCGGCGGGCCCGAGCGCCGCCTCGACGCGGGGCTCGGTGAGCCAGCGGAGCAACCGGCGCTCCGCGAAGAAGGCGAAGCCGTCGTCGGCCCACGTGTTGAGCTGCGGGCGACGCCCCAACCAGTTGTCGCGGTGCCAGCCGAAGCGGGGGTGGAGGGTGCCCGTGTGCAGGTGGGCCAGCGCGTGCGCGAACTCCTCCCAGAAGGCCCCGCTGCGGGGTCTCGGCCGCAGCAGCGACAGCACGAGCACCTCCTGGTTCGCCACGATCACCTCGGGGGTCTCCTGCCCGCCGAGCTCCCGCAGGGCCGCCAGCCCCTCGGCCTCCGCGACGAAGGCGTCACCGACGCCGTCCGGCACTTCGGCGAAGGTCTTGACGAAGACCGGCGGCCCGTTCTCGCGGTGGGCTGTCCCGGCGAGGGCGGCGAGCCCACCGCTGGCCGGGACGACGGTGACGACGTCGCGGATCCCCACCCGCGACAGCCGCTGAGCCAGAAGGTGTGTCGGGGGCATCGGCAGTGGTCTCCTCCGGTCGCGGCGTACCCGGGTCTTCGGATCGACGGTGACCATCCCAGATCCGCGCGCCCCCGGGGACCCCGCCGGGACGAACCGCCCGCCGCGCGGCGGCGCTCGGCACGGCCGCCCTGCTCAGCGGGGTGGCGACGACTCCGGATCGACGAGCGCCGGTTAGGGCCACCCGCCCCCCTCGGTTTAAGGTAAGGCGTACCTAAGTCGAGGGAGGTTCGTGACCACCGTCGCCGCGCGGCCGATCCGGGCCGGCACACCGATGACCCGGGGCCTGGGCCGCCGGGCGGCCGTCACCCTCGGCGCGGCGGCCGTGCTCGCCCTCGCCGTGCTGGCCAGCTTCGCCCTCGGCAGCCGCCCGCTCGCCCCCGGCGCGGTCTGGCACGCCCTGGTCGCCCCCGACGGCGGCGACGCCACCACCATCGTCCGCGAGCTGCGGCTGCCCCGCACCGCCCTCGGCCTGCTCGTCGGGCTCGCGCTCGCCGTGGCCGGGGTGCTCTTCCAGGCGCTGACCCGCAACCCGCTCGCCGAGCCGCGCATCCTCGGCATCAGCGCGGGCGCGTCGTTCGGCGTGGTCCTCGCCATCGCCGTCTTCGGCGTCGGCACCCTCGCCGGGTACGTCTGGTTCGGCATCGCCGGGGCGCTCGCCGCCGGCCTGGCCGTCTTCGCCGTCGCCAACCGGGCCCGCGACGGCGCGTCGCCGGTCACCCTCGCGCTGACCGGCGCGGCGCTCGACGCCAGTCTCGGTGCCCTCGTGTACGCGCTGCTCAGCATCGACGCCCGCACCTTCGAGGAGTACCGGTTCTGGGTCGTCGGCGGGCTGACCGGCCGGGGCGTCGGGGTCGCCGGGCAGGTGCTGCCGTTCGTCCTCGCCGGGCTCGTGCTGGCCGCCCTCGTCGCCCGGGGCCTCGACGCGATGGCCCTCGGCGACGACGTGGCCCGGGGCCTGGGCCACCGCGTCGGGCTGGTCCGCCTCGGCGGCGGCGCGGCCGGGGTGCTGCTCACCGGCGCGGCCGTGGCGGCGGCCGGGCCGATCGCGTTCGTCGGCCTCGCCGTGCCGCACCTGGCCCGCGCCCTGGTCGGGGCCGACCACCGGTGGACCCTCGCCGTCGCCGCGCTGCTCGGGCCGGCCCTGCTGCTCGCCGCCGACGTGGCGGGCCGGCTCGTCGCCCCGCCCGGCGAGGTGCCCGCCGGGGTGGTGACCGCGCTGGTCGGCGCGCCCCTGCTGGCCTTCCTGGTGCGCCGTGCCCGGGTGGTGACCGCGTGAGCGCGGTGGCCCCCGCCCGGCCCGGCCCCGCCGTCCGGCCCGCCGCCCCCGCCGGCCGCTCGCTGCTGCGGCTCGGCCCGCTGCGGGTGCCGGTGCGCCGCCGCCCCGTGCTGGTCGCCGCCGCGCTGGCCGGGCTGCTCGTCGCCGCCGGGCTGCTCAGCCTCTCCCTCGGCACCCCGTACGTCGCCACGCCCGACGTGCTGCGCGCGCTCGGCGGCGCGAGCACCCCGTACGACCTGGTGGTGCTCGGCCTGCGGCTGCCCCGGCTGGTGCTCGCGGCGGTGGCCGGCGCGGCGTTCGGGGTCGCCGGCACGCTGATCCAGAGCGTGGCCCGCAACCCGCTGGCCAGCCCCGACGTCATCGGCATCACCCAGGGCGCGGGGCTCGCCGCGACGGTGGCCCTCACCAGCGGGGCCGCCGCCGTGCTGGTCGCCCCGGCGGCGCTGCTCGGCGGCCTGGCCGCCGCCGTCGCGGTGTTCGCCCTCGGCGCCCGGCACGGGCTGGCCGCCCAGCGCTTCGTGCTCGCCGGGGTGGCGGTCGCCTTCGGGCTGCGGGCGCTCATCGAGGTGGTCCTGCTGACCGCCGACCCGATCGACGGGCTGCGCGCCCAGATCTGGCTGCTCGGCACCCTCGCCGGCAAGGGCTGGACCGAGGCGGCGTGGATCGCCGCGACCCTGCTGGCGCTCCTGCCGGTGCTGCTCTGGGCCGGCTGGGCGCTCAACAGCACCGCCCTGGACGACGACACGGCCCGGGGGATCGGGGTGCGCCCCGTGGCCCGCCGGGTCACCCTGGCCGGCACCGGCGTGCTCGCCGCAGCGATGGTCACCGCGCAGGTCGGCGCCGTCGACTTCGTCGCCCTCGTCGCCCCGCAACTGGCCCGCCGGCTGGTCCGCGCCGAGCGGCCCCCGCTGCTCTGCTCCGCCCTGCTCGGGGCGCTGCTGCTGGTCCTCGCCGACCTCGCCGGCCGCCGGCTGTTCGCGCCCACCCAGCTTCCGGCGGGCGTGCTGACCGCCGCGATCGGCGGACCGTACCTGATGTTCCTGCTGCTGCGCGGCCGGCGGAGGGCGTCGTGACGACCCCCGCGCCCGCCGCTCCGCCCGCCCCCGCCGGCGCACCGGACCCCGCCGACCCCTCCCGAGGAGCCGCGATGCTCTCCACCCGCGACCTGGTCGTCGGCTACGACGAGCGGACCGTCCTGGACGGCCTCGACGTGACGTTGCCCGCCGGGGCGTTCACCGTCATCGTCGGGCCGAACGCCTGCGGCAAGTCCACCCTGCTGCGCACCATGGCGCGACTGCTGACCCCGCGCCGGGGCGCCGTGCTGCTCGACGGCACCGCCATCCGGGACCTGCCGACCCGGGAGGTCGCCCGGCGGCTCGGGGTGCTGCCGCAGAGCCCGCTGGTGCCCGAGGGGGTGACGGTCGCCGACCTGGTCGGCCGGGGCCGGCAGCCGCACCAGCGGTGGTGGCGGCAGTGGTCGGCGGCCGACGGCGCCGCCGTCGACGAGGCGATGGCCCTCGCCGACGTGGCCGGCCTCGCCAACCGCCCGGTGGACACCCTCTCCGGCGGCCAGCGGCAGCGGGTCTGGATCGCGATGACCCTCGCCCAGGACACCGAGGCGCTGCTGCTGGACGAGCCGACGACCTTCCTCGACCTGGCCCACCAGGTCGAGGTGCTGGACCTGCTGCACCGGCTGCGCGCCGAACGGGGCCGCACCGTCGTCGCGGTGCTGCACGACCTCAACCAGGCCGCCCGGTACGCCGACCACCTCGTCGCCATGCGCGCCGGGGCGGTGGTCGCCGCCGGCCCGCCCCGGGAGATCCTCACCGCGGCGCTGGTCCGCGACGTCTTCGGGCTCGACTGCGTGGTGGTGCCCTGCCCGGTGAGCGGCGCGCCCCTGGTCGTGCCCGCCCTCACCACCCCCTCCCCGGCCGCCGTCCCGGCCCCGGCCTCTTCCTCTTCTGCTTCCGCTGTCCCTGCCTCTCCCGCCGGCCCGTCGGCCGGCTGAACCACTCGAAAGGAACCCCACCATGCGTCGTCTCGCCGCCGTGCTCACCGCGGCCGTCGCCCTCGGCGTCGGACTCACCGCCTGCGGTGAGAGCGACCCCGTCGCCGGCACCGCCACCGGACAGACCCGTGAGGTCACGCACGCCATGGGCACCACCAAGGTGCCCGCCGAGCCGAAGCGGGTCGTCGTCCTCGACACCGACAAGATCGACACAGCGCTCTCGCTCGGGGTCACACCCGTCGGCGCGGCGACCGCCGGCGAGGCGAGGAGCTGGCCCACCTACTTCGGCGAGGAGAAGCTGGCCGGCATCAAGGAGGTCGGGGTGCTCACCGAGCCCGACCTGGAGGCGATCAACGCCCTCAAGCCCGACCTGATCCTCGGCAGCAAGTTCCGTCAGGAGAAGTTCTACGACGAGCTGGCCGCCATCGCGCCGACCGTGTTCACCGAGAAGGTGGGCATCACCTGGAAGGAGAACTTCCTCCTCGACGGTCAGGCCCTGGGCAAGGAGCAGCAGGCCAAGGACCTGCTGGCCGCGTACGAGAAGCGGGCGAAGGACTTCGGCGCGAAGCTCGGCGACGCCGCCGACCGCACCGTCTCCATCGTGCGCTTCATCCCCGGCGCGATCCGGGTGTACGGGCCGGACTCCTTCTCCGGCATCGTCGTCGGCGACACCGGCCTCGGCCGCCCGGAGCGGCAGCAGCTCGCCGGCAAGGAGGACAAGCGGTTCGACCTGGTCAGCGCCGAGCGGGTCAACGAGGTCGACGCCGACGTCGTCTTCGTGACCGCGTACGGCGAGAAGGCCGCCGCGGAGCAGGCCACCGTCACCGGCGGCACGCTGTGGAAGGGGCTGTCGGCGGTCAAGGCGGGCCGGGCGCACGTGGTCTCCGACGAGACCTGGATGACGGGCATCGGCGTCGGCGCCGCCAACAAGATCATCGACGACCTGGAGAAGTACGTCCCGGCGGCCTGACCCCCACGGCCAACCCTGACCGCTTGGGCCCCGCCCTGCCCTGCTCTGCCCGGCTTCAAGATCGTGCTTAATCGGTGAAACAGTGGCATCCGCGCGCCCGGATGCCACTGTTTCCGGGATCGAGCACGATCATGCAGCCCACCCCACCCCGACTCCGACGTCCGCGCCTGCCGTGTGGCGCGCCGCTCGGCCCCGTACGCGATCGCGCCACCTCCCTCCGCCCGTGGGGACGGTGGGAGGTGGCGCGGGTAGGGCGGGCGGCGGTGGGACGGGTCAGGCGGCGGTGGACCAGATCGCGCGGAAGGCCGCCGCCTCGCCGGCCAGCCACTGCTCGACCTGCTCGGGCCTGACGCCGTCGGGCATCCGGTGCGCCACGCCCCGCCGCACGTCGACCAGGACGGGCGCGGCGTGCGGCAGGACCGCGTCCATGTGCCGGGCCATCAGGTGCAGGGTGGCCAGGGCCGCCTCCTCGCTGGGCGGGGCCTCGTCGAAGTGCAGGCGGACGGCCTCGGCGCGGCCGTCGGCGGCGTGCCGGATGCCGAAGTGCGGATTGATCTTCACCGGCAGGTCGCCGAGCATGGCCAAGGCGTCGCGGGTCTGCGCCAGGTCGATGCCGGTCGGCTCGCCGAGGGAGTGCAGCCAGGCCGTCGCGCCCGGCACGAGCGCCCGGTAGAGCGGCTGCCAGCGCGGCTTGACCGCGTCGGCCACCTGCGCCAGGTGGGTGCCGCCGGTGTGGAACGCGACGTCGGCCTTGAGCGCCTTGACGAACTGACCGTGCGGGTTGAACCCGTGCTTGCTGGCCCGCTGCTTGCGCAGGCCCCCGACGAAGCTGGCCTTGGTGGGCCCGGTGCGGTCGACGTACCGGGTGAAGCCGAGGAGGGTGGCGTAGGGCGGGAGGGTGCTGGAGGTGGGCGCGGTCACGGAAGTCCTCCCAGGTCAGGACTTGGTTTAGTACATACATTCTAATCGACGGGTCTGACATCGCCCAGGGAAATGAGGGGCGTATCGGCAGCCGTCTGCCCGGCGCTACGCACCCCGCGCACATCCGGGCGAGCGGTCAGGGGGCGGCCAGGACGACGGGGTTGGCGAGCGCGGCCAGCCGCCCGCCGGGACCGCGCGCCGCGCCCCGCCGGAGCAGCGCCAGCCGCCGCGCCCATGCCCCACCGGCCGGCACCGGCGAGCAGACCCCGGACGCCGCGCGTGTCCGAGGCGTCGTGCCCGGTGGAGGCGGCGGCGTCCGGGCCGACCGCGCCCGGGGTCAGAGCTGGCCGACGTCCGTGATCCGGACGACGGCCGCGCCGACCTCGTCGGAGGCGGCCAGGTCGACCTCGGCGCTGATGCGCCAGTCGTGGTCGCCGTCGGGGTCGTCGAGGATCTGCCGGACCGTCCACCGGTCCCGGCCCTGCTCGATCATTAGCAGCGCCGGGCCGCGGGCGTCCGGCCCCGTGCCGATCGAGTCGTACACCTCGAAGTAGGGCTCCAGCGCGTCGGCCCACGCGTCGGCGTCCCAGCCGTCGGCGGCGTCGAGCTCGCCCAGCAGGTCCCAGCGGCGCAGGGCGGCCAGCTCGACCCGGCGGAACAGCGCGTTGCGCACCAGCACCCGGAACGCCCGCGCGTTGCGGGTGACCGCCGGCGGCCGGTCGTCGAGGGCGGCGTGCGCCTCGGCGGCCTCGGCGACGTCCGACGGGTTCTTCAGCCGCTCCCACTCGTCGATGAGGCTGGAGTCGACCTGGCGGACCAGCTCGTGCAGCCACTCGATGAGGTCGATCAGCTCCTCGGTCTTGGCGTCCTCGGGCACGGTCTGTCGCAGCGTCTTGTACGCGTCGGCGAGGTAGCGCAGCACGAGGCCCTCGGAGCGGGTGAGGGAGTAGAACTGCACGTACTCGGTGAAGGTCATCGCCCGCTCGTACATGTCCCGCACGACGGACTTGGGGGAGAGCTGGTGGTCGGCGACCCACGGGTGCCCCCGCCGGTACATCTCGTACGCGGCGTCGAGCAGCTCCGCCAGGGGCTTCGGGTGGGTCACCTCGTCGAGCAGTTCGAGGCGGGCCTCGTACTCGATGCCCTCGGCCTTCATCGCGGCGACCGCCTCGCCGCGGGCCTTGAACTGCTGCGCGGACAGCACCTGGCGGGGGTCGTCGAGGATCGACTCGATCACGCTGAGCACGTCGAGGGCGTAGGACGGGCTCTCGGCGTCGAGCAGCTCGATCGCGGCCAGCGCGAGGGGCGACAGCGGCTGGTTGAGCGCGAAGTCGAGCTGGAGGTCGACGGTGAGCCGCACCCGGCGACCGGTCTCGTCCGGCTCGGGCAGCTCCTCGACCACCCCGCCGGCCCGCAGCGCCCGGTAGATGGCGATGGCCCGGCGGATGTGCCGGCGCTGGGCGGCGCGGTCCTCGTGGTTGTCGGTGAGCAGGTGCCGCATCGCGGCGAACGCGTCGCCGGGGCGGCCGATGACGTTGAGCAGCATCGAGTGGCTGACCTGGAAGCTGGACGTCAGCGGCTCCGGCTCGGCCTCGACCAGACGGTCGAACGTCGGCTGGCCCCAGCCGATCGAGCCCTCCGGCGGCTTCTTGCGCACCACCTTGCGCCGCTTCTTCGGGTCGTCGCCGGCCTTGGCGAGGGCCTTCTCGTTCTCGATGACGTGCTCGGGGGCCTGCACGACGACCCGGCCGAGGGTGTCGAAGCCGGCCCGCCCGGCCCGGCCGGCGATCTGGTGGAACTCGCGGGCCTTCAACAGCCGGGTACGCACCCCGTCGTACTTGCTCAGGCCGGTGAACAGCACCGTGCGGATGGGCACGTTGATGCCGACGCCGAGCGTGTCGGTGCCGCAGATGACCTTGAGCAGGCCGGCCTGGGCGAGGGTCTCCACGAGCCGGCGGTACTTCGGCAGCATGCCGGCGTGGTGCACCCCGATGCCGTGCCGCACCAGCCGCGACAGGGTCTTGCCGAAGCCGGAGGTGAACCGGAACCGGCCGATCGCCTCGGCGATCAGGTCCTTCTCGGCCCGGGTGCAGACGTTCACGCTCATCAGCGCCTGGGCCCGCTCCAGGGCGGCGGCCTGGGTGAAGTGCACGACGTACACCGGGGCCTGCTTGGTCTCCAACAGCTCCTCGAGGGTCTCGTGCAGCGGCGTCATCGCGTACGAGAAGAGGAGCGGGACCGGCCGCTCGGCCGAGCGCACGACGGCGGTCGGCCGGCCGGTGCGCCGGGTCAGGTCGTCGACGAAGCGGCTGGTGTCGCCGAGGGTGGCCGACATCAGCACGAACTGGGCCTGCGGCAGCTCGATGATCGGCACCTGCCACGCCCAGCCCCGGTCCGGCTCGGCGTAGAAGTGGAACTCGTCCATGACCACCTGGCCGACGTCGGCCCGCGCGCCCTCGCGCAGCGCGAGGTTGGCCAGCACCTCGGCGGTGCAGCAGATGATCGGGGCGTCGGCGTTGACGCTGGCGTCGCCGGTGAGCATGCCGACGTTGTCGGCCCCGAAGACCTCGCACAGCGCGAAGAACTTCTCCGACACCAGGGCCTTGATCGGGGCGGTGTAGAAGGTCGTCCGGTCGTCGGCCAGGGCGGCGAAGTGCGCGGCGATCGCCACCAGGCTCTTGCCCGAGCCGGTCGGCGTGTTCATGATCACGTTCGCGCCGGAGACGATCTCGATGACCGCCTCCTCCTGGTGGGGGTAGAGGTCGAGGCCGCGCTCCTTCGCCCAACCGGCGAACGCGTCGAAGAGGGTGTCGGGGTCGGCGCTTGTCGGCAGCGCGGCGGTGAGCGTCATAGCCCGTCCATCGTGCCTGTCGCAGGCCCCTCCGCGCCAACCGGGTGTTAGGAAGGGGCCCCTGTACAACAGAATGCGTTAACAGGGTGCCCTTCCTTGCACCGCATGCGCGCCGCGCGCCGTGCCTTGGCCGGCACCCTCACGCGCGGCGGTGGACCAGGTCGAACACCGGGCGGCCCGCCGTCAGGGCGCGCCGCTCGAACTTGGTCACCGGCCGGTGCGCCGGGCGCGGCGCGTACCCGCTGTGCACGTCCACCAGGCCCGCGTCGGCGGTCAGCGTCTCGCGCATCGACTCCGCGTACTCCGCCCAGTCGGTGGCGCAGTGCAGCGTCCCGCCGGGCGTCAGCCGGGAGCGCAGCAGCGCCACGTGCGCCGGCTGGATGATCCGCCGCTTGTGGTGCCGCGACTTGGGCCACGGGTCGGGGAAGAAGACGTGCACCGCGTCCAGCGACCCGTCCGGCAGCGCCCGGACCAGGTCCAGCGCGTCGCCCCGGGCCACCCGCACGTTGTCCAGCCCGAGGCGCTCCACCAGCCCCAACAGGTTGGCGATTCCCGGCGTGTGCACCTCGACCGCCAGATAGTCTCGGCCTGGGTCGGCGGCGGCCATCGCGGCCGTGGCGTCCCCCATCCCCGACCCGATCTCCAGCACGATCGGGGCCCGGCGGCCGAACAGCGCCGCCAGGTCCACGGGCGCGGCGGCGGGACCGTCGGCGACCGTCAGGCCGTACGCCGACCAGAGCCGGTCGAGGGCGTCGACCTGGCGGCCGGTCATCCGGCCCCGGCGGGGGTGGAAGGTGCGGATCCGCGACGCGTGCGGCGGCACGGTCACGACGGGGTTCGCTTCGGTGGAGGTCACAGCGGTCCGAGCGTACGCGACCAGCGCGCCGGATCGCCTGTGAGGTACGACCGGGGATGAGAAGATTCATCCCGTACGGCAGGCCGGGCGGGCCGTTGCCCGGCGACGCACTACCGCGCCGGGAGGGGCCATGGGGGCAGCCACGCGCCAGTGTGCCGGACCCGCCACGGGCCCGGTCGCACGGGTCGGTGCCGCGCTCGCCGTCGCCGTCGCCGCGTTCGCCGGGCCGCTCGCGGCGGGCGCGTGGGCCGCCGGACCGGCCGTGGCCGCCCCCGCACCCGAGCCGCCGCCGGGCCCGCCCGGTGGCGAACAGCCCGGCTGGCTCGTCTTCGTCGAGGTCACCCCGAGCACCGTGCAGCCCGGCTACCTCGTGGGCATCCGGGCGAGCTGTCACGACAACTCGGTGCCGGCGATCGTCGTCTCCGACGCCTTCGGCCGGGTCGCCGTGCACCCGCAGCGGGGCCTGTTGGCCGGCACCCCGATGGTCCGCGAGCGCATCTGGCCGGGCAACTACCGGGTCAAGCTC
Source organism: Micromonospora carbonacea (assembly GCF_014205165.1). Lineage (NCBI taxonomy): Bacteria > Bacillati > Actinomycetota > Actinomycetes > Micromonosporales > Micromonosporaceae > Micromonospora > Micromonospora carbonacea. Next base: position 4,346,665 of record NZ_JACHMZ010000001.1, on the reverse strand, counting down.
GAATGCCGGGGCGGCGAGACCGCCACCACGATGCTCCAGGTGGTCAAGAAGCAGCCCTCGCCCGCGCCCACCCACAAGCCGACGTACCAGCCGACCGGTCACCCGACGTACCCGCCCACGCACTACCCGAGCCGGGGGCCGAACACGGGATTCGGTGGCACCGCCCGGGGCGCCACCGACGGCCTGCTGCTGCCCGGCGGCGTGGCGTTGACCGTGGCCGGCGTGACGATCGGCGTGGCCACGGCCCGTCGGCCGCGGTCCCGCCGCGGCGGAAACCGCCGCTGAGGCCGGCCGTGGCGTCGGCACGCACCACTCCGGGCGTGGCGTCGGCGCGCACGGTCCGGGCGGTGGCGTCGGCAGGTACGGTCCGGGGCGCGGCGTCGGGAGGTACCGTCCGGGCGGTGGCGGCCGTGCGTGCCTCCGCCCGCAGCGGGACGGCCGTGCGTGCCGCCCCGGGCGCGGTCTCCACCCGGTCCGCCCGGCCGGACGGCCGCCGGCCCTGGTCGGTGCCGGCGGCCGTGGCCCTGGTGCTGCTCGGCGTCTTCGCCACCGGCGCCGGCCTCGGCCGCACGGCGGGGCCCTTCGAGTGGGCCACCCGCCCGGCTGACCGGGCGGCAGCGGTGGCCGACGAGGCGCGCCCGCCGACCGCCGGCCGACCGGTGCGCCTCCGGGTGCCGGCGATCCGGGTGTCCGCGCCGGTCGGCCCGGTCGGGCAGGCCGCCGACGGGTCGATCGCCGTGCCGCCGCTGAGCGCCGCCGCCGAGACCGGCTGGTACGACCGCAGCGTGATCCCCGGCGAGCCCGGCCGGGCCGTGATCGTCGGTCACGTGGACACCCGGGACGGCCCGGCCGTCTTCTACGACCTGGGCAAACTGCGCGCCGGCGACCGGATCGAGGTGACCCGCGCCGACGGCGTCGTGGCGGTCTTCGCGGTGGACTCCGTCGAACACTTCGGCAAGGACGACCTGCCCGCCGACCGGGTGTACGGCGACGACGGCCCACCGGAACTGCGGCTGATCACCTGCGGCGGCGCATGGGTCGGCGGCCAGACGGGCTACGCCGACAACATCATCGCCTTCGCCTCCCTGC